>NZ_CAJXPA010000256.1 GCF_913058035.1 uncultured Paraglaciecola sp. | reverse complement strand
TTCAAGCAGAAGACGGCATACGAGATCTAGTACGGTCTCGTGGGCTCGGAGATGAATATAAGAGACAGATTTTAGCGTCTTTAAACACTAAAGCTGCATTACGCCAATATTATACGAAAGTTGAGAACTCAGATTGGAAGCTCAAAAATAAAAGTCGTTTACAATGCACGTTAAACCATAAACTCCCTGGTTATGGAGAAGCCATTTTTAGAAGTTTTGCATCAAAACAGCTTAACATGGAGTTTGAACTGGATATGCTACTTCTTCCTAAGTCTTATGGTGTCGCTGTAGTGAATTCAGTTCCACCAAAATGGATGCCCGGAAAAGTACAACGCACCATTGCGGATATGCCTATTCTTAAGCAATACAATGGTGACTTACCTGAACAAACTGCTTGGATTATGTTGACAGAGTTAGAGAAAGGTTTCTGGCCAACTATATATTATCAGGATTGGTACAACCCGCATGATAAAGTGGCAGTGGGATTAAACGCTAGTAACTTTGCTATTCCGTATAAACAATTTGCGCAATGTGTAGCAAATCTATTACCTTATAGTTTCCAAGATATTGCGTATACAGTGCTCACGTATCATTTTAATAACACTAATTTGACTAAATACTCGCAGAAACGCCTAGCTGCTATTGGTGAATATTTAAAAGAAGATACTGATTTAGAACTTATATTATTGGACGGCTATACCGATAGTTTTGGTGGTCGAGCAGTCAACAAAGAAATCTCTATACGCAGAGCATTAAAAATAAAAACGTTTTTGAGTTCTATGGGGGTATCCCCAGAACGCATAGAGATCACAGGACATGGTGAGAGGCGGCACATATCACCTAACACTAATGAAAGTACACGAGCTAAAAACCGCCGCGTTGTGATTAGAATGTCAAAACCATGAAAAACTATTTATGACTAGTCTGCGTGATGTGTGCCCAGTCGTAAGAGTTCCCATGGAAATATTGCATCGTTTTTAGCAAACAATAGTGTTTAAAAAGATAAAACGCTCGATTAGCACAATGCTTTTATTTTTCTTATTCTTGAACATCTGATCTTCGCATCTGATCTTCGCATATTGTTGTCGTTAGTAATGTTAGGTTTAATATTTCTTGTGTGCCAGATTTCAGTTTGCATCTATAGCTGCTCTCTTTTATGTTAGAAAACCCGTCAACTAGAGTCTCTAAAATCCAAATGCCACAGATAAATAAAATATCTTTAGTCAATCTAATGATATTTTAAGTAATAATGTCATTAGTTCATGGATAAATTTAGGAAACGTATTGAATAAAATCTCCCCCAAAAAGCTGCTGAATAGTAAATGGACAGCTGTATCGCCTTTAAATAAAGAAAAACATTTTATTATTATTGAAGTCGAATACGATGAAGATGCAGCTGTTGTTTCATGTTTGATAGAGGCTGTAATGTCCAAATGTTCAACACAGATCTATTGGCCAGACTTAAAAGACACGCAACAATGGGTACAAGGTTGGAAATAAATTAAAGTTACTAGTCTAATTAGTATTTGTACGATTTATTATTTCTGGGTTATTTAGATTGTGTCAATTGTTGTGTGAACAAATTAACCGCGCAGTCGCACATTTCATCAATATGGCTTCGGTCAGCGTAAATACCGTCAATTAATAAGCGTGCT
Organism: uncultured Paraglaciecola sp.; assembly: GCF_913058035.1. GTDB lineage: Bacteria > Pseudomonadota > Gammaproteobacteria > Enterobacterales > Alteromonadaceae > Paraglaciecola. The sequence continues at coordinate 3,082 of NZ_CAJXPA010000256.1, read as the reverse complement.
ATACCGTGCATTGTGCCCCATGTGACTTGCGACAAACGTAAGGTATCCTCACCGCGAGGCATCAATCCCTGCAACTGCCATTTTTTAGTCATTTCTACTTGATAATTAAAACTTGGGTAAGCAACGCTTCGTAGTTCATTAGTAGCACTATTTAGTTTCCAAATTGTACGACCAAACATTAAGTCGTACAATTCTGGGTTATCAGCTGCATAAGTAATATAGCCATGAAAAAATTGCCGATATTTTTCTTTAGGAGGCAACATATCTTGGTTAAATATGAATTCAGCGTCTTGTTGCCAATGCACAAAGCCTTGTTCAGCAATAGCACAAAGCAATTGATTTTTATCTTTGAAATGGTGGTAGGGTGCGGTGCGAGACACGCCAACCTTGTCGGCTAATTTGCGTAAAGACAACCCTTCAATACCCATTTCTTTTAGCAGTGAATTAGCCGCATAAAGAAGTGTACTTCGCAAGTCACCATGGTGATAACTCGACTTATTTTGTTTAGGTTCTGATTCTGCTTGATGACTCATAAACGTCTATTAATATATTTGATGTTTGATATCTTGACAGCGTCAACATAAGCTTTTATCTTGACGATGTCTAGTTTAATGTTCTGCTATCAGCTTTGGCTTTATGTATTAATTTTTATTGTTAAGCGCATAGCTAATCCAAGGAGTATGAGTTGCCTGATATCAATTTATTTGCGTTAGAAACGTTGTCGGTGAACATCGAAAACCACATCGCTCATATCCAACTGAGTCGTCCAGAGGCACTCAACAGCATGGTGCCAGCATTCTGGCGAGAATTACCAGCGGTGGTAAGAAAGATTGATGAAGAGTCAAAAGCACGGGTGATTGTCATTTCTTCACAGGGTAAGCATTTTAGTGCAGGTATGGATTTATCAGTGTTTACCAACATGGCCAAAGACTTTCAAGGTGAGCCTGCAAGAAGAGCTGAACGTTCTCGTCGATGGATACTTGAATTACAGGATGCGTTTAATGCTTTAGAAGAAATAAGAATACCAGTACTTGTTGCAATTCAAGGAGGAGCTATAGGCGGCGCTGTGGATATGATATGTGCTGCAGATAGCCGTTATTGTACTCTTGATGCATTTTTCACGATTAAAGAAACTGAGTTGGGTATGACTGCAGATGTAGGTACTCTTCAACGTTTACCACACCTCATACCGCAAGGTCTGGTAAGAGAGTTAGCTTACACTGGGCGCAATATGCCAAGTATTGAAGCCAAAGAATGTGGGTTTGTTAATCAAGTATTTGCTGATCAGAAAAGTATGCTCAAAGCGGTCATGAAAATTGCGACCCAAATTGCCATGCACTCTCCAATGGCCGTATCAGGGTGTAAGGAAATGATTAACTATACACGTGATCACAGCGTATCAGACAGCTTAAATTATATGGCTACTTGGCAAAGTGGCATGTTACAAATGCCTGACGTAAATGAAGCAATGACAGCGGGACAAGAGAAACGTTTGCCTGTTTACAGTGAACTCCACAAAAAATCTTCTGGCATGTAAGTCAGCATCCCCAAAATATAACTAATTTGAACAATAGGAATAATATTTATATGACTGTAAATACTGCATTATCTCAAGGCTTAGAAAAATACCCGCATCTACTTAAACCTTTAGATTTGGGTTTTACTCAGCTCAAAAACAGAGTGCTAATGGGTTCCATGCACACTGGTCTTGAAGAGGCACCTAATGGTCACGTACGAATGGCCGCTTATTTTGCAGAGAGAGCAAAAGGTGGAGTAGGCCTGATTGTTACAGGCGGTATAGGGCCAAATGATGAAGGGGCCACACACAAAGACACTAATCTTCTGGATTCTGAAGAAGCCATTAGCCACCACAAAATGATCACAGATGCGGTGCATAAGCATGGCAGTAAAATCTGCATGCAAATATTACACACGGGTCGCTACGCTTATAATCCAGCACTAGTTGCTCCATCTGCAGTACAAGCTCCAATCAATCCCTTTAAGCCCAAAGCTTTGGATGCAGCAGGAATAGAAAAACAAATACAAGATTTTATAGACACATCGGTACAAGCGCAAAAGGCGGGTTACGATGGAGTAGAAATAATGGGTTCTGAAGGTTACTTCTTAAATCAGTTTATTGCGGCTCGAACTAACCATAGAGATGATGAATGGGGCGGTTCATATCAAAATCGCATTCGTTTACCGTTGGAAGTAGTGCGCCGCGTTCGCGAAGCTGTGGGTGAGAAGTTTATCATTATATATCGTTTGTCGATGTTGGACCTAGTTGAAGGTGGTTCGACTTATGATGAAGTGGTTGAGTTAGGTCAAGCCATTGAAAAAGCAGGCGCCACTATTATCAATACTGGTATTGGTTGGCACGAAGCACGTATTCCTACCATCATCACTAAAGTACCACGTGCTGCTTTTACTTGGGTAACGGCTAAATTTAGAAAAGCTTTGTCTATCCCTGTCATTACTTCAAACCGAATCAATACGCCGGAAGTGGCAGAGGAGGTGCTAGCTCGTGGTGATGCCGATATGATATCAATGGCAAGACCATTTTTAGCTGACCCTGAATTTGTAGTAAAGGCAATGGAAAATCGTTCAGACGAAATCAATACTTGCATTGGTTGTAATCAGGCTTGTTTAGACCATGTATTTGAAGGCAAAACGAGCAGCTGTTTGGTTAACCCCCGTGCTTGCCATGAAACTGAGCTGGTGATTAAGCCAACTACAACTATAAAAAACATAGCAGTAATAGGCGCTGGGCCAGCTGGTTTAGCTGCAGCTACTACAGCGGCACAACGTGGGCATAAGGTAACCATTTTTGATTCTGCTAGCGAGCTTGGTGGGCAATTCAATATCGCCAAACAAATTCCTGGAAAAGAAGAGTTTTCTGAAACACTTCGTTATTATACCCGCCAGATGGAATTGCATAATGTTACGATTAAACTTAACACCCGTGTGGATGCCAATACACTCAACAGCAGCGAGTTTGATGAAGTCATCATTGCTACAGGCATTGCTCCACGAACTCCACCTATTGAAGGTATTGAACACAAAAAAGTGATGAGTTACGTCG
>NZ_CAJXPA010000255.1 GCF_913058035.1 uncultured Paraglaciecola sp. | reverse complement strand
CTCATATATTGTGTCATCATTCAGCCTTTATTTAATCGCTCATAAAAATATTACCAGATAGATTGCCTAGCAACCTAATTTAGGCTCAACAAGATAAATATTTCTTTATTCTTATCCTTATATTTACTTTTACCATGTGGTTCAGATGTCTGAATAAACAAAACGTTTTTTTGATTGTAACTGCCATTGCTTTTTTTCAGCGTTCAACTGCATTTAAAAAGTAACCACCGATAAAAGCGGTATTGCGATTTTTGCATTTTTATTTTTTCTTTATAAAATGCTTAAACAAACACGCAAAATAAATTTATGTAAGACGATGGTTATAGTAAGGTTATGATATTTAGTTAATAAGTTAGTTAGTTAAAAAGTCAGTAAATTAATAAGTCAGTTTATATTTGATGTTAGATGTATAGTCAAATGTATAAGCCAGACTGTCTGCATAGTCACTTGTTTGCATAGTCACTAGGATTGATGATTGATAAACCTGTCAGCCAGAACTACACATTTTGAAAAAACACCTAATGAGAACCAACCATTAAAACTATGATCACAATTAACAACTCACTAGATCAAGAATATATAAAAAAACAATACGCTATTGACGATCGTGTGCGTATCGAAAATATTTTCAATCAAGATTCAGCTGCCAAAACCCATCATTCGTTAAGCACCAGTGGAGCATTTGATTTCGCTTATATTAAGGATGGACGTCCAGCTTTGTCGAGCCCTGCAGATTTGTCGGTGCTCTCAGTCCAGCAACAACACAATATGCGCAAATCAATATTAGAACTTGGATCGCAGGGCATTGGTTACTTATATGGACGACATCCGATTGATGCTCACTCTGACAGCATTCTATTAGCCGTAAAAAAGTGGCTTAACGATGAAAAGACACTGCAATTAGTGAAAGATTTAACAGGTAAAACAGACATTAAACTTGCTAGCGCACAAGCAACACGATTTACCCACGGACACTTTTTAACACGACATCAAGACATACATGAAATAGAACAACGCAGACTGGCCTATGTGCTTAACTTTAGTGAAAACTGGCATCCCGATTGGGGTGGCTTGCTACAGTTTTATGAAACAAACGGAACACCTCGCGATGCTTGGTCACCCATTTTTAATTCGATGGCTATATTTGATGTTAGGCATATTCATTCGGTTACCTATGTAGCACCTCTTGCAGCTAAGCCCAGACTCTCCATTACCGGATGGTTTAGAGCGTCTTAAGTGTGAGTGAAAACACCCCTAATGGTTTCGAAAAATTCTCAAATAAGAATGTTTGTGTATAAACGTTTGGCTTTAACCAAACGTTTATTTGAAGGGTTGCAAAGAGCTAGACCTACCAAGTTAACTCTTTACGTTTGGTTTTAGCTACTTTGTTGTTCAATCCACCTGTCTATTTTTGCCTCAAGAATTGGCATAGGTAAGGCACCGTCAACTAACACCTGAGTATGGAATTTTTTCACATCAAATTTATCGCCAAGTATCTGTTGTGCTTTATTTCTAAGCATACGGATATGTCGTTGGCCCACTTTGTAACTCACCGCTTGCCCGCCTATGGCGATATAACGTTCGACTTCAGCCTCTATATCTGAAGGCGCAAGAGACGAGTTGTCTATCATAAAATCGATCGCTTGTTGGCGTGTCCAGCCAAATGCATGTAGCCCTGTATCCACGACCAAGCGCATGGCGCGCAGTTGTTCATCGGATAGTCGGCCATACCACATGTAAGGGTCAGTAAATAAGCCCATCTCCTTACCTAAACTTTCGGCGTACAGCGCCCAGCCTTCGGCAAATACTGTGTATCCGCCAAATTTACGAAAATCTGGGAGACTTTCGACTTCTTGTTGAATGGCAATTTGGAAATGGTGGCCGGGTGCCGCTTCGTGAATACTGAGGGTTTCCATCAAATATTTGGGCTGGGCTTTTAAGTTATAGGCATTAATATAAAATATGCCTGGCCTAGAACCATCTGGTGCGGGGCTCTGATAACTGGCGCCTGCAGACGATGCGGCTCGAAACGCTTCTACCGCTCTGACTTCGTAGTCTGCCTTGGGAAATACTTCAAACAACAGGGGTACACGACTATCTATTTTTTCTTTTACTTGGGTATAAGCATCAATCAAGGCTTGTTCTGAATCAAAGAAAAATTGTTCATCGGTGCGCAAAAATTCAAAAAAGGCAGGTAAATCACCTTCAAAGCCAACGGTTTCTTTAACCTTGGTCATTTCAGCTAGAATACGTGCCACTTGTTGTTGCCCAAATGTATGAATTTCATCAGCAGTTAACGGTAAGGTTGTATTGGTTTCAATTCGATATTCATACCATGCTTTGCCATTAGGCAAGTCATGTAAACCGACAGTATCACGGCCCTTAGGTAAGTAGCTCTGTTGCATAAATTGATGCACCCGGCCATAGGCCGGGATTATGATATTTTTTATGGTCTCAATGTAGTCTTTTGTAATTTGCTTTTTATCAACATCCGATATGTTTGCATTGTCTTTAAGGGTTTCTAACGGGGCGTAAAAAACACTCTTCGTCACATCTTGCAGCATATGCACTTGCAACTGCGGTAGCACTTTTTTAATCAAGGGTTTAGGTAGCACAATAGACTTTTCTATCCCGCGCTTCATGGCCACAATCGCACTATCCATATAAGTCGCAAAACCTTGTGCTCTGCTCATAAAGTGACGGTAATCGTCTGCGGTATTAAAAGGCTGCGCACTTTTACCTGAACCTAGGGAGGCGAAATAACTATGTGCGCCGCCCATTTGATGGATGGGCATAAGATGTCCTGGAAATTGTGCTCCTTTAATAGCAATCTGTCTGTCTCGTAAAAATATCTCGTAACTCAGTAGAGCTTGTCCACTCAACGCTAATGCATCTATCGCTTTTATCTTAGCTAAATACTTTTCTTCGAAAGCCAAAGACTGATCACGGTTTTGTTGATTAATGGGGGGACTAAAGCGGTCATTGTAATCGCTTATTCCCACGTAAGTAGCCGATATAGGGTTCATCTGCATACTTTCATCAAAATAGGCTTGAAACAGCGCATTGGCTTTTTCTGACTCAGATAGACTTGATATCACACTTCCGTCGCCCACTTTTTGGGTTTGTACTGTGTCCGATTGATTGCAGGCGACTAACCCCAGCGAAAAAGCAACGGCAAGGGCAAGGTATTTTCTATTCATTGTATGTCTCTTTATTCATATTTTACTCAGGTTTGACTCGGATTTTACTCAGATTTTATTAAGTGAAATTGGGTCTGACGCCCGTTTAAGTATTTGACACCAGATTGATCGAAATAAGCTTCTTCTTCAAGCATAATGCGGATTTCTTTATTCCACTGTGGGATAAAAGTGGCTGCATTGAGCTCTATAGAATATGCGGTATTGACGTGTAATGGGTAATCCCCTTGAACGGGCACACCACCTTGAGAATCCCACATACCTAAAGTGGTACCTGCAGCATGTCCGTGGTATCCAATAGGATGGGTGTAAATAGAAGGTTTAATCCCTTCTTTAATGGCTTGTTGACGTGATAGTTTTAACACTTCATTGCCTGTGCGGCCTAACTTAAAGTGTCCGGTAAATACATCCTGCAAGCGATTGGCACTGGCTAACGCCTTTTTCAGATAGTCAGGGGCATCAGTTTCATTAGCCTTAAGCACATAAGCATGTTGTTGTTGATCTGAATGCAGCCGCAAATAGGTCAAACCAAAATCCATGTGTAACAAATCACCGGGCATAATGATTTGCGATCGGGTACGCTGAGTAAAAGCATCGACGTGATCAAACGTTTCATTGTTGGAGCGCTGCAGTGAAACAGTGGGATGAAACCACGTTTGTAATCTTAAATCTAAAACTTTCTCTCTTAGCCACCACACTATATCTTCAGTCGTCGTGACACCCGGCTTAACAACTTGATTTGAAAAGGCTTCGGCTATTACCTGATGACCTAACTCAATCAAATTAGGATAAAATTGCATTTCCATTTCACTGCGTGTTTCAAGCCAAGCGATAGCTAATTTTTCTGATGACATCAGTTGAATTGCACTTTGTTTAGCTAATGCTTGGCTAAACGCATCATATTCTGTAGCCGTAATCCCATCTGCTAATGCAAAATGCTTAGATTGATTAATCGCCACCCTTTTGGGTTGTTTCTGCTTTATCATGTTAACAAGACTATCCCACTGATCAGGTTGTTTCTCTTTGTCCCAAGACTTTCTGAATAAACTATCTACTGCATACCTTGCGACAGCTAGGCGTTCAATTGGCTTGCCTTCGCCGGGGTCAAAAAGAACTAAAATTGTGCGTCTTCGGGCGGACAACCAGTTAGCGGGGAGCATAGTTTTAAGTATTGGGTCTTCATTATATTCACGTGATATCAGCACCCACATATCGATGCCTTCGCGGCGCATCAGGCCTGGTAATAAGTTTTGTAACCTATCGTCTAAGACCTGATTGATCAGCTGTGCTCGCTCGCGCATTGGTAATACATTGGGAGCAGCTGCACTGCACGTACAAAATATTAATAACAACAACCCAACTATCTTATTTTTCATCCCTCTTTTCATCCCTCTTTTCATCCCTCTTTTCATCCCTCTTTTCATCACTCTTTCCATATTTCCCATTATGAGCACTTCGCTTATATTAATCATATTTAAGAATACATCTTTCAATTTATAACTTAATGGAATTATTGGTTAATTTCGATAGTAAGCGTTAAAGTGGTCTAAAATAATAAAA
>NZ_CAJXPA010000254.1 GCF_913058035.1 uncultured Paraglaciecola sp. | reverse complement strand
ATGTTTATAAGAGACTGGTGTAATAATATAACTCGATCCTGGTCATTACTTAGGTCAATATTATTATTAAATTAAAATAGATTGATTTTTTCTTATCCTATTTCATCATTAAAGCAATGGGGAAAGATCAGATGAGGTTTATGATTAAGAATATTTTCCAGCACCCCAAAGATAACTAAATTACCCACCGTAATTTAGTCATCTTCACAAAGTCATTTGATAACATTAACTACGAGCATCTTAGTAATAATTTATGGATGAGTTTTGTGGGTATCAAAAAACCTTTGAAAAGCGTACACTAATCAAGAAATTATCTTTATTCCTCAAAGCAAATAAAAATGCCTAACAAATCCAATGAACTTTGCTGTGATCATGGCGGCAAGCGCAACGGTTGCGGGCGCAAGCCCGGTGTGAAAACCCAGCCCATTCGTCTGCCTGCATGGTTGCTTGAGCAGTTAATTAAAGAAGGAGATCCAAGGCAGCTTATTATCGACGCCTGCCTTTCGCGATTTCCATCGATCTGCAACGAGGGCCTAGACAACAATGACTAAATCAAAATTCATAATTCACTACTTGCTGTTGAACAAATATTCTTATTTGTGTGCAATTGTGTGCATTTTTGTGGTGAATTACCTTCAAGTAGAAATTCCTCGGTATATCCAGCTTGCTGTTGATTTACTTAACGAATCATCAGCTGAGTCAAAAGAAGGTTTGCTTGGAAACGTGCAGTGGGTGATTATACTTTCAGTAATCATGGTGGTTATCCGTATTCTTTCCAGAATGTTTTCGTTAAACCCTGGTCGAATTACCGAAGCAGCCTTAAAAAATGATATTTTTCATCGTCTAAATCGTCTGCCTTCAAGCTTTCACGAACAATATGCGTCCGGAAAACTTATATCCATTATCAATAATGACCTCAGTGGTATTCGCCTTTTTTATGGCATTGGTTTTTTACAACTGTTTAATATTTTGTTTGCACTGTCTCTAACACCAATTTGGATGTGGAGAATTTCTCCAGAACTCACCATGTACTCTGCGATCCCCATAGTTATTGCTTCTATAATTTTCTGGTTTGGTTTTAGAAAATTGCGAGCCCTTCATGCACAACGATTAATACGTTTACAAAATTTGTCTGAGCAATTGATGAACTACTTGTCGGGTATAGATTTGATTAAAAACCAGCAAATGGGTGAGTGGGTCACGAACGAAGTAAATCAGGTTAATGCCCGTCTTTTTGATTGCACGATGAGAATAGCCAAAATCCAAACCTTCTTTATGCCTATTTTAGATTATGCTAATCATTTCATGAAGGTACTGATTTTAGGACTTGGCGGTTATTATCTTTTAGAGTCAAAACTATCAATTGGTGAAATTACCGCATTTTTGTCCTACTCCGTTCTTCTAGCTCTTCCGCTAATGCACTTAGGGCGTATTGCCACGGTCTATCAAATGGGCATGATTAGTATTGATAGTGTGCAGAGCATCCTCAATAAAGAAGTGCGAAGCACTGATATGTTAAGAATGAGCGAGGATGAAAAACTATCCTTACAAAAATCAACACTCCTGGTGAAAAATCTTAGTTACCGCTATCCAAACGTCAAAGATAAACCCAATGAGATGGTACTAAAGAATATCAGTTTTACCATTGAAGCTGGCGAGAAAGTGGGGGTTTTAGGTAGCATTGGCTCGGGTAAAAGTACCTTGGTAAATTGTTTGAATCATCACTTATCCCTTACATCGGGTAATATTTTTTGGGGCGGTAAAGATATCACTCAAATGTCTCGTAAAGATTGGCGCAGCTATGTGCGCACCATCACCCAAGATCCATTCCTGTTTTCTGATACGATTTTTGAGAATGTTAAATTTGGAGCTAAGCAACAGGCTCAATCTGCAGATGATCTCGACGTGAATCAGGTGCTCAAATTAAGCCAATTAAGCGAAGATATTCAACGATTTGTCGCAGGCGATCAGACTTTGGTGGGTGAAAAGGGGATCATGCTTTCAGGTGGGCAAAAGCAGCGCCTGAGTATCGCTCGGGCTCTGCTTACACCCAGTGACCTTATTATTATGGACAACGTATTGTCGGCGGTGGATTACGAAACCGAGCGAATCATTTTAAAGGGGGTATTTAATCGTATTCAGGGGCAGAGTTTGTTGGTAGTTTCTCACCGAGTCAGCGCCCTAGAATATATGGACAAAATTTTGGTGTTGGAACACGGTGAAATCATTGCCCGTGGAACTCACACCCAACTTCTAGATTCTTCAGCCTATTACCGAGAGACCTGGGAATTACAACAGCATGAGTCGGAGACTCCTACATGATTAAATCTCCTGACCTACAATACCTAAAGCACTTTTTTCAGTATGCATCACGCTACAAAAAAACGGCAGTGATTGGTCTGCTTATGATGCCGATATCGGTAGCTGCCAACTTGTTGTTTCCCTGGCTAATTATTCAAGTGATTGATGATCATCTTACTCCCGGTAAATATGATGGGCTGATGTGGCTGATTGCCATCATGCTGGTAGTATTAGTCTTTAATTACATTGCCGATGCCATCTATACATATTTTTTGCGCTTGACCGGACAGAAGGCTGTTTTTGATATGCGTATGGCCTTGTTTCAGCGGATTTTGAAACTTCCTAGGACTTACTATGACAAGACGCCCACGGGCGTTACTTTGTCACGATTGACCAGCGATCTTGAAGTTATTGGTGATGCCTTTGTGCTGGGCGTGTTGAGTTTGGTGAAAGATTCCATCAATACTTTGGCAGTGTTGACCTTTATGTTTTTTATCAACTGGCAATTGGCTCTGATGGTCTTGCTAGTGTTTCCTCCAGTGTTAATGCTAACTCAATATGTTCGTAATCGCCTTCGTGAAATGTATATCATCACGCGTTCATCTTTGGCTAAAGGCACAGGTTTTCTGCAGGAGTGTTTGTTGGGAGTCAAGACAGTTCAGCTGTATGGCGCCGAACAAGAAGTGGAATCCAAGTATCACGGCTTTACTGAAGATTTTCTGCGTGCACAATTAAAAACCAATAAGTACGATGCCACTTTATTTTCTATTATAACGGGTATCACGACCATCACTATAGGACTTATTATTTGGTTTGGCTCCGGCAAAGTGCTTACAGGAGCTGTCAGCCTCGGCGTTTTAATCGCTTTTATCAATACCTTGGAAAAGGTGTTTGTACCGCTGCGTGATTTTACCTCACAGATCGCCTCGATACAGCGCTCTTTTGCAGCCTTTGAACACATAGAGGAACTTTTTGTTGAAAAACTTGAAGAGCAAGGAAAAATGCTTTTGCCAGATGAAATGCTAAAGGACAGACTTGCTAATTTCGAGACACTCGAGTTTAAAAATGTGCGTTTTCGCTATGGTGGCGTTGGCCCTTATGTATTGGATGATGTGTCTTTCAAGCTTAAAAAGGGCGAACAACTGGCTTTAGTTGGCACAACTGGCTCAGGCAAGTCGACAATTATTCGTATCATGAGCAAAGCTTACATGGACTACGAGGGTAGCATCCTTCTAAATAATATTGAGCTGTCGAGCATTCCAAAAGACTCAATGTTGCACTTGTTTTCTCTGATGCAGCAAGACGTGTTTATGTTTGAGGAAAACATTCATTTTAATATTTCCCTTGGCGTCGACGAAATAAGTGACGACGCAGTAGTCGACGCTGCAGAATACGTTTATGCACACGACTTTATTTTAGGACTACCGAGTCAATACCAATTTGAGCTAAAAAACAGCGGCAGTAATTTATCAGCGGGCCAAGCTCAGCTTATTTCCTTTGCCCGTTCAGTAGCTCAAGGCGGACAAGTGATGATGTTGGATGAGGCTACCAGTTCAGTGGACTCCATTACCGAAAGTTTAATTCAAAAGGCCATTGGGCGTTTGTTTGAGGAAAAAACCGTTATCGCGATTGCTCACCGCCTCAGTACTATTCGTCACTCCGATCAAATTTTAGTACTTAACCAAGGTAAAATTGTGGAGCAAGGTAGCCATCAAGACTTGCTGGCGAAAAACGGCGTTTATTCTAGCTTACTGACGGATGACGCCAATGTCGCAGACGATGGAGACGAGCTACTGCCCAAATCTGGCTGATAACTCAATCTAATCAAACAAAAATAAGCAACATACCCATTGTAATTTAATCAAATGAATTGAGTTACTTAATCATTTAGAATAGGTGATGAGATGGACACTCCCTAATACGGCGTCAATGCCCCAAAATAGTAGTGTAACCCAGACTAATTACATAAGGAGTGTCCAATATGAAGCTTAAAACAATTACTATCGACTCTTGGCAAAGAATGTTTTTCAAGTTTGCGGCGTGAATAAGCATGTGAAGCCGCAGTTTAATAAGAAGCTCAAACGCAATGAGTTGCTTGATTTCATGAGTCAGCAATCGCCTAAAACTGTGGTAATGGAAGCGTGTTATTCATCACATTGTTGGAGCCGTGAAATAGCCAAGTTAGGCCATGATACCAAGCTTATTCCCGCACAGCATGTTACGCCTTTTGTACGAGGGAATAAGAATGACCATAACGATATCTTTGCTATTGCAAAAGCCAGTAAACGGTCACATATTCGTTTTTGCACCGATTAAATCAGAGCATCAACAAGAGATATCGTGTTTGCATCGCATTCGTGAACGTCTTATCAAAAATAAAGTCGCAGTGAGCAATCAAATGCGCGGACTATTAAGTGAGTTTGGTGTGGTATTTCCGTGTGGTCATGCAGCCCTTATCATTGAGCTCAAAAACGTTATAGGGAGTGCTCAATAC
>NZ_CAJXPA010000253.1 GCF_913058035.1 uncultured Paraglaciecola sp. | reverse complement strand
ATGCTGTGCAACATGAGCCGAAAAGGTGAGTGTCACGATAACGCTATTGCTGAAAGTTTCTTTAGCTCGTTGAAAACAGAACGGGTTGATGATGAAGACTACTTCACACGCTCAGAGGTTAAGAAAAGCATCTTTAAATATATCAAAGTACTTTATAATCGACAACGAAGACATTCCTATTTCGGCTACATAAGCCGTATAGAATATGAGTAATCAGATGCTCTTTAATTAAACCGTCTGAAATTGTAGCAACTTCAACCTACCTTCTTGTATGCGTTGTTTTCATTTAATCGCCATAGTTTTTTTTTCTAATTTTTCCAGCTCCAATAATAACTGCTTTCTCTGGGCGGAAGTTTCAACTGTACGTTTTGAAAGATGACTTGGGTGCTGCTCTCGATCTAGCCAAAACTTTCCAGATACTTTACTCGCTTCTTTAGCAGCGGCTAGCCAAGTAATAGTATCCGCGCCTTGCTCAGGTTTACGCAGTAAACGCTTAGTCACTCGATAAAATTCTGGTAAGGCATTGACAACCCCTGGCGTATCTACCCAGCCAGGATGCATTGCATTGACGCTTATATCATCATCTTGCCAGCGCTCAGCCCACTCTTCGGTCAAGATCATTAAGCCGCGTTTTGCTCTCGCATATGCAGTAGAGCCTGAGTATTTACCGCGTTGGCTTTGTAAGTCGTTGACCTGGATCTTTTGCGAGTACATTCCGCCCGACAACACGTTAACTACTCTTGCTGACTCAGACTTTTCTAGTAATGGATATAATCGTTCGGTAAGGATATAAGGCCCAAGTAGCAACAAGGCAAAGCTCTGCTCTAAACCCTCAGTAGTTTGTTTGCGAGGATTAAACAAAGCACCGGCATTATTAATTAACATATCAACCGGTTTACCTGCCTCAAGTAGACGCTCTACTAACGCATGTACATCTTTCATTAGCGACATATCGGCAAGCTCTATATTGATTCGAGTATTACCAGTTTGCTCTATTAGTTCACGTACAACTTGCTGAGCTTTGTTTTTATCACGAGCTACCAATGTTATCTCTGCACCAAGTTCAGCTAATTGTTTCGCAGCTGCCAAACCAATACCGGAGGTAGCTCCTGTTATGACTGCATGGCGATCATTCATATATGCCGACAGAGCATTCCAGCGTTTACGAGAGTTTGTATAACCCAAGCGAGTAAAGCGCCAGACACCTGGCAGTATAAGTTTGTCGGCGACGGCCAGAACTTTTGACGCCTTGGGAGCAGTAAAATTGTCTTCTAACGCTTTTCTTAAGCCTTCAATTGCCATGTTGCCGACCCAATCCATTACCGCAGGATTTAATCGACTGATCATCGTTACAGGCGCCGGGAAATTAAAGTTAGCAATATAACGAATTTTGGTGCCGCTATCAGTATCAGTAAATATAATCTCTTCTACGGCTGTAAATAGTTTTGAATCAACCGTCATTAGCAGGCGCTTATTAGCTTCAAATTCAATAATTTCGTAGTACAGACTAAAGCCTGCTTTCATATCGATCTGATAACGACTGCCAACGCCGGGTTTCCCACTAGATAACTTAGAGGCCCCAGCTACTGCAGGATCCCATTGCTCAATACGTGAAAACTCGCTAACGTAGGCAAATGCCTCATGGAGCTTGCGTGCCACTTCAATAGTTTTATCAAGGGTAATAATATTACTCACATTACATTCCATCATTAACGGATAGTTAGAAAATACGCGCAGTAGGGTATCTTAGTTCAGCGATGAGTTAAATGATTTGCGACATCTAAAAAAAGGTACAAGTTGCTTGTTTCACAACACTCATGATCAACGTGCAATTTATTGTCTGAGCCGCAAGTCTTTTTTGCGCACTTTCTAATCTGATAGGTAATAAAATTTACAGACCCCACATGTTCTATTTGAAATGCCTAAGCAATATCTGCTAGCTTCATTATTACCAATTATTGATACAAATACATCGCTAGTTTTTTTGCCTCATTGGCTCTGTGTGGACCTTTGATTAGTCTGATTATATCCTCCACGTTATCTACATAGTTACCGGCAACAGCGGCTATCACTTGCTCCATTATTAAATCTAGCCGTATTGCTTTAAACTTGTCCTGTGATGACAATTCAGGTGACAATTCTTCATAAACCCAGCGAAATAAATCGAAAAACTATGTTAAGTGTTGCTTGCTATTAATGATGACTGATTAGCAGTTTATCTCACTTGATGGTGGATGTTACTTTGCCGCGGTTTAATTCAAGGGTAATTTAGTGATGGCCAATATCACCTTTACTGTAAAGATATTATTTATAACATGAGTGTTTTGTTAGTTATCATTCTCTTGTTAATCCAATTCCATATCGATATTTAACTATTTTTTGCTTCTTTTAATATGAGCCCGAGTTGGTCAGTTGTCACATCAGAGGGGCACACCCCTAAATTAACCAATTTTTCACGAATACATTCAGGATCATTTGACGAAAAATGAGAACTGTTTTTTTGAACGTAGCGCGTTAATCTTTGCTGCAATTTTCGAGTTAAACAAGACATATATATATCTTAACCAGTAATACACTAAAAATACCCCGACACTGATTGTGGCAGGCTTACTAATATAATTGATATGCATAACGCAAATATATATCGGCACACCAGACCATATTCAATATCTAAGCCAACAAATCTTTAGTGTTATAATTCAATAAGATACGAAATTTCATATTTTTAATAAATCTGTTTATGTAAAAAAAACCGACAGTTTTCGATCGTTAACATATTGAATAATATAGATATTTTGTAATTACAATGTTAATGAATTGTTATTTTCATGTATTACCGATCAGTTTATTGTGTAGACTGGTGTTAGTGTCAGCCTAACGCCTACAACCCAGCTAGCTTCTTTTTTTCTATACTTCTAACTCTTGCTTGAATTGCTCATTACCAATGGCCATTAATCGAATAGCTTGACCAATGATAGTCAGCAGGGTCCTCAATCATGTTTGCTCTAACAGGGTTAAGCTCTATGTATGGATAGAGCGCCAAAAGGCAATCTTCAGCTTGCAACAAACAAAACTTATAGCAACCTTCCCACAATGTTTCTGACCACCCATAACAACTATTAAAATAACGTACATGCTGCCTGCCTAAAGATTGCATCATCAAACTGATATTATTGTCCACACAAAGATTGCACAGGGAGTGCACGTGATGGGTCATCAATGCCCAAACGCGAAACATCGATATAGTATTTTTTAGAATATTCTTTTAACCAACTTACATAACTTGCGAAATCTTGCTCGCTGACAAAGCATCCTCGGCGATTATTTCCGCGTTGAATATTATGTTAAGGAATATTTACTGAGCTGGCATGGGGCAATCTAGTCATGTATTTACATCCATGTAAATTGACGAAATTAAAGTGCAGCCTAGGATTTTAAGTTAAGTTGCCCTCAGCTTTGTTAACCGAACGATACCCGAAAAATCGTGTATCGCCATTGAGATGAACGCAGCAGCTCACCGTTGATTTTGAAATCAAAAAAAAGCCCTCTCATGGAAAAATCCAAGGGAGGGCTAGTTGTATTAACTACGAAAATACCAAGTAAAACGAATCTGCATTACGCGTTTAATGGCACTTCTGGCTTCTCATCGTTTTCTGACTTCTATTAAGGATAAACTGTGCCGCTTGCGCCTATAGTGACGTAAGAAGTTTCTGAATAAAGGACGCCCTTCGTCATTTTTGAGTCGACTCCGGTACTAATGTAGCCATTTGCTAAAACAGTACCAATCATTTCTGCATCTTCGCCTATCGATGCGTAGCCGCCAAGATTCCAAGTAACAGTATTATTGCTATTTGACTCAGTGCAAACTAATTGTTGTGTTATGTCGCTGCACATGACAATTTTTGTCCCGGCACCAAGGCTCAACATGTCTGTGATATTGAAAACATAATCGTACCCATCCTTGAGCATAAGGGTTATGCCAGCACCCGTTGTTAGGCTATCTAAGTTATAGACAACCTGATTATCAGTAATAACTGTCGCGGACTCAGCCCCATCAGCAGCTACCCCGTGAAAGTCCGACAAAGGCGAAAGTATTGTAGTTACATCCATCGTCGTCTTGAGTTTATTTTTAACGAGTAGCCCAACATCTAAAAGACTAAGATCTTTCCGTCTCTGGGTAACTTTTATTTCTGTATAATCCAAATGGTCTTGTGTTCTGGCATTTTCATTGCTCGTGGCTCCGGCTCCTAAAGTAAAGGCTGTGCCATAATACGAGTTGATGACTGTTACGCTCGCGCCGAGCGTTGTAGCAGTGCCAGAATCAGTGTCATTGTCAACTTTACTATTGGCGCCGAGCGTTATAGCAGTTCCTGACTGAATGCTGCCAGTGACCTTAGTATCAGCTCCACCCACAAAATAAGTCTTTGCTACAATGTCGCCACCGAATTCTGCATCAGCGCCAGCGCTAACGTAAGTGGCGCCAAAGACCAGCGGTGAATAATTAGGGATGTTATCAGCTTGGGCTTGGTAGGTTGCGCCGGTCATTATGATCAGACTAGTTAAAAGGAATCGATTATTTTGCATATTTTACCTTAGTTTACTTGCTTATAAGCTTAAGTTATGGAGAGCTAGTAAATTGCTAGCTACGTACAAAGCTCTCCGCTACAACACAATCACATTCATTAAGCAGCCAACGTCCGAGACAACCATAATATGCTGGTAATCATTTTCGTACGTGAACTGTAAATGTGAATACCACTAGTAATCGTGTGCTTCCTTTCATTTGAATCCAGTCTGTATAGTCGGCACCTGATATACATCTGATC
>NZ_CAJXPA010000252.1 GCF_913058035.1 uncultured Paraglaciecola sp. | reverse complement strand
ACATTGGAAAATGCCGACATCAGGCAAATAGGTAAAGATAAAGAATACGACGAAGTGGTCCAGAGTCGGCGTTATCGTATTATCGAGCGATCGTTTGCAATTATCCCTCAGCGAAGTGGTACCTTCACTATCGAAGGCCCTCTGTTTGAAGGTGAGGTGATTGATAACTCACGCCAGAGCTTTGGCTTTTTTAACCGCAGTAAAGCGGTCAATAGAGTGGGACCTAGTCGGAGCATTACTATTCTGCCAATCCCAAGTAATTATAATTACCACTGGCTGCCTAGTGATTTTGTTCAGCTAGACGACGAATGGCAAGGTAATACTCGTGAGTTCATCGCTGGTGAACCCATCACCCGCACAATTACCTTGACTGCAATTGGAGTGGTAGAAGAGCAATTACCTCAAATCACCAGTATTTATCCTGATTCAGTAAAGACTTACCCAGACCAAGCCGAAACAACAACAGTTGAAAAAAATAACACATTGATCGCTCAACGAATCGAAAGTATTGCGATCATTCCCAGTCAGGCTGGTCAACTTACCATACCAGAAGTTAGGATCCCTTGGTTCAACACCATGACTCAAAAAACTGAATTTGCGGTTCTTGCTGAAAAAACTTTACAAATATTGTCAGCAACAACACAGCCGACCAGCACTATCCCACCAAGTCCAATTTTACAGTCTACCCCTGACGTTAAAGGCTCAGTACAAAGTGACTTAAGTAATCAAAACATTAGCATGCCACAATACTGGATTTGGCTAACAGCCGGGTTACTGATCTTTTGGCTACTTACTTTAATGCTTTGGTACAAACACGTTAGTGTACTAAAAGCGCCGAATAAATCTGCAACTTACTCATCGTTAACAAATATTCAAGATGAGCAATTTTTATGGAAAAGTCTTGAAAAAGCCTTAAATGAAAACGCGGCCCTTGAGACCCAAAAATATTTGGCATTATGGCTAGGCAACATTACTCAAGATAAACAAGCACCCATGGGACAAAGCTTAAAAGCCATCAACAATGAATCCCTATCCGAGGCATTCAATGTCCTTTTAGCCTCACGTTATGCAAAAAATCACAGTGAATGGCAAAGCAAAGAGTTGCATCAAATATTGCGTAAAATACGAAAAGACGGCAATATCGACAAAAAAACAAGATATAACTTGTCACCGCTGTATCCCGCTCCTTAAAAAGTAGGCTGCCAACATATACAAGTTTTAATTTATTTATCCTTGTTGAGAGCCGATTTTCGTTATCTATAGCGTTGCATAAGAGCTCTCTTAGGTATGCGACTCTATAGATAAGAAAAAGCTATGATGAAATTAAACATGTTTTCGCGAAAGCAATATATACAAGCCTCGGTCACTAGTGACATGGCAAGTAAACAAGAACGCTATCAAGTTTTAGTGCTGGCCCTTCATAGCGACATATTCCGTTATGCATATTGGCTGGTTAAAGACAAGGCAGTAGCAGAAGACATAGTGCAGGAGACATTTCTTCGTGCCTGGAAGTCTTTAGATTCCCTGAAGGATGAAAAAGCAGCCAAGTCTTGGTTAATTACCATACTGCGCCGAGAAAATGCTCGACGTTTTGAACGCAAACAGTTTGACTTAGTCGATATTGATGATGTGTCAGTGATTGACGACCAGCTATCCAATGAAATTGAGATTGAGCATAGAGAACTTCGGACCATTATGGAGTCGTTAAGTGAAGAGTACAGAGAACCACTGATGTTACAGATAATTTTTGGCTATAGCGGTGATGAAATTGCCAAGCAGCTTAATTTAAATAAAAATACTGTTATGACTCGACTATTTAGAGCGCGTAATCAAGTCAAAGAAACGTTAGATAAAGCCAATGATAACAGGGGGCGTAAAAATGGATGAATTAGAGTTTCGTCGCATCTTATATGCAGATCCCAATTGCACAGATAAAGAGGTATTGGCAGCCATCGCCAGTGATCCTAAAAAGCAGGAGTTCTACAAAGAACTTAAACAACTCGAAAAAAAAATGCACCAAGCTGCTCAGATTGAAGTACCTGACGACTTGATACACAAATTGATATTGCGGCAAACTATGGAATCTCAGAAGTCGAGTAAGGTGCGTAATCGTATGCAACTTGCTATGGCAGCATCGGTCGCTTTTGTGGTCGGTATTAGTTTTACTATGTGGCAACAAAATAATTTATTGGATTTATCCAAGCAAGCAATCGCCCACGTGCATTATGAAGGTGGTTATGCGCTAGACGCACGAGAAAATGTATCACTGCAACGTGTTAATGCGAAGTTAGCCAAATTTGGTGGTGAGTTTTCAGAAGATATTGGTAGAGTTTACTACGCAAACTTTTGTGATTTTGAAAATGTTAGAAGTCTACATATGGTCGTTGAAGGTGAAAAAGGAAAAGTATCAGTGTTTATTGTTCCCCATAATGACGATTATCTGGCAGAAGGTTCGTCAAGTGACAAAAAATACACTAGTCAGGCCACAGATTTGCAACGAGCTAGTATTATTGTAGTAGGTGAAGAAGGGGCTGGTATCAATCAGATGAAAGAGCAACTGAACAAAAAGATCCGATTTTCAATCTGATTGTTTGAGTATAGTAATGGCTAACAAGTGAATGTTATTTGTATCGAAGTCAAAATATTTTCGTAAAATGCTTCTACCAAGAGGCAATTTCATTGCTGATAAAACATACTGATATGCTCTATGCCGCCATCATCGTAAGCTTCCCCTTGAGTCACAAACCCCAGAGAACGATAGAATGAACACACTTCTAGCTGCGCAGACAAAACAATAGATGCATTAGAAAAATTAAGATTAATATCATTCAATATCAACTTCATTAATCTTTTACCCTGCCCTTTGCCTCGGACACTTTTATCTAATACTACCCGTTCAATTTTGACTTCGTTAGAGCTCTCCACCAGCCTGTATCTGGCGTAAACGGTTAGTTTACCTGATTGATCAAAATCCAAATAATGTATTGCTTCTTGATCATAATCATCAAGGTCATGATAGATACTATTTTGTTCAACAATGAATACCTTCTGACGCAGCTGCGCTAAGGAATATAGCTCATTTTTACTCAGTTCTTCAAACGTTTTGAGGTACATACAACCACTTGATATTTGTAGTGAATTAGTCTTCCAGCATCTGTCTATGATAACATAAATCAAAAAAAACTACTTATACCCCGCTCACTTCTAAAGGAAGCATCAATGGAACCATTCACATTTGTATCCCTCGGTCTATATTTTTTGGTAATGCTTGGCATTGGTTTATATTCATTTAAGCAATCTAGTACCGACGTAGAAGGGTATATGTTGGGTGGTAGAAGTTTAAGCCCTAAGGTCACTGCTTTATCTGCAGGCGCATCCGATATGAGTGGCTGGATGTTAATGGGCTTACCCGGCGCCATGTATGTGTCTGGTATCTCCAGTGCATGGATAGCTGTAGGTCTAGTTACTGGTGCTTATCTGAATTATTTATGGGTTGCACCACGACTAAGAGTATATACAGAATTGGCAAAAAACGCTTTGACCATTCCTGACTATTTTGCAAACCGTTTTAATGACACGAGTCATAGCTTAAGGCTAATTTCTTCTATTGTAATTGTCATTTTTTTCACTTTGTATACTTCATCTGGTGTGGTTGCTGGAGGCAAATTATTTGAATCGTCATTTGGTTTAAGTTATGAAATGGGCCTTTATATAACCGCCGGTGTCGTTGTAGCCTATACTTTACTCGGTGGCTTTATGGCAGTGAGTATCACCGACTTTGTCCAAGGTTGTATCATGTTCGTGTCTTTGGTATTAGTGCCTGTTGTTGTACTGTTCGACCTAGGCGGCTTGACTGGTGCTGCTGCACAACTATCAAGCTACGATGCTGATTTTTTGAATCTGTTTATAGATGCCTCTACTGGGCAAGCGATGTCAGCAATAGGTATAATATCCTTGCTTTCTTGGGGATTAGGCTATTTTGGTCAACCACATATTATTGTGCGCTTTATGGCTATCCGCTCTGTTACTGACATCAAAACAGCACGTAAAATAGGTATTAGCTGGATGGTAGTTTCTATCATCGGTTCTCTGGCAACAGGTATACTCGGTCTAGCTTATGTCACCAAAACCCAAGGTGACATGCAAGACCCAGAAACAATTTTCATCTATCTGTCACAAATCCTGTTTCACCCACTAATAAGTGGCTTTTTATTGGGAGCGATTTTAGCAGCAATAATGAGCACGATTTCCTCACAGTTATTAGTCACATCCAGCTCGTTAACTGGTGATTTCTACCAAGCCTTCTTTCGCAGAGACGCCAGCCAAAAAGAGTTGATCACTGTGGGTAGGATCTCTGTGGCGCTAGTGGCATTGGTTTCCATCTACCTAGCTTATGACCGTGACAGCACTATATTAAATCTTGTCAGCAACGCGTGGGCAGGTTTCGGAGCGGCCTTCGGTCCCGTTGTATTAATCAGTCTATTCTGGAAAAGAATGACACGTATGTCTGCTATTTTAGGCATGTTGTCAGGGGCTATTACAGTTTTAATCTGGATATATGCACCGTTAACTATCAATGGACAAGGCTTAAGCGATTGGCTGTATGAAATAGTACCTGGGTTTATTATATGTAGTGTCACTATTATCAGTATCAGCTTATTGAGTAATCAAGATGATAAATTAGTATTGGAAACTTTCGATGAAGTGAAACACACACTTGATCAGCTTAATTAAACTTTAAAACTATCACAGCGGTTAGTTGCTGAATCACAGACAGTTTAATTATCGCTGTGGTAGTAAAATAATCATTCAATTTAAAGTTGAATTTTGTTATGGTTCTATTAATATAACTT
>NZ_CAJXPA010000251.1 GCF_913058035.1 uncultured Paraglaciecola sp. | reverse complement strand
TAGATCAAAGCTAGGGGCGATACGCTCTTTGATGCTGGTGTAGTCTGACTCTTCAGGTGTGCTGCACATATCGGCACGAACAGGGTTCAAATCGACGTAAGCCATACACGTGAGCAGGGCTTCTTCAGTCAAAAGGGCCTGTGATTTATACCGACTTTCCCAAAAGTGACCGGTGCATCCATCTTCTTTATTCGCTTGTCGAGCAATGGGTTCATTTAGACATTTCATAAACCAGCTCAAATCTCCCAAACGGTTACGGTATATCTCAATAAGCCTATTGAGGGTTTCAAAGTCAGCTGGACTATCCAATGTGTTAGCGTGCCATTGTTGGACGGCACGCGGGCCAGTATATAAATGCGTCCAACGTTCGAGAACTTCATTATCCGTCCAGCTTTCTGCCTCTTGCGGCATCAACTTTATGACAAGATGGATATGATTGGACATCACACAATAACTGCAAATGTCGAGTGCAAAGAGTGATGATAAAATACGAATACGGTTCTCAATCCACTGTCGGCGATGGTTATTGACAGGGATGGAACGGTCCGGCGTCCCGGTGTATGCCTGTTTTGCATCGTTACAGGGACGTAACTAATTAGAACAACGCAGGAGCAGTTGTCGAGGAGCAAAAACAGGTCATAGTCTTTACCGGAATGAGCATCAATACCACACAGGTAACTGCGACGTACACAGCGGGAAACAACGTAGTAATAAGGTGTGTCTTCAACTGCGACAAGTTGTTTTCTGGATAGGGTCATCGTCATTTCCTTTAACGATTGAGGTATGTCCTTCCTTTCTAGATATTAAATGCTAAGGGATAATGGTATATGGTTAATTTAAGAGTGCTTTTCCTTTATTCTTTTTCGTTTACTCGCTTTTCTGAGTGCAAAAAATATTAATGAGCGCAAAAAAAACCAGCTGCAGATTGCAGCTGGTTTAATTTATGCTTGCCTTTTATGTTGAAAGGCAGGCAGTGTCATCGTAGTTTATTGTTTTACAAGCGCAAAATTAGCAAGCTGTTCGGGCCGAGTTTCTTCGGTTTCACCGATGCCATTATTTTCATCATCACCCTCATCACCTATATATAAATTATTGCCGCTAATGGCAATAATTTGGTATGTGGTTACACCGTCTTTATCTGTAAGGTCGATTTTCGTTGCTGAAGTGATGGATGCCACTGATCCATCCACTGTGACAACGTCGCCTAACGTATAAGTTTCATTTTCTGGTCCATCTTCGTCCAAGTTATCACCCTCACATGTAAGGCCATTGTAAGAATCCTGTATGACTACACTATTACCGCCATTAGCCGTAAATGTCACTTGGAATGAAAAATCCCCGCCATCCATTTCTATTGCTTGGCAGGCTGACTGCCATATACCGTCAATACTGGTAAGTGCTGTTGTTGCTGCTGCTGGTGTTGTAGAGCTGCTACTACATCCAGTCAGAAGCAAAATGGTAGAACATAATAACGTGCCTGTTAAAAATTTCATACATAACCCTTATAGTCAATTAAAAAATAAAAAGCGGATTCAACTTTGAAGTGCATAAAAACTATACTGCTAGAACATTTATTTAGTTTAAATGCGAAGTGTGTAATGAATATGAAGGGTTTGTGCAATTTTGTGCAAAGTTAACAGGGATGGGTTCAACCTTTCCATTATCGGCAGTCATCGCTAATACCGCCGCCTTATAGGGCGTTAGCAACGCGATCTTTGCTGCAGCAACGACATCAGCCGACTTACTATTGACTCGCTTTGAAACCGGAAGTAGGAAGTATAGGGTCACCCATTAGAAATCCCCGGTCAAGCAGGCAAAGCAAATTCTTTTGGCTTTTTTCAACCAAATCATTTCAGCCCCTAAGGCCGTATTGTTTCTTTCACTAATTCATGCACCTAAAAATATCATGGTTTGGCGTCACACTAACATGCACCAGTCACCCATCTGAATGAAGACATTTGTCAGTGGCGATGAATCGATACTGACAGCCCTTGGCTTAAAGCCTCAGAAATTATTTAGTGCCGTACACTTGTCCAAATCATTAGGTGTCAGGGTTCCCTGACACGATGACAAATCTATGGTTTATACCTACGGTATTACCAGACCACTATGGCTCAAGACACGGGCATACTAGCTTTAACAAACAACTCTTTAGATGGTTAAGTGAGTGGTTTAATCAAGTCTAATGGTTTTACCAACCCCATGGACGAACTCACCCACTTAACCCGAACACGGATTATCTTTTCATCATTTTGAATATCCAAATGCCTTATTGACATCAAAATCAACTTGATCGCGTAGTACGTAAAAACAAGCTCTCGCGAGTTTATGTGCCACTGTTTTTCTGGCAATGACCACTTTTGTTTTGGCCAGCTTTTTTTGATAATAGCGTTTCACGGTGTCGTTATAACGGATAGCAAAGTTCGCAGCCTCTATGAATGCCCAGGCCAGATACTTATTCCCATTTTTGGTGTTTGTACTGCTTTTCTTTTTACCATTACTGTATCTGGCACCGCTAACACAACGGCAGTAAGAGGCATAATTACCCACCTGATCGAACCGGCTAATATCACCAGTCTCCAGCATGATGGTTAGTGCAAGAATTAATCCGATACCATCAATACTGGTGAGTCGTATGAACTCAGGCGTGAGCTTTAATTGCTTCGTTAAAGAGGCCTCGATGACTTTGATTTGTTGTGCTAAACAGTGTTGTACGGTTAGGTTTCCGCCAATAGCTAAACGAACATTGGGATCTCCAAAGTCGTTGTCGAGTTGAGCCAATGTCAATTGTTTCAGCTTGTTACTGTTTATTCGGCGATTCAAATGGCGGTCATACATGCCTTGAATGGAAAGCATGTTCGCTGTCTTTTGTTGAACGAGCTGCATTCTCTTGCGTAACAAGTCTCGCTGCATTCGTGCTTCTTTGGGGTAAATGTAACCTGTTGGCAGGATTGCCAGGCGTAGCATATTGGCTAACCAATTAGCGTCACTATCATCATCGCCATACTTCAAACCAGAATACTGCTGTATGGCTGCCGTATTGGCCAGATGGACTTCAAATTCAGCCTCCATCAAACCATCCACTAGCCAATACCAGTTGTAGGTTGATTCAACTACCAATCCAGTGAGCTCGTCTTGGAAGGGTTTTAAGAGCGCTAGAATCGTGACCAAATCATTGGCCACTTTCTTTTTGAGTTGACTAACGCCCTGTTCGTCAATGATATGAATCACGCTATTGTTTGAATGCAAATCTATTCCACCATATAGTTTCATGCTGATCTCCTCCGCTACGCGGTTTGGCTTGTGTTGTTAGAACCACTTACCTTACCGACTAGTCCGGAGGAGATCTCTATATGATTATCAAGTCTTGAATCTTGAATAGAGCGCGTAATTAAGTAAAATTCAAAAAATGTCTAGACCACTACGAATCGAGTTCCCTGGCGCGTTGTATCATTTGACTATGCGAGGTGATGGACGAGATGATATATATTTGATCGACGACGATAGGGCGTTGTTCTTGTCAGTCTTGGGGCAAGTTTGTGAGAAAGCCATCGCATGGGGTCGGACCATCTTAATCCATTGATACTATTAACTTATTGCCAATATGACCCTGCGATTTGGCGCTTAAACTACCCATTTCATAGGGAAAATAGCCTATTTAAGGAAGAAGACTGTGCCTCGTGCAAATCAATATTTTTCACCAAGCTTTTTATGGCACATTACACACCGCTGTCATAAAAAAGAGTTTCTACTCAAATTTGCTCGTGATCGTGAATGCTGGCTATTCGAGGCAAAGAGGCGTTATGGGTTATGTGTATTAAATTATGTGGTGACCTCCAACCCTATTCATTATTCATTTACTGGTGAAAGACACAAACCAGCACGTCATCGCCAAAAGCCTGCAGTCCATCGCGGGACGGACTGCACAGGAATATAATCTGCGAAAGCAACGTAAAGGCGCATTTCGGGAGGACCGCTATCATGCTACCGTGATTGAATCTGACGAACATTTCCTTCGGTGCCTAATATATATCGATATGAATATGGTCAGAGCCGATGTTGTCAAGCACCCTACAGAATGGGTTCACGGCGGTTACTGAGAAATCCAGCAACCACCGAAACGATACCGTATTATCGATACCCCTGTATTGATGGATCTTGGTGGCTTTAATGATATTGCTACTATGCAGCAACAACTTAGGCAATGGTGAATTGAAGAGCTGACAATTAACAATAGTGTGCGAGATAAAACCTAGTCGAAAGTTTAGCTGTGGGGAGTGAAGACTTTGTTGAGAAAGTAAAAACTTCACTTAACACCGAAGCCACTAATAGGGAAGTAACAGAAATGGCAGACAAACATGCGCTACGTGAACAGTCAGCGCGTTACAATAGTGATTTTGGTGCTAAAAACACCGGTTTAAGGCTAAATAAAAGGCATTTTTTGGATGATTTATAAGTTAAATCAATGGGTTACCCTGGTCCGACTCGAAGATGGAATTTAGTCTAACTTTTATTCACTGAGGCTTAAGTAATAAGGCTAGAATTGTTTATTCTAAACTATGGATGTCTAATTTATTTGGTCAGTTCGAAAACTTTTCTTTCCATACTTTTAGTTCAGGCTTCTTACCACTGAATGTTTTTAACAAGTCAACAGTAATAAACCAACCAGAGTCATCATCGTGTTTTGAGTAGCCTAAAGTGTAAGCATTGTCCAGATGAAAAAAAATAGCTGTTCCTAAGTCTTTTGCCGACTGCCTATCAGCTTGTACCCATCCAATGGAAGCACCAAATGGAATCGTTGTCTGCCACCAATTAAATCCAAATAACTCTAATCCGATTGCTTCCTTTTGCTGCTCACCATCAATTGCATTACTTACATTTTCAATAACAACAGTGG
>NZ_CAJXPA010000250.1 GCF_913058035.1 uncultured Paraglaciecola sp. | reverse complement strand
CAATAAAGGCGTTTTATAATGAGATTAAAAATAGATAAAAAAAATCTCTCTGATCTGCCATACGATGAGTTTGTGGAAAACTACTTATTACCAGAAAAACCTTTGGTTATTCAGAAAGTAATAACTTTTAACAAAGAAGTCTTAACCCCAAGCTATATTTTAGAAAATTTTAGCCACGAAAACAAACGAGAAGCGGGGTTGGTTTGATGCTGATTTAGTTGATAATGGAACAATTAAAATACCTGAAATTGTTAAATCGGTTTTAGATAGGCAAGATATGTCAGTGCGTAAGTCTCCCATGCGATTATTTATGCAGCCTAGAGGGCACGTAACTCTTCCCCACTACGACGGCAATAGTCTTCATGGATTCAATCAACAGGTTATTGGAAAAAAGAAATGGATCGTCACTTCACCCAACACTCCATTGCCAAATATTCCATTTATGTTTGCTAGTTTGGTTGGGAAAAATTTTAAATATAATCCCAGAGTCTATGATTTTTATGAATTTGAAACCGTTCCTGGAGATCTAATATTTTTACCTCGCTACATGGTTCACGAAGTACATTCAATGGAGCCTGTTAACTTAAATTTAAACTGGGTTTGTACGCCAACCTCACCTAATGAATCAAGTATACTCGGGCGTAGAGAGGTAGAAATTGTAAAGCTAAGGAAAACGTTGCCATTAATTAACAAAGCTTTTTTCCCTGACAATTTTTCGAGTTATGGTGGCCAAGGGCAAGAACTCATTGATAGATATAGTAGAGAAGTAAGTAATACTAGGATGCTTAAAAGATTAGTCAAAGAATTAGCTGGATATCCCAGACTATTAGTACTTGCCAAACAGTTGAAAGAACGAGCAAATGAATTTTCCAAAAATAACTTTAATGTTAAATAATAGTGTTTGGATAAGTTATAGCCCATAGTAGTGTTAGTCATTTTTAGATAATGTATTAGCACATTAATGTTTTTTAAAAAGGAGATGATTAACGTGAGATCTGGGAATATTTTAATTGCTCTATTAGTTTTTTTGTTTAGTGCATGCACTCCAAAAACGACTGAAGAATACTTACAAGAAGCAGCTTTAATGGAAGACCAGGGACAATACCAAGGTGCGATTATTGAGCTAAAAAATGCATTAACTACTAACCCAACAAATCCTAAAGCGAGAATGCGCTTAGGTAAAGTTTATTATCTCTCAGGGCAATTTTCTAACGCAGAGAAGGAACTTAGAAACGCTCGAGATCTTGGTGTGGCCATTGATGACTACCTACCAATATTAGTCAAATCCATCTATTATCAAAATGATTTTGGCAGGGCTTTTTTACTTAGTGATGATGTGGCTGGCCTAAATCAACAAGCCTTAAGTTCTGTAGATTTATTTCACTACCTCTCATCATTAAAAGATGATTCCCTAGAACCCATTATTAACCCGCCTAGCAGCCTTTTAGGTGATGACAAGCTTATAGCAACAGGATTTAGTAAATTAGCTAAAAAAAGACCATCTGAAGCAGCCGACAGCCTTCCTCTGTTTACAGACAGTGTTCATGAGCCAATAGAAAAAGCAATGCTTGCCGCTCTGGCATACACAGCCCTAGCTAAAACTCAAATGGCGATTGAGGAATATCAAAAAATCATTAATATTTCTCCTGAATATTACATAGCATATTTCCAATTAATTGAATTGTATATATTTTCAAAACAGTTAGAGCAAGCAGTTGAACGCCTAGATTATTTGCTTGAGATAAACCCTAAGGGTGCTTATGTAAATTTTTTGAAAGCAAAAGTAAACTTTAAACAAGATGATTTTGCAAATGCATTGCTCAATTCAGAGTTATCTATCCAAGCAGGCCTATCTAATACAGAAATATTATTTATTGCTGGTGTAAGCGCTTACAAAATAGATAAAATTGAGACAGCGCGCCAATATTTGATGATGATCAAAAATAATATTTCTCCCGTTCATATCGGTAATAAAATTTTAGCAGAAGTCAATATGAAGTTAGGGTACACAGAAGAAGCGCTTGAACAAGCTGCACAAGCTGAGCTTAGCGAAAAAAATAGAGCAAACTTGTTATCTACTGCTGCAATCCAACAATTTCAATCAGGTAATTTTTCGCAAGCAATCAAGTATATAGGTGAAGCTAATCAATACGACCCAGGTAATGCAGTAAACTTACTCAAAGAAGGGTTTATGAAGTTAAGTGCCAATGATCAATCTGGTTTAGATAATCTATCAGAAGCAATTAGGTATGATCAAAGTATTGACGAGGCTTGGATGCTTTTAGCGGAATCACATTTGAAAAATGGTGATACACGAGCCGCTTTGGAGATTGCCAAAAAATGGCGACAAATTAATCCAGTGGATGGTATGGCACTTGAGGGATATGTTTTTCTAAAAACCAATAAGATTGAACAAGCTAAAAAGATTTTTGAAGAATTATTAACCTTAGATAGTAAACATACGGGTGCGATGCGATATTTAATGCTCATCAACGCCCGTCAAGAAAATTTTGATCAAGCTCAGGTATTAAGTGTTAAGTTGGTTGAAAAAAATCCAGAGCAGTTACACAACATATTAAGCTATATCAATATTGGTATTGCCCAAGAAAAAGTCCCCATTGTCGAAGAATACCTTGAAATAACGATTAATAAGCATCCAACTATTCAGGCTCCCATTATTGGTCTTGCTCTTTTACACTCATGGAAAAACAAGCCTAAGGAAGCCTTGGCGATACTCGACGCCAAAGGTGATGCAACCAATCCACAAATAATGATGGTAAAAGGTGATATTTATAATTCACTCGGTCTTATCGATGAGGCTTTGGGTGAATATCACCCTTGGACTGAACTTTATCCCAAGGATTCAGTTGCCTGGTTTAAAAAAATTGAATTATTAGGGAGAAAGGACAATCCGTTGCTTGCGCTTCAAGCTACGGTAGAAGCCTTACGGATATTTCCTAATGAGCCCAGACTTAGAGCACTAAATTCAGAGTTTTTGGCTAAGGCTGGAAAAGTGAAGCAAGCCAGAGAACAATTTTCAACAATAGAAAATTACCAATCAACCATACCAGGGCTTAAAAGGTACAATGGAATAATTGCCTACAAGGAACAAAATTACGCCGAAGCTAAACGTTTGCTTACTGAATACTATGCATTTATGCCGAGCTTTGAGGTAGCGGAAATTATCGCATACTCTATGCAGGAACTTGGAGAGGCTCCTCAGGGTGGAGAGTTTCTTGAAGAAGCATTAACTAAATTATCTACTACTTTTAGAGATATACATACACTAGCTGAATATTATGCAACAAACGATTTATTGGACAAATCAGCCAAAATTTATCAAAGTTTATTTGAAGAATTTCCACAGAATTTCATCACCGTAAATAACT
The DNA here is from genome assembly GCF_913058035.1 of uncultured Paraglaciecola sp. Classification (GTDB taxonomy): domain Bacteria; phylum Pseudomonadota; class Gammaproteobacteria; order Enterobacterales; family Alteromonadaceae; genus Paraglaciecola. The sequence goes on along the minus strand of NZ_CAJXPA010000250.1, from coordinate 1,517 downwards.
ATGCTGCACTGTTAATTAGGATGAATGAATTAGATAAAGCTGAAGAATTAGCAACAGTTGCACTACAACTAATGCCTAAATCAGGCTTTTCTTTAGATACATATGGCTGGGTTTTGTTCAAGCAAGGAAAATTTCAAGAGGCTTTGACCTATATCAATTTGGCAAATAAAGCTTTACCAGAGAATACTGAAATTCAATTACACCTAGCCGAAGTGTTTCTTGCAAATGGTGACACAGCGAAAACTAATAGAATTTTGGATAAAATTAAACCAGAGAGTTTATTTCAGCTAAGTCAGCTAAATGAACTTAAGTCCAAATTAAACATCTGAAGCTAAGAACTTGATACGCACACCAAGAATAACAGTGTAGTGAGTGCATAAAAATAAAGGATATGTGTTGTCTCTAACCAGTCTCAAATCTCTGATATTGATGCTAAAATTAATACCATTGACACTATGAAGGCATTTAAAACAACGTGTCTTACTTTGCAATTACGATGTCATTCAAATGCCTTACTTTCGCTGTCTTGGGTTTAAAGTTTTTATTCGATTCAACTTTGCCAATATATTATTCTAATTGCCAAGCGCAATAATTAGGTAGTAGGTCTATTTTTTAGTATGATTGTAAAAAATTATTATTTAAACAACAAGATAGAGCTTCAACAGAAGTGGGCCAAACTTTACGCTTGCTCTAATCGGAATGTATTTTTAGATTGGCGCTGGATGGACGCTTGGTTAAAAACGGTGCCAATAAATCCGATCATCCTAGAGGCAACCTACCAAGAGAAATGTGTGGGACTAGGTTTAATCTGTAGCAAAACTCAGCGTATTTGTTTTGGTCTAATGAGTATCAAACAACTTTGGCTACACAAGTGCGGCAACGAAAAACTTGATCAAATGTGGATAGAGCACAGTGATTTTCTGTTGCACAGTCAATATGAGGATGAAGTTAGAGTCGCATTAGCAAAGCATATCAAAGATAAATTAGAAAAATGGCACGAGTTCTACTTAGGAATGTCATCTCGTAAATTAGTCCGTAAATTTGAATCGGTTTTAGGTGAACCCAGGGTTGTCATTACTGCACCTGATTTTGAAGTTGATCTTCACAACATCGATAATATTGAAAGCTACTTAGGTCTGCTCTCTAAAAATACACGTTCCCAGATTGTTCGTTCAAAAAAACTATTATCCAAAGAAGGGGATATAAATTTACGCTTAGCGCAAACCGAACAAGACAAAAACGTATTTTTTAGAGAACTGTGTAAATTACACCAAAAAAAATGGCGGCAAACAGCAACAGGGAGTGGCTTTGATAACACTGTATTTGTTGAATTTCACAAACAGATTATATTTGGTGATATTAATAATCACTATTCTGGTATTTATTCACTGGAAATAAATGGCAAACCACTTGCATTTATTTACCTGTTAAAAAACAACCATAGTTGGTACTTTTATTTATCTGGAATGGAAACACACTCTGATAATAAAATTAAAATTGGGTTGGTAGCTCACACC
>NZ_CAJXPA010000249.1 GCF_913058035.1 uncultured Paraglaciecola sp. | reverse complement strand
CCTATCCACTCTTACACATTTTGATAATTTAGACGAGTATGATGTGGTGATCAACTTAGCTGGTGAGCCCATAGTAGCTAAAAAGTGGACTGATGAACAAAAACATAAAATTGAACAAAGCCGTTGGTCAATCACTGAGGAGGTAGTGCGACTCATTAACGCTGGTGAAAATCCACCCAAATTATTAATAAGTGGCTCAGCAATTGGTTTTTATGGCCGTCAACAAGACCAAATCATTGATGAAAACTTTTCAACTCCTCACGATGAGTTCAGCCATCAACTTTGCGAACGCTGGGAATTTTTAGCAAAAAAAGCACAATCAGAGAAAACCCGGGTATGTATTTTGCGTACGGGAGTTGTCATCACTAGAAGAGGTGGTGCACTACAAAAAATGCTATTGCCATTCAAATTAGGTTTAGGCGGACCAATTGGTGATGGCACTCAATATATGTCATGGATACACCTTGAAGACATGCTCCGAGGTATTGCTCACTTAATTGCTAATGATAGCTGTGAAGGAGTTTATAATTTTACTGCACCCAACCCCGTAACCAATGGAAAGTTCAGCCGAGAACTTGCTTCAGCTCTGTCTCGCCCTTGTGTATTTAAGGTGCCTGAATTTGCACTCAGAATGATAATGGGAGAAATGGGTAATTTAGTTTTATATGGTCAAAGAGTCGTGCCTAAACGCTTGCAAGAAAGCGGTTATAAGTTTATTTATCCAGAAATATCCGAAGCTTTCAATTGTTTGCGAAAATAGTTTAGTGAGTTATCAATCAACTAATTTTGCTCAAAAAAAATAATCAATGTAAGAAAGTTGATTCACAATGCACCAACTTTCTTAGTATTTATATCTAAACCATCTGACGTAACAATTGACTCGTGTTGAGTGACAACAAACGCCAGCAACTCAAAGCGCCAAGCACACCCACTACCAGTGCACCAACCACCGGAGCGATGATCCAATACGCTAAATGTAAACTGGCAGGCATTTGAAATATTTGGGTTTGTAACATGTACAAACTAAATTCATTGGCCACCGCAGCCATAGCCCCCGCCACGACACCAATAATGATAAATTCAAACACCACGCTGGCTCTTATCAGACTACCCTTAGCACCAAGCGTGCGCAGGATGGCTAATTCTTGTTGACGTTCATCCATGCTGGCTTGAACCTGGGCAATCAATACCAGCGCACCTGCTGCCAAAACCAATATCAAAATAAACTCTACCGCCATCGAAACTTGGTCAACAATATTTCTTAACTGCGTAATTCGTGCATCAACATCAATCAAGGTAACGTTACCAAAAGGTTGCATTAATTGAGTGATATCGGATTTACGCTCAGTTGGTAAATTAAAACTAGAAATATAAGTCGGAATAAAACTCTTCAACGCACGTGGTTCGATCACAAAGAAAAAATTTGGCTGCATAGATTGCCAATTAACATTCCTGATACTTGTAACCTTTAGTTCGACGACTTCACTACCAATATTAAAGGTCAACTTATCATCTAAACTAAGACGCATTCGTTCAGCAATACCCTCTTCAATTGACACCTCAAAAGGTCTTTGTGATGCGGTATCACTATTGTTTTTATCGCCTAGCCATTTCCCTGCAATTACCTCACTGCCTTTTTGAAGAGTACTGCTCCACGTTAAATTCGCTTCTCTGCCTAACCCATCACGGCCGTTACCTTGTTCGTCTGGATCTTCTTTAGATACAGCAGTGCGCACCTTTTCATCATTAACCGCAACAAAACGGCCACGAACAACAGGATAAAACTTATCAATCTCTACTTGATTGGTGACAAAATGTTGTTGCAGATCTGGTTGTTGTGCTTGACTAATATTCACTAAGAAATAGTTTGGGGTACCTTCAGGCAACTGGTTTTGCCATTGTTGTACCATGTCATTACGCATAACTAATACAATTAATAACAGCATAATAGTGACAGCAAAACTGATCAACTGCACACTATTGTCCATTGCTCGGCGATGAATTCTAGCCCAAGCAAGCTGCCAAGCACCCATCTTACCTTGGCCGAGCTTTCGTCCTACCCAAATTAAACCATAGGTAACACCAAATAAACTGACAACCAAAACAATACCCGAAATAAACAGGATAGCACTGACTTTAATATTTTGGCTATACGCCCACATTAACAAAAATATAGCACCACCTGATGCCACAAACTGGATCAGCCTAGAGCTCAAATTGGCACCTAAGTCGCGACGTAATACCCGTAATGGCGATACCGAAAAAAGTTTAAGTAAAGGGTATAAAGAAAATAATACCGCACATATAGTACCGGTAAAAACGGAAATAACTATTGGTCGCCAGTACCAGACATCTACCGACACATCGACTTTGCCAGCGATGGCTGAAACCACGAGTTGCTGAATAATAAAACCCAACATCACACCAATGCTGATACCCAGTGCGGTAATGAACAAAATCTGTAACAAATAAATTTGTTGCACCATTTTTTTTGGTGCACCTAAGGTTTTCATAATGGCGACGGGGTCATAATGGCGCATACTATAACGCTGTGCTGCCACCGCTATGGAAACTGCAGCCAAAACAATCGCTAACAAACTCGCTAATAAAAAGTATTGCCCTGCCCTGCCTACTGCTCGGCCAATACCAGACTCGTCATCATCAATGGAATCCCAATCATGGATTTCACGGTCGAGCTGCGGCTCAAGCCACTCGTAGTAATCATCTAAGTCGCCACTATCGCCTGTAAAAAAATAGCTATAATCAATTCTGCTGCCTGGACCTTCAACTTTTGTTGCCGCTAAGTCTTCTTTTGAAATCAATACCTTAGGATCACCACCAAAAACGCTAAAACCAGCGTCAGGCACTTCAGTCAGCACTTTGCTTACCTTAAATATTTTGTCACCTACCTCTATATTATCACCGACTTTAATAGCCAAGGTTTGAAACAATTGAGATTCAATCCAAGCCTCCCCCGAAGCAGGCAGAACGTCTATAGCAACACCTTGAACAAATGGTTCATCAGCTACTTTGACTGTACCTTTTAGGGGGTAACCTTTATCTGCGGCTCTTAGATCGACTAAGTCCATTTGTTCATTGGCAAAAACCATAGAGCGAGCATAAGTTTGATGTGCTGTGTTTAAGCCCATCTGTTGAGCCTTTTCAATCCAAGCGAGGTCAATGGGGGTATTTGACTCAAGCACTCTGTCTGCAGCAATAAACTCAGCACTTTTTTCAGTTAAAGCATATTTAAGCCTTTCGCTGAATAAAGAAAGTGATAAAACAGACGCAACGGATAAAACTATCGCTAACAGTATAATGGTTAACTCGCCTCGTTTTGTCTCATGACGAAAGAGTCGCCATGCTAAACTCAAAGTATGATTAGTCATAGCACTAACCCACTTGTCGAGCGGCTTGCTCGATAGGTGTGTTTGAAAAAACTTCCGTTAATTCACCCGCTTGCATATGTAATTGACGCTGACATTTGCCTGCCAACACAGGATCGTGGGTCACCAGTACTAACGTAGTATTAGAATTTTGATTTAACTCAAATAATAACTTCTCAATCTTGTCACTGTTAGTAGCATCCAAATTACCCGTGGGTTCATCTGCAAATAAAATTTTGGGCTCAGAAATAAACGCTCGTGCTATTGCCACTCGTTGCTGTTCTCCGCCAGATAGTTGATTAGGATAATGACTGGCTCTATGATCAAGTCCTACTAGCTCTAAGATGTTCAAGGCCCTTTTTTTCGCATCATCGTGACCAGCAATCTCGGCTGGTAACATAATATTTTCTAAGGCTGTTAAGCTTTGTACCAACATAAAACTTTGAAAAATGAAGCCTACTTTTGCGCCTCTTAGCTGAGCACGCTGTTCTTCATCCATATTTTGCATGGCTTGGCCATCAATATATATTTCTCCTTCACTGACTTCATCAAGGCCTGCTAATAAGCTAAGCAAGGTAGATTTTCCTGAGCCTGATGCGCCAACTATAGCAATTGACTCTCCCGCCTTGACTTCAAAGCTAATTGGCTTGAGGATCTGTAGTTGACCTTGAGTCGTAATAACTGTTTTACTTATGCCGTTTGTTTTAATCATAGTCGTTGGAGTCATAGTGCTGTTTCTTAATATCAATTCGTTTCGAAATAAAATTTATTTAATCTTGATCCTTATACCCTTACTACTGATTTCAGATCAGTTACAGGCCAAAGAAACAAAATTGCTCATTCTAGGTGATAGCCTAAGTGCTGCTTACGGTCTAAAGCAAGAGCAAGGCTGGGTAAGTTTGTTACAAGATGCGTGGCAAAGCAAAGATGTTAATGTTGTCAACGCCGCGATCAGTGGTGAAACCACAGATGGCGCGCTTGCTCGATTGCCAAGGCTACTCAAGCAACATGAACCCACACATATTTTTGTTGAGCTAGGCGGCAACGATGGATTACAAGGCCACCCAGTGAGCAAAATGCGCAATAATCTAGAAAAAATAATACAATTATCCCAATCAAATGAGGTAACGGTCATATTACAACAAATGCAGATACCCACTAATTACGGTAAAAGATACACCCAAATGTTTACCAGCAGTTATGCAAAACTATCTGAAAAATATGCTGTAATTATGCTTCCTTTCTTCCTAGAAAACATTGCCTTAGACAAGAACTTGATGCAGCGAGACGGTATACATCCAAATGCTGAAGCACAAATCATCATAGCGAAAGATATGCAAAAAATATTAGGCGACATTATTTTCCCCTCGCAGAATAAAAACAACTAATTAGAATTTATGCTAGGATTGTTTTGAGACAACTATGTAAAGAATAGGAGTACGTAATGGAAATTAGTTCATCAGGTGCTGGTTCACTAGCTCAGATTGCGCCCACTCAAACTGGCTCTGCACAGCAGATCAATCGAGCTG
>NZ_CAJXPA010000248.1 GCF_913058035.1 uncultured Paraglaciecola sp. | reverse complement strand
GCGAGAATGTCAGCATTCAAGCATCCATCGAATCGCCATTGGTCGTCTTGTTCGTCCAATACGGCAAAGAGGGCTTGTCCGATGCTTTGATGACAAAGCATGTTGTCTCTCGGAGTTCGAGCTTCCAAACCGGTGACACATTCCTCGTTCTCTTGGAGCGGCATACGGTGGATCATTTTGTCCACCGTGTCGTTATTGTGGACTCGCATGCGCTTGTAGTCATCCCGTTGGAAGAAGCACGCTTGTTTTTCTTCGGGAGTGTAATCACTGAGATGCGTGTGCTCGATGGTTTGTTTGTCCAGCGTCCGGGCGAATCGAACATTTCTTCTTCTTCGCTGGAAGGTTTGTCCTTCTTGTAGTTTGGTTCGGTCTCTTTTACCCACCTCGGAGCCCACGAGACCGTATTAGATTTCGTTTGCCTGCTCCTCCTGGAAAAATAACTATAGCATGAGATAAACGAATGAAAGCCTCTAGGCGTTTTTCAATATCTGGCATGATTACTAGTTCATTGACTATTGCATTAGGTGGTTCAGCGGCAATGATCCCAGGTTCTGTTAGGCCTAGGTAACGGCCATTTTTATAACGTTGTTTAGCATGACCTATGGTGGCACCTTTCATTGGGCCTTTCATCGCACCTGGACCACAGCCGGTACAAATGTTGAGTTTTCGTAGCCCAAGCTGATAACCTACTTCCTTGGTATATTTGTATTCCACTGTACCAATTGAATGTCCGCCCCAACAGACCACCATATTTAATTCTGCAGTGTTTTTAATGGTTTGTGCATGACGCAACATGTCAAATACGCTATGTGTTATATAGTCAGAATCAGGTGTAACTCCTAAAGACTGAGCTGAATACTTTGCCCCAATATGCAATAAATCACGCAACACAGAAAAGATGTGTTCATGAACACCTCTTATCAACTCTCCATCTACAAATGCGTGAGCTGGGGGATTGACTAATTCAATTTTCACTCCTCTTTCACGACTGATTAAATTAATTGCAAAGTCGTGGTGGGGTGCGAATATATTGTCGCTGTTATCAATTTCTGCGCCGCTGTATAAAACAGCTAAGCAGCAGTTTCGAAATAATTTGTACAAGTCACTATCTGTTGACTCGCTTAGTAAGTTGACTTCTAGCTGAGATAATTGGCTCATTGCGCCTATAGGATTGAGTTGAATTTTGTGCATAATCACCTGAATTTGTTGTGTTAATTCCTGAATGAAGGTTGATTTACTGTCTTGCCAGTCTACCCTCTGGATAAATTTGTTCAAAGTTACTTCTAAATGGATTGATATCCAGTCCTCCGCGACGAGTGTATCTTGCGTAAACACTTAACTTATTGGGTTTACATTGAGTCATAATGTCACAAAATATACGTTCAACACACTGTTCATGAAATTCGTTATGTTGCCTGAATGATATAAGGTAACGTAACAACCCTTCGTGATTTATTTGTTGGCCTTGATATCGAATTAAAACACTGCCCCAGTCAGGTTGGTTTGTGATAAGACAATTCGATTTAAGCAAATCACTGCTGAGTGTTTCTTCTACTTGCTCGCTGCCAACGGTTAAATTAGATGGCTCAAGTTGGTAGTCATTCACTTCAATATCTAAATCATCGATAGATAACGCATCAAAGCTAGCAATTTGCATTTGTGAGAATTCTGCGGGCTTGAATAGCGCTATGTCGACCTGTTTACCTGCACACCGTGATAAGTCTTTGGTTAGGGCTTCAGAGACTGCTTCTATTGAGTCAAAGTAACTTTGGTTAAAACTATTTAGATATAATTTGAATGATTTTGATTCGACCAAATTTGGTGATGAGACGGGGACTTCGCAGCGCATAATCACCACTTGAGGTTTACCTTTAGGGTTTAACCAAGATAGTTCGTAACCGTTCCATCTGTCAGTCCCATGAAATGGTAGTTCAGTTGTTAAATTTAATTCCACTCTGTTCATACTTCTAGGAACGGCTTGTAATAGTTCTGGCGAGTATGTTTCTTTGTACTCAGTTATCTTGCCTAAACTTAATCCAGCAAGGGTTGCTTGTTTATCAAATATTTCGCTCACATTGACTCTTTATTGTTCTGTCTACGTTAATTCGATTAGTTTACCCCATGACTGCTTTTGTCAAAACCTTGAGATATCATTTTTTCATAATGATGTTAGATTAACCGTCTAAAAAATGTCGTTAAAAGAGAATGTTGATGAGTGAACAAGTAATCGCTGCGTTAGATGAATTTGTCCAAAAGTATTTAGCAACCGCTAAAAAACATCCAGCTATGTTGCTGATTGAGTATGACAGCGATTGGCCATCAGAATGTTATACATCATCAGGCAACACAGGTGACAAGGTTGATTGGCAGCCCATTAAGCGCTCAGACCTCGCTAATTTTAGCGATTTAGAAAAAGCGTTAGAAATGAAAATTCATGAGGATGTAATTAGTTATTATTCTGCGTATTGGAGCGATAATCTAATTGCTGAGACGGACAAAGGTCATTTACAATTACTACAGCCATTAAATCAGAACGATTTTGAGCGTTTGCAGCAAAATTTAGTGGGGCATATATTAATGAAAAGGAGACTAAAGCAGCCTGAAACACTGTTTATTGCTCTGACAGACGAAGACGATTTCATTCTTACAATCGACAACACTAGTGGCGAAGTGATGCTTGAGCAAGTCGGACTGTTGCCAAAAGAAGTAGTGGCGCCTAATTTAGCTGCCTTCATTCAGTCTTTAAAGCCTGCATATATAAACTCTTAATTTTTATTTATCCGTCATTCTAGCCAGTTCTTGCATTATTGTGGCGACCTGGTTCTCCAGTTGAGTAACACGTTGTTGTAATGATTTGTCACTCGCTGAGACCGCTAATTTCTGTTTGTTGGGTGTTTTGGGGCGGGTACCGGGATTAGATTTCCAACGTTGTAAACCCTTGATGGTCTCAGGAATAGTTAATGGATGCTGGGCCATACTTCTGATTAAAGCGATGGATGGTGTTTTACCCTGCTCAGACATATCAAAGCATAGGTTGACAATGTAGTCGATATTGCTCATTCGGTTGGTCAAAAATCCTAAATTTTTATCTAAATAACAAATACCATTTTAACTAATTGTCGACGTAATCACCATATATTTATATAAAACAGTCGGTTAGCGCTTTGGCCTCAATTTTGAATACTCCTTGTAAAAATGACCACCTTTAAAAAGTTATTTTTAGTCGTTAATGGCTACATTTTTAAATTAAAAAATATTAATAAGGATTGATCAATGAATAAGTTAGTCGTAGCGACATTGTTTGGGCTATCGTTAGGGTTGAGTGGGTGTGTGATTTCTGTCGACGGTGATGGTGAATATAGCCATCATTCTGATTGGCGCAACGTAGAGCAGACAAATCGTAAACATATTTCTCGATTACAACAAGATATCAGTTATGACGATATTTTAAATCGCATGGGTATAGCTGATTTTAATGAGTTTTATATAAAGGGCGAAGATACATATCAGGTGCTTTATTATCGAACACAACATATTGACGGTGATGGGGTAACCACAAAAGACGAATGCACACCACTGGTCTTTAAAAATAGTGCATTGCTAGGTTGGGGTGAAACGATTTACAACGCTACCAATAGGTAGTTAATTAATTACTTAAATCATTATTGCTCATTGATCTGTAGATTGATCTGTTCAGTGAGCAATCAACACTCCTGGCATTGCTGCCAAATAGATACGTTATTTGATAATATTTTTTTGATTTGCAACAAACTATTAACAAGGCGATACCCATAGGGTAAGGTGTCATTAAAAAATAAGGTATTGATTTGATGGAATTAGAACAACAACAAATGGCCAGCTTAGATAATATCAAAGCCATTTATCTAGCAGCCGAAGACTTAAAGATTGCCGCATCACTGTTGTATTTAGCTTACTATGATGACCCTTTATTTGTTGATATATTTAATTCTGAAAAGGAAGGATACGAATCTCGTTTACGCTCAGCTATTAGGGAAGAACTAAACGCGTTTTGGCTAGCCAAACAGCCTATGGTAGGTTTGTTTGATGACGAGCGATTGGTTGCTGTAGCTTGTTTAGTAAATCCCAACGCAGAGCTTGGACCTAATCGGTTTTGGCATTGGCGATTAAGGATGCTCCTGACTGCAGGATATTTTAGTACTAAACAAATGGTTGAGAAAGAAACTAGAATTCGAGAACGCGTTCCTGCTGAAAATTATCATATGTTATCTCTAATTGGTGTTCATCCTTATCATCAACATAATGGCTTAGGTCATATGTTGATGAGTGCAATTGAGGGTATTATGCTCGAAGATTATGATAGTCAGGGTGTCGGAATGTTTGTGACATTACCAAAATGTTTATCTTTTTTTGAGAACGGTCATTATGATTTGGTAGAGGAATTAAAAGTGGGGCGCATTAAAGGTCACTTAATGTTCAGACCTCGCGAAATCTAAAAATTTTGGCTGTAAGCATTTTACTTACTCCGTGTAAGAGATTTCGTACAAAGACGTAAGTAAAGACGTCAATTTTCGTTGTTATATAGCCAGTCCTTTTATAACCCCATGTTTTATATGATGTATTTATCTGCATTGAATTCTATTTTCAAGATTATGATCTTTTCCTCTTGTTACATACTCGCAAACCTTTTCATTTCCTCTATATTTACTTCGTCACACGGAAACACGACGAGTCAGGATGACACCAAGGATGACCATGGACAACTTCAGGACTGAAGACGATACCGCAAGGCTGCGGTACTAGATGGACGGGAACTCAGGAAGAGTGCTTTGTAAGGATACGAAGCTGATGGACAAGGACCACAATGGACGGTGCCTCGTATAGGATGCGAGAACAAGGACAGGAACTCAGGAAGAGTGCTTTGTAAGGATACGAAG
>NZ_CAJXPA010000247.1 GCF_913058035.1 uncultured Paraglaciecola sp. | reverse complement strand
ATCAAATGAATTGAGTTACTTAATCATTTAGAATAGGTGATGAGATGGACGCTCCCTAATACGGCGTCAATGCGCCAAAATAGTATTTTCAACCAGACTATTTACATAGGGAAAGTCCAAGATGAGGCTTAAAATAATTACTTATCGATTATGCAAAAAATGAATTTCAAGTTTGCAGTGTGAACGGACATATAAAAACCGCAGTTTAATAAAAATTGAAACGCTGCGAGTTATTCGATTTTATGCGTCAGCAGTGGCTTACTCAGGTGGAAATGGAGGCCTGTTAATCATCTCATTGCTAGGGCGAGAAATAGCGAAATTAGGCCATGATACCAAACTTATCACTGCCCAACATGTTACGCCCTTTGTGTGAGGTAACAAGAATGACCATAACGATGCGTTTGCCATAACGGAAACTTACCAACGAGACCAGAACCGGTTTGTACCTGTAAAATCTGAGTACCAACAAAAGATATCTTGTTGATATCGTATCCGAGAACGAGTTATCAAAGACAAACAGCCATAAGTAATAACAATTCGTTTAAGTTTTTTCCACTTTAAGTCAGTCTCGTGAACACATTTTTATCTCTCTTTTATTTCCATTTTATCTCCATTTTATATCGCTAACGAAATCATCCCAAGCAGAAGTGCAGGCATCAACACTGTCGTTATAGCCACTAAAACATCGATTAGCTAAATGATGTTGACGAAGCCAACACCACACTTATTCTATTGGATTTAGATCCGGTGAATACGGAGGGGTAATAAAATAACTCTCACATTTCTGCTCCCATGCACCAATAAAGCTTAATGCCATACTGCGCCATCCATTATCACAAATGCGTGTATGCCGGCTTTTGTTTACTCTTGAATCTGTTCGAGGTGATGTGTCATGGTGTTTTTATCAACAAAAGGCGCTATTAAAGCCTCTGTTTTGCCTGTGGCCAGACACACAGCACCAAACAAATAGGCATTAGATGCCACGCATAGTCAAATTGCTGTTGCTTGAGCGCCCTGAGTCGACGGCCCTTCATCGACTAAAGGCGTGTGGTGGTGTTTTGCTGACTTATTCTCACTTCATCCTTAAACCAAAAATCCGCCTTATCTAGTGCAATATGTCCGGGGATCATCTTGATTGTTACAATTTGCCGTTTTTTTAAGTTTTCTTGGGCTTCTTCAGATTGCTTAAGGTCTTTTGAGCGACTTGCCGTCCAACTGATACTCAGTGATTTGAGCAAATTATAAATCGAATTTTGATGATAGTTAACCGCAAACGTTTGGTGAATATAAATTTGCAACATGTCGCCATTTAAGTATGTTCTTTACAGGAGTGACTCTGTTTCTCCATGTAATCTATCAGCACTAACTTTTGCTGCCCCATTAACAAACAGGGTCAACCTATGTTTTTTACTTTCAAGGACACTGGAACCACCTTTGAGATACTTGGCAACCCACTCATTGACCATTCTTCGGCTAACATTCAAGCTTCTGGCAACTTCGGCTCTATTTTTACCTACTTTAAAATGCGCTACCGCTAATAAACGCTTACGCATTTGATGATCTTTCACTTTGTTAGAGAGTGCTTTTAATTGTTGCTCTGAGTGATGATTCAAGGGAAATACTAGGTGGCTTTGGGGTAAATATATCAGATCACATATTTATGCTGATTAGTATAATCAAGCTAGGGATTATTAAGTTGGGAGTTATTAAGTGAATTTGGCATGGTGCTTCCCTGTGGCCATAAAACATTAGTAAGTGGGTTAAGGAGCGCGATAGATAATTTTCAATATAGTCATCGACTGCAGTATATGTTGATAAACATGTTGAATGAATACAGCAACATGTTTAAGCGCCTCAAAGATATTGAGAACAGTTAGGTCAATTTGTCGATACAAGCGAAAGCAGAAAATACTACTCCGTACTCCTGGTATCGGTGTCATTTATGCTTCGGCATTGTTAGCCGCCATTGACGAAGCCAAGCATTTAATAACCCCAAAGAGTTTGTTGTTTGGTTAGGGCTGACGCATAAACAACACGCCTCGGGCAATATCAGTAAGATGGGCGGCATAACCAAACGCGGAAACCGTTACTAACGTAAACAATTGATGCACGTTACTAGAGCCTTCGTCAGTCGGGTAAGAAAAGCACCACCCCATCAGCTTTGTGGGTGACCAAGCTTAGCGTCATCAAACCCTTTACGTCTGGCTCGACTAATCTGGATATTACTCTCTCGGCAAGAACACTATCGCGTGATACCTGTTTCTTTAGAGGTCAACGCGTAACAAGAAACAATTTACGTTATCCTTCCGAGACAAAGACACAAAGCCTGTGAGGGTGTCGTGGAAGGCAATACTCGAGATAACACTTTTTACCCAACCCGCTTAGTCAGAACATGATGAAGAAAACGGTTTATCTTATCAAAGCCATGACGCGGTATCCGAACAGACAAATATAATTATCCGTATGGGTATATTTTAAAGGCGATAAGGTAGGCGTTTCAGAGTCCATCATAAGCCAATGTTGATCAAACCAACACAACTAAAGAACCTGAATATATGCCAACTCAAGTTTGAAAAAGAGGGCCACTTTCAGACTGTCTTCAACACAAACTACTAGCAGTAATACACGATTAAAATGTCATTCGTGCTGAAAATAAACGCAAATAGATAGGCAATACGTGGACATATGGGGTCGTCCATATGTGTCTTGATAACCTATATTTAATAAAAAAGCGCTACAATAGACAATGTATCATTAGCGCTCAGGAATTACAGCAGAGTTTGCATGGGTTGTTTAGTCACTCGTCATTTTGAATGAATAGTGACTGAGTACTGACCACCATTGACAGGTGCAGTGACTGTGTTCATTTGCAAGGTAACGGCGGTTTGTGCAAATAATCTTCCGGTTACCGAAGTGCCTGTCTGTATTGCAATCAAGGTTTTACTTAACACAATGCCTTCAAAATGCCCACCAGTGCCTAAGGTTACTTCACCAGCCACTTGCCAGAAAACGTTCTTGGCTAAAGCACCGCCTTGTAATTTCATCTCGACTGTTGACGCTTGTAATAAGTTGCCTGAAACCTGAAAAATCCAGACATCGTCAGGGCCACCATCAAGTGTCAACGTCGTTGAAATACTGAGATTACTCGTCCATTTATAGAGACCAGGGCTCAGCGTTAGTCCACCAATTTCACCGGCTCCCAGCTCAGTTGCATTTGGTGAAACGCGACTTGCTGCGTCTTCGTATGCCAATTCCATATCACTTATCGCAGACGTTAATGTATTTGGTGAACTGCTGGCACAAGGTAAAGGACCCGCAGCATCGACTGTGTAAATATTTCCGCTTACTTCGGTACATTTAAGCAGTAAGGCAGCGCCAGTCATTGGGCTTGTTCCTACATCACCAGTCACTACTGAAGGATAAACGTCAGTCACACCCGTTTTGGTCAATATAGTAAAGGTACCCGCACTTCCTAGGTTTATTGGCTTTGGACTGTTTGGGCTATGATTTGCCATAACATTACATACGAACAAACTGCCAAACACTAAAGGTAATAATACTTTTTTCGAATGATTTTTAACTATATTCATAATTCTCTTCTGCGTGATAAATATTAAAACAAGAAAACAAATAGCTTTTAGCGCTTAAATCTGATTTACACCTGTTGGATTATTTTACGTAATGTTGGTTGAGTGACATCGAGTAGTTTAGCCTTTATCTGTTGACTACAATCATGTTTCAATACCGCTAAAAACAATAATTTTTCAATGCCATTCCACAAGTTTTCAACTTCATGACGGTTTATTAGTTGCGCCAACATTTCGTTACAGCTCACAGTCAATTCCTGAATTTGTGGTTGATTAAATTGAATATCGCTAAATTTAGCGTGTCGTCTTCGCACTGTTGACTCTGATTTATTTAACAGTTTTGCCACTTTATAAAGGCTACCCCATTTGACTAAACATAATTCCAGCCATAATTTCTCTAACCACACATTGACACACAGCACTATCGCTTGTTGACTCGCCACTAGCACGACTTCATTTAACACCTTTGCTATTTGATGAAGATCATCATCAGTCGCGGCAGTAATAGAAGGTAAAGGCGACTTATCATTGACATGATTTTTAGCGCTATCATTGGCCTCATGTAACCCTTCTAATTGCAAATGTTCAGGTTCGATAACATTCCCTAAACAAAGGATTACCGCACGCATCATACAATTTCGTAATTCGCGCACATTACCCGGCCACGTATAGGCCCGCAATTTACTAATAGCCACCTCGGACAAGCCGCTAATCTCTTTATGATACTGACGGCCAAATTGTTCCAAAAAGTGGCGAGCCAATAATAAAGGGTCGTCTGCGCGCTGATTAAGGGGGGGCAAATTTAAGGTAAAGGTATTAATCCGATAATATAAATCCGCTCGGAAGCGTCCGGCCTCAACTTCTGCGGGTAAATTGCGGTTGGTGGCAAGTATCAGTCTCACATTTACCTTACGCACTCGTTGGTCGCCCACTGCAACATAGGTTTTTTCTTGCACAAAACGCAATAGTTTTGACTGGATAGCTAAGGGTAATTCACTCACTTCATCCAAAAATAAAGTGCCACCCTCAGCCTGAGCGATCAACCCTGGCTGATGGTTTATCGCTCCAGTAAAAGCGCCTTTTATATGGCCAAACAATTCACTTTCTATGAGATTTTCCACTATTGTGCTGCAGTCCACGGTAATAAATGGCTTGTGAGGGTGCAAACTGTCTTTAAAGATTTGTTGGGCAATAACCTCTTTACCTGTTCCTGTTTCACCAATAATAAGGACCGAGGCATCTGTAGGCGCAACTAACTGTAATTGTTGCATACACCTTTGCATGGTCGGTGACTCAAAACATTATTACTGAGTCCCATACAGATCTTTTCTAGT
>NZ_CAJXPA010000246.1 GCF_913058035.1 uncultured Paraglaciecola sp. | reverse complement strand
CTATTAGCCTTTGGTATAGAGGTAATGATGCTTGGAACTCGGGTCTGAGTAAAAGACTATTTGATGCGTCTGGAAGCGAAAAATACTTTTATGCGGAAATTACTTCTTCAGGCAAAGTGATATTCAACTTTGAAAGTGGTGATGATAGTGATTACCAAATGAGCACAGTTGATGTATTCTCAGTCGGTTCAGAAGTCTGGACACACTTAACATTTGTGTGGGACTTAGCAAGCAAAACTGTCAAGATTTATGTCAATGGTGTTGAGCAAAGTGTGACAGGTAGTAGCGGCACATCTGTTCCTTTCAATAGTTTGTCGACGCTTTATTTTGGAGATAACCGCACCACATATGTTCCCGGAGAGTCATCCGCCGATGGACGCATTGACGAGGTTCTGGTGTTTGACTCAGTCGTGTCATCAGCTCAGATCGAAAGTATTTTTACTAATCAAGATGCGGGTAATAACTACGATGGTAGTGCTCGAAACTGTCCACCGCCACCGCCACTTGCCTGTGATTCTGGTTTGCTTAACACAGTTGGTATTAGAATTGATAATGATGGCAATACCAAAACGATAGGCTCAACAACTGATGCACTAAATATACATGCTGCATGGCTGAGCGCTGGGTCACCAGTGTCTGGATCAATAGCTAATGGCACATATAATGTTTTTGCAAGTGAAACAAGTACCGCTGATCGCATCGACTTTGGAGGTTCCCCTAACGACTTTGAGGGTACATTATCATACCCAGGTGCTAGTGAAGGAGTGGGTGATGAACAGTTTTTAGTGCATACCTCAGGAACGCTCAGTTTGCCCGCCGGTGATTACACTATTTATGTTGAGAGTGATGACGGTTTTAGTTTTATCATGAATACATTGTCTGGTGACGCGATTACATTCAACAAATTTGGCAGCTCAATCAGCGGTGCAAATAATGAATTAAGATATGAAAACATAACTGCCAATTCAAATACGGGGGGGTCCTTCACCTTAACTCAAGACTCTTTATTTGACATAGCAGCTATATTTTTTGAATATACTGGTGACGATTATTTGGAAATTTCTATTTCTAATGATATCCGCACTAATGTCGCTCCTTCAGGTTATGAAGTTCTGCGTCACGGTGCTCTTAACGAAAAAGTAAAGTTTGGGCAATGCATACCAAGTATAGAAGTTCAGGCTGGGCGAGCCATCTTAAAAAACACCGCAAACAGCCCTGAGTTTACTTCTGTGTGCTTTGACACACCTTTTTCAGAGGTACCCCGTGTCTTTAGTTTACCAACTACCGAAGATGATGATGACCGCTTAGCCTTGAGAATACGCAATGTCACTACAACAGGATTCGATATTGCTCAGGTTGAACCACCGAGGATTACAGACCTTGACCTGCCAGCAGGCAACGTATCTCAAACAGTGGATTTTCTAGCCATTCCTGAAGGTGATTACCACTTAGATGGCGCAGCAATGATGCGTGTAGGTAGTGTGAGCACAAAAGCATTTAGAGGTACCAAAGCCGGAGGAAGTCAAAGTTGGGTCACTATATCTACTGCAGACTTGGCGTTTTCTCAAACGCCGGCCATCATCGCTTCTATTCAAACAATGAATAACGAGACCAATCCTTTTCCAATTTCTACCCCTTTTTTAGCCACTACCGTGAATTCGGTAGGTAATACCAATTTTAAGTTAGCGCTGGAGCGTGGAGAAACAAATGGTGACTATTTAGATAATAATGAAACTATAGGTTTTTTGGCTATCACGCCCGGTTCAGGTGAATTAACCAATGACATCAGTTACGAGTCATTTCTAACTGACAATAGTATTACCGGCATCAACAGTTGCCAAGTATCCAACTTAAATACTTACAACAGCAACCCTTTGGTGATTGCCAGCCAAAATACACGTAATGGGTCTAACGGTGGTTGGCTAAAGCGGTGTTCAATTTCAACATCTAGTGCTGGATTCTCCATTGTAGAAGACCAAGCTTTTGATGCTGAAGGAGGCCATATTTCTGAAAGAGCTGGCGGAGTAGCACTCGGCGGCACGTTTACCGACATGACGTGTAACACCCAAAATGTGCACCATTACCGTATCGAACATGATACACAAGGTTTTACTTGCGAGGCAGAAACCGTCACCATCAAAGCCTGCGCAGATGCAAACTGTGAATCTTTATACGATCAGGACACGACCATAACCTTGTCAGACTTAGGCCTAGCGGGTGATGGCTGGATCAACGGCAATGAAATAACTATTCCGGCGAGCACAGCCGTGTCTATCACTTTAAGTGTTACCGAAGATACCGAAGATACCGATGAGGGTAGCGTGAGCTTCTCTAAAACCAGTGCTAATCCAAATGCCAGTTTGCGCTGTTTTAGTGGCAGCACTGAAACCTGTGAAATGACTTTTTCAAACGATGGATTTGAGTTTTTTGGCACAACTACAGCCATCAAAGCACTAACAGACCAGACAGCCGAAACCAACTTTAGTGATGTCAATATTCGTGCCGTTCGTAACGACGCAGGTGTCTGTAAACCTTTACTTAATGGCCCTCAGGATATTACCTTCACTTATAATTGCGAGGATCCCTCTACCTGCTTAACACCATTAGCAGGTATCCCGTTAAACAGCACTCCTAGTGATGATCAAAGTGGGACCCTAAGTGTTACCTTTGCAAGCAATGGCACTGCCCCCTTGTCGATGCTTAATTATGCAGATGTCGGACGGCTTAATTTAACCGTGGCAGCACAAATAGATAACGTCACCGTTACTTCAGGTTTGGCGACAATCGATATATATCCCGATGAACTAAGAGTTAGTGTTCAGCCAAGCAATATATCCAATACCACGTCAACCTATGTGGCTGGTGTTCCCTTTGATTTAACTATTGGTGCTTATGGCATGCAAGGAAGAAAATTACCTAATTATCAGCCGGGGGATCTGCAAATGCTTTTGCAAAGGATAACGCCTGACGCAGCTTCTACGATTGAAGGAATATTAACACTAGATAATACGCCTCATACGACGGCACTGACACCTGGCTATCAATCAACGACTATTCCGATATTTGATGATGGCAAATATCGCTATACAGCAAATTATGATGAAGTGGGTGAGATTCAAATAAATTTCAAAGATGAAGATTATTTAGGTAATACAATCGACAGCGCTGGGGCGCTTAATCTAGGACGATTTATTCCTGCTTATTTCGAAATAACCCAAATCACTAACCCTTCTTTAAATAATACACGCAGTGGCTCAAGTTATATTGGCGAATATATACCTTTTAGTGAGAGTCTGGTTTATCAAATAACTGCAAAAAATGCATCAGGCCAAACCACTAGCAATTATGGCGGTGACCATTGGAAGCTAAGTTTTAATGCCTCTCACGTTTCATTCGCAGACAATACTCTGAGCAATGGGGAGATACTGGGTGATATCAGCTCAAATGGCACAGAATCAGATTATGACGGACAAGCCACCTATTCCATTACTCAACCTGCTTCCACAGAGTTTGGTATCTACACTAGCCCGTTAGCACGTATTCCAAAAACACACATACCGATTAATCCCATTGATATGTCATTTACCCCCGTCATTACTACAGTTGCCGCTAACGCTGCAACGTCTGTAATACGCACCATCGCTGATAGTGACGGCGTATGCTTTAAACGTGTCTACCCATCTGCATGTCAAGTATTTGATAGCGAAGTTATCCAAGGAGCGCAAGCAAGATATGGGCGATTAGTTATTGAAAGTACCTATGGGCCCGAGCAAGAAGATTTGTCTGTACCCATCAAAGTGGGGTATTTTATCAATAATCAATGGTTAACTAATCAAGATGATAATTCCACTAGTGTTGCTTTTGACCTGTCTGCAGGACAACTATTGCTAAATGGCGAATCCACTTTAAAAGGCTTAGTAGGAAATATCTCTAGCATTGGAGAACTCTTAGGAGGTAAATCTGTGGATAGTCAACTTAGATTCTCTGCACCCAATGTGACGGGCCATCTTGTACTTGAGTTAATTCCAAATGCAACAGGGATTATTTGGTCAGATTATTTGAATTACGACTGGGATGGTGACTCGGATATTGACGACGATGACAAACCCAGTGCCACCGTCACATTTGGACAATTTCGAGGCAATGATAAAATTATTCAATGGCGAGAAGTGTTTAATTAAATTTTATCTATCCAACGTAGCCTAAACAAAATTTTAATAGTCGTGCAACATGCAAGCCTTTTTGTTATAACTTAAAATTATATAAGATGCAAAGTCATGAGCTGGCAACACACATATTTCTCAGTTCATAACCAGTTTGAAACCGCATGGTTTAATCACTATTAGCATTGAGTCAGCTGGGAGGCTGCGATTAGAATGATAAAAACTTTGGTTCTGTCGATATTAGTATGTCTGCTGTTACAAATCAGCAGTGCCAGTGCGGCTAACTATGTTCTTCCAATTGATATTGTAGAAAATGATGGTAGCGGACCGTTTAAAGATTGTTCTGCCGGCCCAGGCCAAGACACATTCACTTGCACTGAAAAAGTGGATATCGGAAAAAATAATACGCTTGTTATAACAGACGACGTTACCTTAAATATTGATGGAGAATTCAAAGTTGCTGACGATTCATCAGTCGACAATAACGGTCATGTTTTCAATGTTAACGCCACAAAGCTTCATATCGATGGTGCCGCGTCTATGGTTTTTAATAATTTAACCGCAACAGGGAAAGTGCACATTCATAAACAAGCTAATCTAACAGCTAACGTCACTTCAACAGACGGTGAAATTAAGATCGACGGTGGAAACAATACGATTTATGGCAATGTCACCGCAAATAGCGGCAATTTAAACATTGATAGTGATTCTACTGTGAATGGTACTTGCAGTCCGTCTAATAGCCAATGTACGCCCTT
>NZ_CAJXPA010000245.1 GCF_913058035.1 uncultured Paraglaciecola sp. | reverse complement strand
GTGAAGAACAAAAGCAACGTTTCTTACCAGATATATTAGCCAGTAATGTGTGGTGGTGTCAGGGTTATTCAGAAACTGGAGCAGGCTCTGACCTTGCAGCTATGAAAACAACAGCAGTAAAGGACGGAGATGAATACGTCGTTAATGGCACAAAAACATGGACCACGTTAGGTCAACATGCCGATTGGATATTTTGTTTAGTTAGAACCGGTCCTCCCAGCGCTAAAAACCAAGAAGCGATCAGTTTTTTATTAATTAATATGCATGATCCTAAAATTAGCGTATCACCCATTATTACCATTGACGGTCGACATGAAGTGAATGAGGTTCATTTTGACAATGTGCGTGTTCCCGCCAACAATCTTATTGGCACAGAAGGGCAAGGCTGGACTTATGCGAAGGTATTATTAACACATGAACGAACGGGTATTGCTCGTGTGGCGATATCAAAAGATCGCCTAGTTCAATTAAAAGAATTAGTTGAAGCGTCTCCCAACGGTGCAGACTCATTAATTAATGACACGGTATTTGCACAAAAAATTGCGAATGTAGAAATTGATTTATTAGCCTTAGAATATACCGAATTACGTACCCTTTCCGCTTTAAGCACTGGTCAAGCACCAGGTCCAGAATCTTCGATTCTAAAAATTGTTGGTACACAAATTATTCAAGCGATCGATGAGTTATATGTCGAGGCTGCTGGTTATTATTCAATGCCATTTGTGCCTTTTCAGTTCCATGATGAATTTGAAGGGCAACATATCGGTCCCGATATGGCGACTAATAGCTCATTACGTTACTTCAATAATCGAAAAACATCCATTTACGGTGGTAGTAACGAAATTCAGACTAACATCATCAGCAAAGCCGTTTTAGGCCTTTAGATTAGCATTAGGAGTTTATTATGGACTTTTCATTAAGTAGCGAACAACAGATGATCCAAGATAGTGTCTCAAGGTTCATCCTCAATGATTACGATTTTGATACACGTCGAAAAATACTTGGATCGACGGCAGGTTTTAGTCAAGAAAATTGGAATGTGTTTGCTGAACTCGGCTGGTTGATGTTGCCATTTGCCGAAGAAGACGGAGGGTTAAGTGGTTCTATGGTCGATCTTGCACTCGTTATGGAAGAGTTTGGCAAAGGCATGGTAGTTGAACCTTTTGTTGCCACTGCCGTCATGGCGGGTGGTTTAATTGCCACAACGGGTAATCAACAACAAAAAGATAACTATTTACCTAGGATCATGGCAGGTGAATTACAGATGGCTTTTGCTTATGCAGAGCCACAAAGTCGTTATCATTTAAATAATGTGACATGTAGTGCCACTAAAGTTGATGGTGAATTTGTTATAACAGGTCAAAAATCAGTTGTATTAAATGGTAATCATGCAGAAACCTTAATTGTTGCAGCACGCACTTCTGGTGATACAAATGATAAAGATGGCATCAGCTTGTTTCTGGTTGATGCCAATCACCCAAGTGTTAAACGCCAAGGTTATGCGAATGTAGATGGCCATCAGGCCGCTGATATTTGGTTTGAGAAAACCCCCAACATTGGATTGTTAGGCGAGCTAAACAGAGCCTTGCCTGTTATTGACCATATTATCGACAAAGCCACACTCGCAATTTGCGCTGAAGCGGTGGGTGCAATGCAAATTGCCCATGAGCGCACGTTAGAATATGCTAAGACACGTAAACAATTTGGTCGAACTATTGGCTCTTTTCAAGCACTTCAACACCGAATGGTTAATATGTTTATGGAACATCAGCAAGCTAAATCTATACTTTTAATGGCAGCATTAAAAATGGATATCAATCATGGTAGTGATGCAAAAGCATTATCAGCAGCAAAAAGTCGTATTGGTAAAGCAGCCAACTTGGTAGGTCGTGAAGCAATACAAATTCACGGTGGTATAGGCATGACTGATGAAATTGATGTAGGCCATATATTCAAACGTCTAACTACTATTCAATTTTTGTTTGGAAGCACGGATGTACATACCAGGCGTTTTGCTTCTTTAAAATAATGACAAACTTATTAAATTAACAGCCTCATTAAGCATTAAAAAGTACCTAAATTGATTGAGTTATCCATTCAGGTACTTATTCCAAAAAGTGTCTTGTAAACAACAGGGTCTGATTTCTCTGCTCTTGATGATACCTACCAATTTAAAATGACAATTACACAAATTACACAGTCAGCCTCGTCTATTTAAAGCTAAATAGACAGTCACTAACACATCACTTTTCGTACAGATACCATATAAAAAAAACAACAAACCTCACTTTATTATTGCTAATTTATTGCCAGTCAAAATTTCGTAAAATAAGCAGATGACTTATTCTATGAATTAAAATACGGTTTTAAAAATCACCCTAAGCAGACAGATCCGCTACCATAAGGAAGAGTATAAACAAGAATAATTAGTCTTGTTTATACTCTAGAACAAAGACTCTTAACAGCCTTTATTTTGATATCTTTGCCGTGTTTATTCTGATTAAATGCGCCATCCTAAAAACACGACGCAGATAACTTGGTGTCAATATCAAACTCCTTTAAAGCCAAAAAAAAGCCAAAAAAGAGCACGTTTCACTCACATTGATCAGTCGATACAGAACAGCCGATACAGATGAACCTTTTTTACTTAAATAATAGTCACTATTGCGTACCACTGGCTTGGGCTAGTAAAGTATTTATTTTTTTATATCGCCTAAGACTTGATGCTTGCAAATTTTGCCTCTACTCGTTGTGTGTTATTGCATTTCAGATATCTGCACAAACATTACAACAAGAATTGAATGACTTACCCATAATTAATGTGAATATCGCCTCTATGGACTTTCCACCTAATGCCCACCAGAGCAAAGATGGACGTGTTTCGGGCAAATCAATAGAAACTATCAGGGCGTTTTGCACAGTTTCTCGTATGAATTGTGAAATCATTATATATCCAACTGCTCGCGCCTATATGACTATAGAAAATCGCACTAGCGATGTATTGCTGACTGCCAATATATCAACGTTTGAACAATGTTGTACCTATTCACAATGGTCTTATTCTTTTATTGCAGGGATAATCACAGAATTGCCGATTGATAACACCTCTATTAACGAAGCCACGTTAGAAGGTCAGAGTTTAGTCATGGTAAGAGGTTGGCAATCAATTTATGACGCCTTTCCAAATCTCAAAAACTTAGTCGCCGCGGGTAAAGTTGAATTAATTGAGACAAGTTCAACTGCATCTGCAATAAAAATTTACAACACTGATAGAGCTTCATTATTATGGGGTGCAAATATTTTTGAGTGGTATTTCGACAAACTTTCCATGCAATGGGATAAAAAAAGTTTCAAACCCATGGTAGTTAGCGATGCAGGCATTTGGGTTTCCAAGGAAAGTATGCACCATAAACACATAGTAAATAGGTTTAACCTTGCATATCAATTGTTGAAAGAACAAGGAAATTTAGGTCAGGACAATTTTCTTGTTCCAGCACTGATGGAACAAGTTTATATTGAAGCTGCAACACCAAATTAGCATTTCATATCAGTGCCATATTCCTTCATTTTGGTCTTAAAATACCTATACGCATTGTTTAAGTGAAGAGTTAAGCACGTAAGTTAGTTCTCCCCATAAATTTCACAATCGATTATGGCTCAGTTAAACTGGCCATGAATCAATGTGTGAAACTAGCCACATCAAAGATGCAATGAGATTTAATTGTTGTGGGCTTCAGCAGCCGAATAAACCTATCCAATCATTAAAAATATGTCAGGTTTGTCGGATTACCTGCCACTAGGATTCCGACCGATAGCATCAACAGGTATCAAAAAAGTGGTCAATATATTCAGTTTGGGCTGCGACCGCTGATCGCTCTAAGCCGACTGTCGCCTGAATGATATAAAGGGCCGTTCGTGCTCATAGGGATTCAAGATGGTTATCTCTGCAACTGCAAGTCTCAAGGCACTTGAATGTAAACTTAAGTGCCTTGAATCTATTATAATAGGTTAAGTAGGATTTTATACATCCTTACACTTGTTTATAATTTGGGCAGTTTCAATAGGTTGAACTTCGCCTTTCCACTGAGCCACATCACTTTCATAATCACCAGTAAATGCACTAACAGGTATTAGAGCCAAAATTACTCCTCCCGCATCAATGTTCGCTTTAGTATCTTGTTTATTTGAAAATTCAGCAAGTTTGTGTCGAGCATCAACTAATTGAGTTACAAGTCCTTCACAAGTTAAGCCGGTGTATTTTTCATGAGCAACATGCTGTGCAGTGATCCCCTCAGGTCTATTTGCACAACCTGAAAAAATCACTAAGGCTAAAGTAGAAGCTATTAAAATTTTAAACATACAACATTTCTTATTATTTATTTTATGATTAAGAGAGCAAAAGAAATAAACATGAGAATTGAAAAGTCCCTTTACTAGGAGACCTTCTAAGTACTATATCTTTATTTCCTGATGAATAGATGCAGAATAAATAGCTAATCCTACAAAAAAAATTCACACCCGGTGAAATGCATTGTCAACTACCTACAGCTTACTAACCTAGCTGTTTCAATTCTTATCACTTTCTTGCCCATTAAGTGAAAAAAAACAAATACAAGTAAAAAGAGCTCGTCAATGTCCGTTTATCCCTCAAACCCGCCTGTCATTTTATTAGATAAGGGTGAATTTCAAACATTAATTCGTCGAATTTTTATAGAGTTTAAGCTTTGGCTTTTCGTAGTTACAAAAATTAGTTAATTTGGGCAAAATCTAAGTACACAAAATCGAGGGTTTCAAGAAGTTTCAGTTTCAAACATTAATATGATCGCACAACATGTAATCCCGTCACTTATTGGAAATCAGATGTGTTTCTGGTTGTCGGTAAAGCACATTGTGTACGAATACCTTTTTGGAAAACAAAAAAATTAAAGTTTGGAAGGGGCAGAGCTCGGTAATGTTTGCTGCAAAAACTTACATAGATAACCACCTTAAGTGTTAGTAATTGAAGGTACACATGAGTTTTGTGGCTAAATACGCAACAACCCATATAGTATAAATATGTATCTTATTTGAATATTACTATATATATGTACTACAATAACCTTAGGC
>NZ_CAJXPA010000244.1 GCF_913058035.1 uncultured Paraglaciecola sp. | reverse complement strand
GAATTAAATATTGAATTATATGATGACAGTAACGCCGATTAGATAAGTGCTTTGGCAATAAAGGGACTAAGTAAAGCGTAGAAGTTTAACTGAATAAGACAGCTAGCTTCTATGTTTTTTGGAACATTCAAAATTATCAATTATCAATTATCAATTATCAAAAAAAAATTCTAATTATGTAGATAGAAGCTTCTCAACTCATTTAAATCAACATGCCTTCTATTTACGGCTTCTTCGCCTCTTCGATTGGCCTCGATTTTGTGGCTTAATGTCTGCCTCAAAGTTACCATACTCATCATCCAATAAGTCTGCTGACGCTTTTTTACTAGGTGCAAAACCTGGGATAATTTCACGTTCAAGTTCACGTCCAATGACACGTTCAATCAACTGTAGTTGCTTAGATTCATCCTCACTGAACAATGAAACAGCTAGACCAGAAGTACCAGCTCGGCCAGTACGTCCAATACGATGCACATAATCCTCTGGAACATAAGGTAGGTCAAAATTAACCACACAGGGCAATTGATTAACGTCGATGCCTCGAGAGGCAATATCAGTAGCAACTAGTACTCTTATATTACGACTTTTGAAACCCTCTAAAGCATGTGTACGTGCATGTTGAGTTCGGTTCGCATGGATTGATGCAGCATTAACACCAGATTTTTCCAGCTTCAATACCAAACTATCTGCACCTTGTTTTGTTCGACTAAATACTAAGACTTGGTGCCAATTATTCTTTTTAATCAGATAGATCAATGCCTCACTCTTACGCTCTTTGTCCACGGGATATATTTTTTGCTTAATCGAATTGATGGTGCTTTTTGCGGTTGCTACTTCAATTAAAAGTGGTGTGTTTAACATTCCTTGAGCAAGCAGCTTGATCTGTTTGGAAAACGTTGCTGAAAACATCAAAGTTTGACGTTTAATTGGCAGCATCATTTGAATGCGACGGATATCATCGATAAAACCTAAATCTAACATTCTATCAGCCTCATCCAAAACCAATATCTCGAGCTGCTCAAAATTAATCGCCCGTTGATTATAAAGATCAATCAAACGACCAGGTGTAGCTACAAGCAGATCCAAACCACCTTGCAGCTCAGATATTTGTGGTTCAATCCTCACACCACCAAACACAACCGCAGATCGAATATTCATATGGCGACTGTAATTTTTTACGTTCAAAGCGACCTGAGCAGCAAGCTCACGGGTTGGTGTAATGACTATGGCACGCACTTGTTTAACATTTGGGCTAGCAGCATTCTGGGTAGTACCTGCCTGAGTGATAATGCCTTTGGTGGGATCATTGGACAAAAGCTGTAACATAGGTAACGTAAAGCTAGCTGTTTTACCCGAGCCAGTTTGCGCTGCCGCCAGAACATCCCGCTGACTGAGCACCGCCGGTATAGCTTTGATTTGTATCAGTGATGGTGTTGTGTAACCTTGTTCAACAACGGTTTTCAACAGTTCATCACACAAACCTAAAGAGCTAAATGACATAGATAAACGTTCCTCAGATTGATTAAAGATTTTATAAATAATGCCGATCGTGGGCACAGTGATTGATTCTTTTCTAAGTTAAAAGGAATATTTACAAAAATGGCTAATATAAGTAATGTCAACTCATGATGTTAATAGTTCTGAATCCATCGGGTTAATGCAAGATCACTTAGATAACACTTTATTTCTCTATCTTTAGCAAATGACCAAAACAATTTTTATATACTGTTGAAGTCATTTAGAATAAAAAATCAATCTAAAAGAGACACACAATGAACTAATTATTTATATATTTACACGCCACCCAATATATTAAAACGGCTGAGAGCTTCGCTTAGAATACAACCGCTAACGACCAATATTTTTATAACAAGGCTATATAAGGGATATCTCCTTTGGGTGATAAGGAAAAACATCCCTATCTGGCGACACACCCGTCGATATTTCACGATAAATTTTTTGCATCAAATAATGGCGCTCAAGATGACCCAATATTCCATAATGGACAACAGAATGTATTCCAATTGTCGATTACAATAAGTCCAAAATTAAGGATAATGCCATCACAAGGTGGTCAGCTCAAGCAATGGACTTTTGGTAATGGGATTTTCACTTTTAGATGAGTACCAGATGGACAATTTCTTGTTTATGCTGAAAATAATGTTGGCTTCAGCGAAATAAAAATAAAACATGTTAAAACAAATAAATTTGTCCGGCATCCCCCAAATACTCCAAGGCGCATCTCATTAGTTGCGCAAAAAACAACCAAAAAATGGTAATTACTGAGAATGGTTGGTGTACGCTAAATGATATATTCATAGAACAATATATCAGGCAAGTTAATCCGATTTATTCAATCTCAGCTGACTGGAGTAGCTAAGAATACACTAGCTAAACCCATCATCACGCGCGATGGTGTGATGCTGCAAGGGATTTTATATATGCCTTCTATGGAGGCGAAACTACCCATTGTATTTAGAGTACACAACGACCTTCCTCCCAATCGCTAGCTAACTACTTACCTTCCTAGCTACCTAGCAAGTACTCAATATATAGTTGCACGTGGTATCGCTTTGTTACTGTCTAACAAAAAGGTTCAACAGGCTGTGGTCACAGATATGTAAACTTAGACGATCATAAAACAGGCTAGACAGTATTCTTGATTTAATCGATATGCTAAATTTTTTTTATAAATAACGGCAAAGTTGATACTAAGATCACCAGCGGTCGATGGAGGCTCATATGGTGGTTATGCGGTAAATGCTGTTTTAGCAAACTTTTCCGGGAATTTTATTGTAGGTATCTTATTGTATGGTGCGGCAGATTGAGTTACCAAATTAAAAGATGCATCCCTTGCTTCTAAGCATCCTATCTTATTGAATATATTGACATTGATGAGCGAAAATAGTTCGATTCCTATACCCAACAATCACCTAATCGTCAGACAGACAACCTCAATGAT
Source organism: uncultured Paraglaciecola sp. (assembly GCF_913058035.1). Classification (GTDB taxonomy): domain Bacteria; phylum Pseudomonadota; class Gammaproteobacteria; order Enterobacterales; family Alteromonadaceae; genus Paraglaciecola. The sequence continues at coordinate 2,164 of NZ_CAJXPA010000244.1, read as the reverse complement.
CCGGTACTTTTCTCATATGGAATTATGGGCCCAAGAATTAATATATTTGAATCTGAAGTGATAGTGAAGTCTCCGCATAAAACGGCATAAACGTACCATTAATTGGTTTCTAAATAGAGCAAGGTTGAAATAAATTACAAAATAAATTGTTTTCAAGCACCAACAGTTTCTAAAAAACATTAGATTAACTGCGCTCTAAATGTAATTGAAAAGTAGTCATCATTGTTTAAAAGAACACTCTGTGTAATTCAATAAAAAATCTACAATGAGTGTTCTGTAAGTTACCTTGTTAAACCACCGATTGAATAGGACTAATCAATAAAATACATAGTTAATCTGTAAACACTATATTATTTTTTTGGCTCATAAACTAGGTTGAACTGAGCCCCAACGAATCGATATCGACCCCTTGCTCCAAAAGTAACTTCTCAAAAAGTGGTAGCAAAGGACCTAGAGTTTCCTGAAGAGTATCTCGGACAGTATCTACTATAACTTGAGTACCACGCTCAATTTCAACGTTAATATGGTCGCCTTCTTTCTTAGCTTCAAATACTGTCATTCTTCGAGTCTCTGGTATCAGCCAAACTTCAAACCACTCGTCCTGTTTGTTTACCTGTGAAATAGTCAGACTTGCACCGTTTAAAGCGATATAACCCTTAGGAAAAACATACCGTTTCCATTCGTTTGATAATCCTAAACGGATGCAATAGTTATCTTCAATTTGGTTAATATTAATAATTGACACTTTAAAGTCAACATGGCCAGATAAAGGGTGGCCTCCAATTTCAGCACCATCTCTGGCTGCTCTTTCCACATTGACAGAAGTATCTTTTTCATACTCGCTTAACGTTGTAATTAGAAGACTTTGCAACATCACATCAAACTTGACTCTAATATCAGACACTAATTCTGTGACAGTCAAACAGACTCCATCTACCGCCACACTGGCTCCAACCTCTAAATCAGTGCAAAATCCTTCATTGAAATCAATAATAAAAGTTCTAATGCCATTTTTGTCTGTGACATCAGCGATCTTAGCTATAGATTGAACTATTCCAGTAAACATAAATTCTCTTTTTAAATTGGCAAGTGCTATTCACTCATTAATATTAAGCTCTGGAAAGCTCATTCTTAACGAAACACTTTCCCGAGTGCATAAATAACCTTTCAACACATGATTTGATGCATTTATAAAGGCAAGTAATAAATTACGTAAATACCCAAAGTAATTCAATCGAATATTCAGAGGCATTTGATTATTTTGAATAAGTATTTTCTCTGCGTTTTAGTCAATATTTTCAAGAGACTACAAGATTTAATTCATCAGTTTGTAAAGTGAAAATGATAAGTCTGACTAATCAAAAATTTCATATGAAATAACATACAATCTTTTTACATTTGGGTAAATTTTTTGGATCACACATTTTAGCTCTGAAAGTGTCATATTCTCTTGCTTTGCATGGAAATTTGAAAGTTGACTAAATGTAATGGCATGCACACCTTTAATTTTTAAAGCACAAAACCATCGTTTATTTTCGTAAGTAGAAACTTGCACGATACTATTGGGCAAATAATCATTTTCCGTTTCATCTCGAATTGTAATTGTCTTTTTACCAGATAAAACATCTGCTTCAAAACGTTCAAAAAAAGTCATTTTAAACTGACTCACAACCCTCCCTCACTATGTTTTATGAAATACACGAGTCCATAATAATGAAAAGGTCAGCAACTGGCTATCAACTTAACAACATAGAACATCAAAGACATCCACTGTAATTCTATTGAATTACTCAAAGTTAGTAATATTTATAATAGATGCTTTATTAATTCATTTATATTTGTAATTTAATAAATAAACGTGATTATTACTCCGACATCTGTACTTCCATGACCAAAAAAGAGCAGGTTTTAGATACACCGGCCCAGTTTATTGTGAAAAACGGAACGTCAGCCTTTGTTCAATAAACAGTATTTGCCAAGACAGTTGTTATCTAACCGAGATTTTAAATTAAATTTTGGTTAGTTTAAAACCCAATTTTTTCGATACCCTGTCACCATTCATTTATTCGTTCTAGAAACAAACCATGTTTGTTTCTCAACAACAGTGCCTAAATTGATGAGACTAGGAAAGTCATATGAATATTAGAATGATACTTTGTTAGAT
>NZ_CAJXPA010000243.1 GCF_913058035.1 uncultured Paraglaciecola sp. | reverse complement strand
GGATAAAATGATTAACTTGCGAATTGTAGTAGTAAAAAACTGCAGTTTTTCCTCATCAGATGAGGTGACAACCAGCTCCGCTTCCGGTGCTTGATAAATATTTTCTGATGTCATTGTTAACTCCCTTTAAAAGTTGTGTGATTCTACAAGGGTATTTATCCCAATTTGCTTTGATATTCAACATAGGCTGGTATAGCAATTGCTGCAATGATACCAATCAAGACAAAACTTAACACTATCAACACCCCCCAAAAAGACCACCTACGTTGCACTTCTTGAAAATGCTCAACACTCTTCCATGTTTTATTTTGCCAAGCCCACTCACGTCCTTTAAAGCCCAAAACTATCGCCATAATAAAACCGATATAAGGTACAAATGCGATTAACCCAATCCAAGTTTTGTTGCCTATAGCCCATATCCAGCTGAGAAAAAACGCGCCCCAACTCCACCCTTTAATATTATCAGGTAATGCTTGACCCTTGCCCATTCCTGAATTGTTTTCTGTGTCCACTTTCAAATCGGCCGCGGGTGCCGAATATACATCTGAGTCTGACATAAGTTATATTCTTAATATGTAAGTTAGGAACCAGACTATTACATTGTGATAAATATAAAGCAAAGGATGCTGAAGAGGTTTAAATCAACTATTTAATTAAAATGACTGATGACAATTTTTTTGACACAAAAAAGACGCTAAATAAGCGCCTTTTTTGTGTCATGTTAGACTTAAAAAAGATTTAGCTTTTCTTAAGACCAGCAAAACGTTTGTTGAATTTATCAACACGACCACCAGTGTCGACGTTACGTTGCTTACCAGTATAAAAAGGGTGGCAAGACGAACATACGTCTAAGTTGATGTCTTTTTTCAAAGTAGAACGAACTTTGATAATATTTCCGCAAGAACAGTTTGCAGTCATTACTTGATAATCAGGATGGATATCTTGTTTCATGGGTTACCTCTTCGTCAGGCCGTATCGCTATTCAACCCGAAGCTGAACACCATACGAAAATTAAATTAAAAAGCTTTGTGGCTTGCCGCAAAGTGGCGCGCATATTAATGTAACGTGCTTGGGCGATCAAGACTTTTGTTGATTTTATACCCAAATTACTCTTTTTACCAAAGGCTATGCAAAATACAAATGGCAATACTTAGTGTCGCACTTCCTATTCCGAAGCGTCAGTTTTTCGATTATCTATACGAAGGTACTGCTTTACCCGTGGGTGTTCGTGTTCGCGTTTCTTTTGGCCCACGCAAATTAATAGGTGTGGTTTGGGGAATAAATGAAAAATCAGATTGGGACATCAGTAAACTAAAGTCCATCGAAGCGGTGATAGATGACACGCCAATATTTAATCCAAGTTTGATTAAACTATGCAGCTGGTTGGCACAATATTATAAACATCCCATCGGTGATGTGGTTCAAACTGCCATGCCTGTAGCGCTTCGAAAAGGTGAGTCGAGCTTAGCAAAACCAGTTCAGTATTGGACACTAAGTGATGTCGGCCAGTCAGCAGATTTAAGTATTTTATCTCGCGCACCTAAACAACGTGCTTTTATGCAGTCGTTACACGTCCAAGATAGTATCAAATCTAAAGCCAAAGCTGATTTTGGTGTGGCTGCAATTAAATCTTTAGTAGAAAAAGAGTTCATTACAGCTGTCGAAAAAGTCCCCACAACCGCATCAACTTGGCAACAAAGCTTAATTATCCAAGACAAACCCATAGCCAATGTTGAGCAAGCCATCGCTATTAGTTGTATTGAAGCAAAACTTGACCAATATGGCTGTTTTTTATTAGATGGTATTACTGGCAGTGGTAAAACAGAAGTTTATCTACAGGCAATAGAACAAGTACTAAAGCAAGGCAAACAAGTATTAATTTTAGTACCCGAAATTGGACTCACACCTCAAACCGTGCACAGATTTAAATATCGCTTTGGTCTTGATGTAGGAGTTTTACACTCGGGACTTAATAATAATGAACGGTTACAAGTATGGCAGCAAAGCGCAAATGGTCAGTTAGGCATTATTATCGGGACTCGCTCGGCCATTTTTACGCCTATGCTTAAACCTGGATTACTGATCGTTGACGAAGAACATGACTCTTCGTACAAACAACAAGACGGATTACGATATCATGCGCGTGACTTAGCTGTGATGCGTGCACGTGAAGAAAACATACCTTTAGTATTGGGCTCAGCCACACCTGCTCTAGAAACTTTAAACAATGCACTAACCGGTAAATACCAACACCTCAAATTAAATCAGCGTGCTGGCAATGCAACACTTGCTACTCAACATGTTTTTGACATTCGTCAGCAGCAGCTACAATTTGGTGTGGCTCAAGGCATGTTAGATCGTATGGGGCAGCATTTGCAGCAAGGTAGCCAGGTCATGCTATTTATCAATCGCAGAGGTTATGCACCTGCTTTAATGTGCCATCAGTGCGGTTATGTTGAACACTGTAAGCGGTGTGATAAGCCGTTTACTGTGCACAAACAGTTGTATAAGTTGCAGTGCCATCACTGTGGTAGTGCTAAGTCTATTCCTAAGAACTGCCAACAATGCCAGTCCAGTGAACTGACTTCTATGGGTGTGGGGACAGAGCAGTTAGAACAAGGGATAGCCAACCATTTCCCTCAATACAGTAGCATTCGAATAGACAGCGATAGTGCACGAGGCAAAAACAAACTGGATAACATGCTTAGCAGTATCAACAATAATGAGCACCAAATTTTAATTGGCACCCAAATTTTGTCTAAAGGTCATCATTTTCCTAATGTGACACTGGTGCTTATTCTAGATGTTGACGGTGCTTTGTTTAGTGCTGATTATCGTGCTTCAGAACATTTAGCACAACTTATTACACAACTCGCAGGACGCGCAGGACGCGCAGAAAAGCCAGGTGAGATGTGGTTGCAAACTCACGATCCAGGTCATCCTTTGCTGCAAGACTTAATTAATAATGGCTATGCACATTTTGCTCAATATGCGCTATTGGAGAGGCAACATGCCAACTTACCACCCTACACTTTTCAAGCATTATTTAAAGCACAGGCGTTAAGTGCACGTGACGCTTTTAACTTTTTACAGCAAATTGCTCAGTTATTTAGTGCTGCTGACAATGTCGATTGTGTAGGACCTATTCCCGCTTTGATGGAAAAGCGACAAGGCCAGTATCGGATGCAATTGTTATTACAAAGTACACAACGCAGCACCTTACAAAAAGCTATCGGACAACAAATTAAACAAATCGAAACATTAAATTTAGCCCATAAGATCCGCTGGTCGCTAGATATCGATCCGCAGGATTTTAGTTAAATATAATAATAATGAATATTCTGATTGAGGTTCCCGTGAACCGCGGTAAGATCACCCATATTATTTCTACTCAGTACTATTTATAGCATGGCGCACAAAGATTACGTGGCTCGTGGCCACAGCAGTAAAAAACAGACTCCACCTTTGTCCAAACCATCATTACCTTGGTTACGGATTATCATCACCCTCATATTAGTACTTGGATTTAGCTATTTTTTATGGAGTATCAAAGGCACAGCACCTGAGAATACAACTGACGTGATTGTCATTAAACAGCAAGCTCAAAGCGAAAAAGATACACTGCCCGAGATACCACAAGAAGAATGGGAATTTATTAGGAGCTTGCCAGAATACACAGTTGAAATTGTACAAAAAAAACAGGACCAACCAATAGTTCGCCGTCTGATGCAATGTGGTTCGTTTAGAAAAGATTCTCAGGCACAACAATTAAAAGCAAACATTGCTTTTCAAGGATTAGAAGCGCAAGTGAGGTCAAGCAAAGGCACATCAGGGGTGTGGTACCGAGTGATCCTTGGCCCTTATGAAAGCAAACGTGAAGCTGAACAAGACCGTCACACGTTGCAACGTGCAAAAATTAACGGTTGTAAGATTTGGAACTGGAACCTCTAAATAAATCTGGTTGTAGGCATTACGAGTTGCGAGCACCTGCTCGCGGCTTGAAAAAAATAGAATACTCCCCACATCTATTGCATCTGGTGAAGTTCCTCTGAAATACACAGGACCATAACCCACTCTTAACCCTGACAACCTTTGTGTAGACCAGTCTGGTTGTCCTTCGACACTGAAGGAATTTTCGTGACTACAATTGTATCCGTACGTCGTAATAATCAAGTAGTAATAGCCGGTGATGGTCAAGTATCCCTTGGCAATACTGTAATGAAAGGCAACGCTAAAAAAGTACGTCGTCTTTATAATAACCAAGTGATCGCAGGATTTGCTGGAAGTACGGCTGATGCGTTTACTTTGTTCGAACGTTTCGAGTCTAAACTTGAAATGCACCAAGGCAACTTAACTCGCGCAGCAGTTGAACTAGCTAAAGATTGGCGTAGTGATCGTATGCTACGTAAGCTTGAGGCTTTACTTGCAGTTGCAGACGAAACCGCCTCATTTATCATTACCGGAAATGGCGATGTAGTCCAGCCAGAAAATGACTTAATTGCTATAGGCTCTGGTGGTAACTTTGCACAGTCTGCCGCTATGGCCTTGTTAGAAAACACCGAATTATCGGCCCAAGAAATTGCTCAAAAAAGTTTGACCATAGCAGGTAATATTTGCGTATTTACTAACCATAGCCAAACGATTGAAACGATCGATTATTAACTGCTGCGGCTAAGACAAATTCCCTAACTTGCATTATTTAAATATATCGCAGGTTGTTTACCCAAATTATAAGGTTTAATTTATGTCAGAGATGACCCCAAGAGAAATCGTCCACGAATTGGACTGTCATATTATCGGTCAACAAGATGCTAAACGTGCAGTCTCTATTGCCCTTCGAAATCGCTGGCGCAGAATGCAACTTGAACCAGAGTTGCGACAAGAAGTCACCCCTAAAAATATCCTGATGATCGGCCCAACAGGTGTGGGTAAAACAGAGATTGCTCGGCGCCTAGCAAAATTGGCCAACGCGCCTTTTATCAAAGTCGAAGCCACAAAATTTACTGAAGTGGGTTATGTCGGTAAAGAAGTCGAAACTATCATCCGTGACTTAGCTGACATTGCTGTCAAAATGACGAAAGAACAAGCTAAAAGCAAGGTGAAGTACCGCGCTGAAGAAGCCGCAGAAGAACGTATT
>NZ_CAJXPA010000242.1 GCF_913058035.1 uncultured Paraglaciecola sp. | reverse complement strand
ATTTCGTTGCCCGATCGAATGATAGAAGATCAATATTTTAAAGTAATCAATACCTGTAATGCGACTCCAAGGGGTGCACGACAACGCGGTTGGCGGTTACAAATCTCGTTTCCCGCTCCAATGATAGAGTATCAATATTTTAAAGTAATCAATACCTGTTATGCGACTCCAAGGAGTGCACGACAACGCGGTTGGCGGTTACAAATCTCGTTTCCCACTCCAAATTTACAACGTCAGCAAATTAAGATAGCCATCTAGAACAAGTCGGCCCGGCCCCCATAGGATTCGCGTCCACATGTTCGCATCTCATTTCTCGCTGTAATGTTTAATCCATACCACCCAAAATGTAAGTTTCAGAACGACCTGGGAGCTTCAATTCAATGCACGTCAATGATTGAATGTTGACCACCTTTCAAATTGGTGTAACGAAGAAGCGGAGTGCCCCAGCTGTTCCCTTTAGGGCAGGTTTTGAAGTGATTTATGCCGGGCGCTTCGTTGGCTATTTTTGACTTGAGCATTAAGCCTGCAGATAGTCGCCTCGCACAAACCGATTTCAAAAGTAGGATCTAAGGGAAAAAAAAATTTTTCGCGCTATATTTATTTCCTTATAGTTCATAAAGACAAAATAAATCAAAAAAATTAACTTCACGACTTGAATAGAAAAAATCAATACTATTTACAATGCCGAAAGACTCTTTAAATTAGCAAGTGATAAGGCATTTATTCAACTAAGTCGACAAATCAATACACGGAACTTACTACTCGCTATCATCCAGACACTTGGTAGCCAGTCTAAAGTCAACTTGGCTGATATCAATCAGAATTACTTTACCAATACAGAGATAACCATCCAATACGAGCCCTTTCATAATCAAAACAAAAAAGAACAATGCAGTGTTTCTACCTAAGGCTGCTTTAACTCGTCATGAAACATTGGGTGTTGCGCTCATTAAAACTAATCTCATTGAAAACAGGTTTAGACTTTCCTTTTTCTGAGTAAAAATTACTGGATGGTTGCACACTCCAACTGCATGATGACTTATTGTCTATTTATACATGTCGCCCTAAAAAGCGTTTCTCAGCAGCAGTGGCACTTCGTGTGACAATAGATTTATTGAGTAGCCGTATCGATTATGTAGTCGCAGGGGGTTATAAGGTAACAGAAAGGCCAAATGCCCCTAAAGCTGAAACATTAAAAAAATATACTGTTAATGACAGACGCAGGGTACTTTGACAGAGCTAAAATAATGGATTTTGGTAACCAAGGCGTATAAACCATTACTCAAGCACTTCATAGCATTAACCTCGTCATTATAGTATTAAGAAGAAAACGTATGGGGTATTTGGACATCAATCTACTGAGAGACAGTCTGCCAACCATAAATATTGATGGATTATATGGTTTAAGCTGGCAAATATAATTATCGTTTAAAGAGCTGAAATTGCATTGTAATCTGAAGAAGTTCAGTTCAAAGAGCAAACATATTGTTTAGACACTGTTTTACTTAAATTTTATGAAGATGCTATTAAAAATCCTGAAGGCAAATAGCACAGAATTATTAAAATTTTTGTGGGTATCAACACAAAAAACACCGAGGACAGCGCCCAACTGATTATCGTTTATGATGAAACAAATCAGTCGAGGTCATGCGAGCGAGACCACCCTAACAAAGATGTAGAAGATGGACTCTATCAATATGGCGTCATACTTATGAAGCGGCATTAATATTGCTGAAATTAATATTGCTAGAGTAGTCGAGCAAACGATGGCGCAGTTGCAAAACGATGCGTGAACTTTCGTTGAGTTTCAATGCAGAGATAGTAGTGTAAATGATGGATATGTTGACGCCTGATAAAGTCCAGTATTATCAGCAATATTATCGGGCTATTGACAACAACTGACTTATGGCACCGTTTTATTGTTATCGTTATACATCCTCAGCTAGATCACCCAAACTATCTTTAAGTTCATGTAACAAATCGCCATAGCGTTTCCAGCGGCCAATAGAGCTGGAGTAAAGAGGTTTCCGAACCTGCACTGAGCTAGCTGTGGAAACTGGCGCTTTGTTTTCGTGGAAACGTAAGCATGCATCGTCCCATTCAAGGTCACAAAATTTAAGTAGTTTCTCAGTGGTCGCTTGTTGATTAAATACAATATCTTCATATTGCACTTCCATAAACCGATTATTGGGTAAGCTTGCACGCCAATGGCCGATGAGTTGGTCGAATTTACGATAAAATTGTGCAGTAGTTTTTAAACTATATGTGTAATCATAATAGGAATGTTGTGTTGTAAGCAATTGTCTATAATTGCTCAAACAACTATCCATAGCGCCTCTTCTTAACACAATTATTCTAGCGTTTGGTAGGGCTTTTAAAATTAGCTTTGCATAAAAAAAGTTAAGAGGCATCTTGTCTGTGAAGCGGATTGCGTTCCCGCGTAAAGCGCTAGTTGCTTCTACGTACTGTTCGCCAACGTTATGTAGATTGAGCGTATTTGCTTGGGAAAGCGTCTGTGCATCTAGTACCAAATTAGATTTACTATTAGTTGCTCGCTTAACCAGTTCTGCAAATGTATTTAGTTCCCCTCCAGATATCACATCTCGATGACTAGACAGTATCCTATCGACTAATGTAGTGCCGGTTCTAGGCAAACCTACTATAAAGATTGGTGATGATGACTGCTTATCTGAAGGTGTGTCGAATGCCTTATTTGTTGTGCAATTTGACACTGCTGGCTCCTGAGCGGCTGAAAATACTCTTTCATAACTAAAAGCATTAGCCGTTGCACATTTTCCCGATTTTGCTTTTTTAAGCCATTCAAAACTTGTGGTGTAGTCACCTAAATCTTCATAAGTCTTAGCCAATGCATGACCTATATATAAAGCGGCGTCGCTATCTCTTTTCCAACGTTGATAGCTTATCAATAATGCGTCTATTCTGTTTTTTTCAGCACTTTGTTTTTCAAGGCTGACCAGTGACACTAAAGCTCTATAAAATTCAGGGTCTCGGCTTAAACTTTGTTCATAGGCAGTTTTAGCAGCTTCAAAGTCACCCAAAAACTGCAATGAGGCAGCCAAATTATAATGATAATTTGCAGGTTTGACATCTAAAGATACGGCTTGTTGAAAACAAAGAACTGCCTTTTCATGGAAGCCTAAACGACTATACACAACACCTAATGTATCGGCAATGTGGGCGCTACTAGGCTCCAAACTAGCGGCCCTATCTGCAAATAGTCTAGCTTCATCATGCTCACCCAATTGAGTGAGCGCCTGACTGAAGTAGGTAAGTACACGAATATTATCAGGGGCTAAACTTACGCTTTTTTCAAACAACTCCCTTGCTTTTACATAATTTTCATAATCAAAACATAGCTTAGCAAGCAGTAAATACGGCGCAGGATCGCTCACGTTACTTCGGATTAGCGCCATAGCATTAGCGTGGACTGTTTCGTATTCACCTTTTGCCATAAATAACAGATTTTCGTCAATTACATGAAGCATAATTTGGGGCGTTGTACTTATCAATATTAAAAACTTGTTGTAGGGTATCAAAGCGCTTTTGTATTGCAACACAAAGGCAGCCTTGCACGCCATCGAATTGACAAACACTTATACAATCGAGATACTAATCTTGGTGGAACTCTGCGTTATTACACGACATAATTATGCACTGCTAATGAATCAATCTACAGCCTCCCTTTATATATACTTCGTTCTTTTGAAACAGAGCACAGCGCACAGGAATTTAATATGAACAAAAATATTTTTAAGCCTAACTTAATTACCCAGGCTTTAGCGCTTACACTATTAACTGGTGTTGTAGCCATGCCAACTTACGCACAACAAAACAGTGAAGAAAGCACCAAAGATATAGAATTGATTACCGTTACAGCTACACGCCGAGCGGGTTCGATTCAAGAAGTGCCGATTAATATATCGGCATTAGATGGTAGTCAACTCGAAAGACAAGGTGTAGGTGATATATCGGAAGCATTGAGGTTTATACCAGGTATTGTTGCTTTAGATCAAGGTGGACGAAACGGTAACCCCTTAATAGTGCGAGGTATCAATGCTGATCCACTGGGTCAAGGTAGTGGTAATGATCAAGGTGGCACGGTTGCTACATACCTAGGCGAAATACCACTTGCTGTTGATATGAGAATAACTGACTTAGATCGTATTGAAGTATTGTTAGGTCCACAAGGCACACTTTATGGAGCGGGCACGTTAAGTGGTGCGATACGTTACATTCCTAACAAGCCAGAATTTGATGCTGGTTCATTTGATATTAGAGGCGACTTATTTAGTACTAACGAGAGTGACGATTTTGGTACAGACCTTGGTTTTACGGTAAACGTACCTTTAAGTGACACTTTTGCGTTTCGTGCTTCACTAGATAGTTATGATGATCCTGGTTTTATTGACCAACCCTTCGTGGTTCGTCAAATTGGTGTGTCTGAACCTGATGCTGCTCGCGGTGGTGATCAGTTTTACCCAGCTGAAGATGTTAACGGGCAAGAGTCACTTACTGGCAAACTTGCATTGCGTTGGCAACCAATGAAAGAACTAGATGCAAACCTAACTTATTATTGGCAAGAAGAAGAAAATGCAGGCCGAACTATCTCTAGCCACAGAGGCGAATTGACGACCGGTAAATATGAAAATGCACAACGCGTACGTGAGCCCAATGACGAAAGCACTAGCTTATTAGCTTTAGAAATTACAGCCGATTTAGGTTTTGCAGAACTCACGTCTGCAACGGGTATCACCAGCTATGAAGAACGCGGCCAACGTGACCAAACGGACTTACTTATCAGTCTTGAATATTCTTACGAAACTTTTCCAACCTTCACTGCCTTCACTGATGAAAACGAAAGAGAAGAAACCTTCAACCAAGAAGTACGTTTAGTTTCTACCTCAGATTCAAATTTAAATTGGATTGTAGGTGGCTTCTACAACAAGCTTGAAAACGTGAGTTATTCAGCAGAATTTACGCCAGGTTATGCAGCTTTTGCCGGATTTGAACGTCCTGACGATCTTGAATATTTCTCTGCTGGCTCAACCAAAATTGTAGAACAAGCGATTTTTGGTGAAGTAGGTTATGAAATTACCGATAAATGGCAAGTGACTATCGGCGGCAGGTTCTACAAATACGATATTAAAG
>NZ_CAJXPA010000241.1 GCF_913058035.1 uncultured Paraglaciecola sp. | reverse complement strand
ATAGAAGATTTTCTTAATACGAATTCATTACATTTGATTATATTTATACAGGGTGGTAAATACTTTCTATCTTGCCCGCGCCTGCAACGAGATCATAATTAATAACTACCATACTCGATGTGCCGAATAACATAGATTTTTTGTCAACATGTACTTCTTCTAAAAAGTAGCTCACAAAAGGCATATGACTCACAATTAATACAACGCTTGCCTTTGACTTGTCGTTAAACAAAGCCTTGATTAAATCATGAACAATTTTCGGATCACCTTCGGGGACGACGTCTTCACAAACTTTTTTTCGTGTAACAGCAACCATTTCGCACAGTTGCTCGAATGTTTGTCGCGCACGAATATAACTACTGACTAAAGCAATATCGACTGGCTGCTCTGGTCCAAGGCATGTATTCAACCATCGACCTGCTTGACTAGCTTGTTTCCTACCTAAATTGGTCAAGTTCCGCGTCTTGTCCAGTGTTTGGAACCTTTCAGCTTCGCCATGACGCATGATGATTAATTTCATAATTCTCACGAAATTTATATTTAAAGTATTAATTTATATATCGTCCAATATAACAAAAAATATAATTAAAAATCTGCACCTTTAAAAAATTAGTTTATGCTTAGATACTCATCAACTTAGGAAAAGAGAGCCTTGCTTAAGAGTGCCTACGACAGTCGTCAATATAACCACATTGAATTGGCTAATGGCCTTCGAATTTTGTTGGTGCAAGACCCAAATTGTGTGAAAAGTGCATGTTCAGTTACTTTTAATACAGGCCACTTCAATGATGACAAAGACTGCCATGGTATTAGTCACTTATTAGAACATATGTTATTTTTAGGCAACAACGAATTTACTGAACCCAACGCGTTTAATGATTTTATTGCGACCCATGGAGGAAGTATAAATGCGTTAACGGGCACAGAATACAGTAGCTATTTTTATGAAATTGCAGCTGAATATGAACAGCAAGCCTTAACCCATTTATATGCCATGCTCAGGAAACCTTTGTTCTGTGAGGCTTTAATCGAAAAAGAAATTAATGCTATCGACGCCGAGTTTTTATTAAAGCAGAAAGACGATTTGAGGCGTCTCTACCAAGTACACAAAGAAACATGCAATCCAGAACATCCTTTTAGCCAGTTTTCGGTGGGCAATCACCAAACCTTTGAGCCTTTTAGCCCATTTCAACTGAAACAAAAATTAATCAGAATTTTTGAGCACTTTTATCAACCTCATAATGCCTGTTTGTGTTTAATCAGTAATCAGAAATTGTCAGTTAGCGAAGAGTCTGTTCGTCTACTGTTTAATCATTGGCAATCAAACTATAAATTGCCAATCAAACCTCTGCCAGTGCTCTATCTTGAGCGCAATTTAGGTGTTCAGATTAATATTTTACCTTTGCGAAAAACGCAAAGAATGATCTTAACCTTCGCACTTCCTGAACAGCAGACTCATTACAGAAGTAAACCTTTAAATGTTCTAAGCCATATTCTAGGTGATGAAAGTGAAGGTGGTTTATTACATTTCTATAAAATAAGAAACTGGGCCACAAACTTAAGTGCGGGTGGCGGCTTAGAAGGCAGTACTTTTAAGGACTTCAACGTAAATCTTCAATTGACTAATGAAGGCATAAAATACACTGATGAAGTAATAACAGCTTTTTTCTCATATATACAATTGATGATGGAAAGCGGCATTGAGATGTGGAGAATCGAAGAAATAGCGGCTCTAAATCAGCTGATGTGGGATTTTCCTGACCAAGCTAAACCAATTGATGAAGCATATCACTATAGTCTGGCAATGTTCGAATATCCGTCGCAACATCTGATCGCAGGAGATTATCTTCTGGACAAACCAGAGGTGCAGACAACACTACAAATGTTAAACTATTTCAGTCCAAAAAACATGCGTATAAAAGTTGTTAATCCCTTTGTAAAAACTACTCATAAAGCAAAGTGGTATGACACACCTTATAGTGTCGCCCCAATTGAATCGAATCGCTTAAAATATTTTTTAAATGGTAATTGGCGTTCAAGATTTACGTTACCACAAGCCAATAAATTCTTGCCGTCTCACAGGCCACAAAAGGCAGTTGAACCTCAATTCACGCTACCTAAAAAAATTCTCAGCGAAGATGGTTTAGACATGTGGTACGGCCAAGATGATAAGTTTCATCAACCCAAAGGAGATTGCTTTTTAACTTTTGATTGTCAGGCAGTGAATGAAGGTATTTATGTCACTACAGCAAAAAGATTATGGGTAGCGTTGTTAAACGAGAAACTTAATCAAAAGTATTATCAAGCTAACCTGGCTGGTATGCATTTTCATTTTTATCCGCATCAAGGTGGCTTTTCTCTTCAAACCAATGGTTTTAGTGCCAATCAATTAAATTTTTGTACCAATCTTTTGACAGAAATTATTGTAAATAAAGATTTTTCTAGTAACTTTTCTCAGGTTAAATCCAGACAGTATCAAGGCTTATCCAATGCATGATTAAATGAGCCCCTTAACCGTATTTTTTCAAAACTATCTGTGCTCATGCAACAACAAAACCATGCTTCATCAGAGTTGGCTAAGGTATGTAAAACTTAACACTAGACGATATAGTAGCGGCCAGAGAAAAGTTACTTAGTCAATTTCATTTAGAAGGTCTGATTTTTGGCGATTGGGCCGCGGAAGATGCCTACAAAATAAGTGCAGATATCAAAGAGTTCAGAATGATGTTTGGAACATGTGACAAAATTCACAGGGGTGTAGCAGACATTAGGCACAATAAAATCATTTCCTATCAAGTAGAGTGTTTGCACAAAGACCCCGCAGTTGTTATTTACTTTCAAGCGCCCGATGCGAGTCTAAAAAACATAGCATTGACCATATTGGCAGAACAGTTATTAGCCGCACCTTTTTTTAATCAATTACGCACTGAGCAACAACTTGGTTATTTAGTAGGCAGTGGCTACATTCCCTACAATCAGCATCCTGGAATAGGTTTTTATATTCAGTCACCACATCACCCTGCTGAGTATCTAATTAAAGCAATTCATCTGTTTCTGCAACAAATCATCGAAAACATCAACCAGTACAGGCATTTATGGGACACACTCAAAAAAGGTGTAATGAAACAATTGATGGAGAAAGACACTAACCTAAGTATGAAAAGTCAAAGGTTGTGGATGGCTATTGGTAATCAAGACAAAACATTTACATATAGCATGCAAATGACCCAAACAATTTTAGATATTGATTTTTCAGAGATCACAAACTACCTAATCGCACTCGTATCGCGGCAAGGTTTTGGAGAAGCCATCTTATACAGTCCAGGGCAACATGCCTCAATTTCGTACAAAACAGAAGTGATAACAGATATACAAAGTTTTAAATCCAGTAGCCAATATCTTTGATATTTGTGTAAATTAGTTAAAAAAACAGCAAACAGACACATTTCTCATTCAGACACCCGTTTTAATAAGATTAATACTTGTAGCAGCCCTATAAATTAGGCATATTTGATGTTGGGAGATATGGAAATGCCGATGATTTAATCTAATTATAATAAGGTATACCATTACCACTGGGTGAGAATTGCATATTTTCTATTTTTTAACATTTCGTAGTTTTTTATTGTCTCTGTTGCTGGGAGCTTTTTTGAGCTCCTATTCCTACGCTGCAAACAATGCTTTTGTTAAATATTCTAAATCTGAAGGCTTGGTACAGAATACGGTAACCAATAGCCTAGAAGATACCCATGGCTATATGTGGTTTTCTACTTTTGAAGGCTTGAGCCGTTTTGATGGCTATGAGTTCAAGAATTATAGACACTCAAAAAGCGACCCAACGTCTCTACCTCACAATTTTACCAAAAAGCTACTTTTAGACTCACAAGGCAACCTTTGGGTTGCGACTAAAAATGGCCTAGCTAAATACAATTCTTTGAAAGATAATTTCACAAACTATAATAAAGATAACAGTCAGTTAAACAGTAATGAAATTTTTACAATAGCCCTAAACAAAGATGGGAATTTATTAGTTTCTACTGCTGCAAACCTTTATCTTTATGATGACTTAGCTAGTTCATTTCTACCTTTTACAGTTAACGGTAAAAAACTACCTGCAGACATTAAAGTAATATTTAGTGAACCAAATAAGACATGGATTGGCAGTTTGGCAAGTGGTATTTTTATACTTGAACATAGTTCCAATACTTTATATAGCTTGAAAGAATCAAATCCGTGGAATCTTAAGATAGAAGCCAAATATATATTTGACTTCAAAAAAATCAACAATAACTATTGGCTTGCAACTGAAATCGGTGCTTATAAAATTGATCCAAATTTGTCTTCTGTGAAGCTTCTGAATTCCCAGAATACTCCATCACTTGTTGGAAATGATGTTCGAAGTATATTACAAAACCATAATGGCAATATCTGGCTTGGTACCACGACAGGCATCAGCATTTTGAACCGTAATTTCGAACACTTACACTCTTACAATAATCAAAACAATATAAACTTTGGCTTAGAAAGCTCACATATATTAAGCCTATATAAAGACTCAAACAATTCAATTTGGTTAGGCACTTATTCAGGTGCATTATATCGGTATAATGCTGATAGCTCAGAAATAAAAATGTTTAACAAAACCTCCATCGAGACGACTAACGCTTCTGGCATGTCTGGAAACACTATTTGGGGATTATCTGAGGATTCTAAAGAAAAAATTTGGATAGGTACGCAATCTAGTGGACTTAACAGACTAGATGCTAAAAACTTTGTATTTAAACAGTTCTTGAGCGAATTTATACACAATATATGGGCTATCAAAGTCGATGAGTTGGATCAAATTTGGGTTGCTAGCTCAGGGGGGATTTTTATTTATAAGCAACAAAGTGATACTGCATTAAAGTTGATTGAAACTGTTTTTCCTGGAGAGAATATACTAACCATAATCTATTTTTTTGGACGTATGTGGTTACGAACTGAAGATGGAATTATTAAGTGGATTGACCCTAAAAATTTACAAATCAACGAGATTGATTTAGCGAACAATAAAATAAATTATATCAAACCTCTTCTTGTAGATGTTGAACAGAACCTCTGGTTAAATACAAATTTGGGAATGGTCTTGTATAACCTAGATAGTAAGTTAGTCAGGCAATTAGTTATTGATTTAGAGAATCCTGTAAGGCACTTTAATTCCGTAATTGAAGTCAATGAT
>NZ_CAJXPA010000240.1 GCF_913058035.1 uncultured Paraglaciecola sp. | reverse complement strand
TGAAAATGGTATGACACCAGATGAGCCAGCATCACCGAAAGGTTTAGAAACTCACTATAAACAATTAGAACCACAAAACAACGAGCTGAACAACGCCCAAGCAACGCCATTACAGCCGCCCAGCTTTAGTATGATTGACAGCAGTCAGAAAGATGATATCAATACTTTGAAACAACGTATTGCTGATAGTTTAAACAACGGACGTTTCAATTTAGCGCAAACTTTATTAAGCAAAGTATTGGACATTGAACCCAATAATATTAAGTTCAGAAAAAAGTTAGCCTCATTGCTTTTCTCTCAGGGCAACTACGCACAATCTAAGCAGGTACTCATTCAAGGTATCGAGTTACACCCAGCTCGAAATGACTTGAGATTGATGTTGGCGCGATTATATATAGTCCAAAAAGAATCCTTAAAAGCCTTGAACATATTGGCTGAGTTTCAGCCTAGTGCAGACAATAAAACAGAATATTTGGCTTATCGGGCATCGTTAGCGCAGCAACTTATGCAAACAGAACTTGCCAAGTCAGACTACCAAACCCTGACAATCATAGAGCCTGATAACGCTCAGTGGTGGTTAGGTTTAGCAATAATAAGGGATCAGTTAGGTGAATTCACTATTGCTTTGCAAGCATATAATAAGGCGAATACACTTGGTCAATTGGATACTTCTGTGAACGATTTTATTCAACAACGTATTTCAGTATTAGCAGGCGCACAATGAAACCTAAAGTCAAATTACGCTTAGGCGATCTTCTTGTTCAAGAAGGTATTATAAGCGAAGAACAGCTGTTGCAAGCACTTTCTGCGCAAAAGAAGTCGGGCCGCAAACTTGGTTTTATGCTGATAGAGCTGGGTTTTGTGACTGATAATCAGCTCCTAAAATTTTTGTCGCAACACTTAAGTGTTCCCTTAGTCGACATCGGAAAATTTGATGTATCGATAGCAGCGGTTAATATGTTGCCCGAAGTACAAGCACGTAGGCACCGGGCTTTAGTACTTGAAGAAAAGGATGGCAGGTTATTAGTAGGCATGAGCAACCCAGCCGATTTGGCTGCTGTCGACGCACTATCTGAATTATTGTCCAAACCCATAGATGTGGCGGTTGTCAGTGATACGCAATTAATACAAGCTTATGATAATTTGTATCGGCGCACTGGGGAGATAGCTTCATTTGCACAAGAATTAGCTGAAGAATATCAAGATGAAGCCGAATTTGATTTCAATTCAGGTGTAGGTGACGAACAAGACACTGCTGTAGCCAGATTACTGCAATCTATATTTGAAGATGCCGTGCAGGCCAAAGCCTCTGATATTCATATTGAACCTGACGAAGCTTCGTTACGCATTCGAATGCGGGTAGATGGAATTTTACAGGAAAACGTACTTCAAGAAAAAAATATTGCTTCAGCTTTAGTTCTCAGGCTTAAACTGATGTCTGGGCTAGACATATCTGAAAAACGCCTACCACAAGATGGCAGAACCAGTATGCGCATTAAAGGACATACCATCGATGTTCGAGTGTCGACTATGCCTATTCAAGGAGGTGAATCTGTTGTAATGCGTTTGTTAGACCAGTCTGCTGGTCTATTGACTCTAGACCAAACAGGCATGCCAAATAATCTATTAATGCGCTTTAGACGTTTATTGCAACGCCCACATGGCATGATATTAGTTACAGGTCCTACAGGTTCTGGAAAAACTACCACTTTATATGGTGCATTGAGTGAGCTAAACAAAGCCGCTTCAAAAATTATTACTGTTGAAGACCCAGTTGAATATAGATTGCCAAGAATTAATCAGGTGCAAACTAATAATAAAATTGGCCTAAATTTTTCGAGCATACTGCGAACTACTCTACGCCAAGATCCTGACATTATTATGGTTGGCGAAATGCGCGACCAAGAGACAGCCGAAATTGGTTTGCGCGGAGCTTTAACGGGTCACTTAGTCTTATCAACGCTGCATACCAATAACGCAATTAGCAGCGCAGTTAGATTGTTAGATATGGGTGCCCCTGGTTACTTAGTGGCCAGTTCATTACGTGCTGTTATAGCACAAAGATTAGTGCGTAAAATTTGCACCAATTGTCGACAAGATTATCGACTCAATCCGGAAGAATTACTGTGGTTAAATAGCTTGGATGATAGCTTAAAAACTATTAATTTTAAGCGCGGTAAAGGTTGCCAAAGCTGCAACCAGACCGGTTATAAAGGTCGAATAGGTGTATTTGAATTACTTGAAATGACAGAAGGCATGATGAACGCGCTGAAAGTAAATGACACTGTCACCTTTTCCCAAGCAGCTCATCAAAGCCCAGGGTTTGTGCCGCTGGCAAAATTAGCGCTTATGTACGCCAAAATGGGGATTACTACAGTAGACGAAGTGCTCAAATTGATTGAGATGGTGGCTGATGAACACGTATTAATACCCACAGATGACACAGAAACTATTGAGCAAGAATTAGCACAAGCTGTAGCAGAGCAAAACCCCAATCAAACAACTTTAGATGAAGAACCTAAATCTACTGATTTTTCTTTTGACCTAACGCCGAATACACTACCGCCAGGAGGCAACAGTGGCTCAGTTTAGCTACAAAGCTAGAAAATCTAGTGGTGAGCTTACGACAGGTATTCTCGATGCACCAGATGTTTCAACTGCAGCGCAAATTTTAAATGGGAGAAGTTTTACACCCATAGAAATCAATGAGAGTGACCAAGAACAAACGAATGAATCAACAAAATTAACATTTTTCACACCTAATATTACACTCGATGACTTAGTCATATTTTCTCGACAGATGTATTCTTTGGCAAAGTCTGGGATCCCGATTTTACGTGCGGTCAGAGGCTTAGCAGACACTACGGGTTCAAAACGAATGTCAGTAACATTGGATGATGTGGCAAATCAACTTGAACGTGGCCGCACTTTATCTTCGGCCTTAAACAAACATAACCATGTGTTTGGTCGGTTATTTGTCAGCATCGTGCATGTCGGTGAAAATACCGGTAAGTTGGATGTCGCTTTTTTACAATTATCATTTTACTTAGAGCGTGATCAAGAAACCCGCAAGCAAATTAAGGCTGCGACTCGATACCCTATGTTTGTGATGATTGCCATCGTCATTGCCTTGGTTGTTATGAATATAGTGGTTATTCCTATCTTCGCTGGTATGTTTGAGTCTTTTGGTGCTGAACTTCCACTAATGACACGAATATTGTTAAGTACGTCTGAATTTTTTATTACTAAATGGCTGTATTTGTTAGTGGGTATTATGTTTTTAATCATCGCTATATCTAGATATTTAGGTACTGAAAATGGTCGTTACAAATGGGATCGAGCTAAATTAAAATTACCTGTAGTAGGCAGTATTTTTGAGCGTACTTTATTAGGAAGATTTGCTCGAAGTTTCTCGATGATGCTCGTTTCTGGAGTTCCATTAACCTCTGCGCTTAATTTAGTAGCAGATGCTGTCAACAATGCTTTTATGGCCGATCGTATTTTGAATATGCGTAGAAATATCGAAAGGGGTGAAAGTCTTTCAAGAGTAGCCAGCAGCAGTAAAATGTTCACACCCTTAGTATTACAGATGATCAATGTGGGTGATGAAACAGGGCGAGTCGACGAGCTGTTGGCTGAGGTCGCAGATTTTTATGAGCGCGAGGTGGATTACGATTTAAAAAGTTTGACATCAAAAATCGAACCTATTTTAATAAGCGTAGTGGCAGGTATGGTACTCATCTTAGCCTTAGGCATTTTTACTCCGATGTGGGACATGATGGGAGCTATAAAAGGCTAACATGGTGAAAAAGCATCAAGTAACAAGCGAGCGCAGCCGTAACCTGTTTGTCAACATCACTGTCGTAGTCGTTTTTATCTGTCTGATGTTGGGTTTTATTCTCTATTTAAATGACAATACTACCAATATTAGGCGTCTAGCCTTAGAAAATTTAGCTGAACAATTTTCCACCAGTGTAAATAATGCCCATTGGCAATGGCAAGGTGAAGGGCGACCACAAATTGTTATGTTGGTAACTTATGCTCGCAAATTAAGCGACAACAACACCTTGGTGGAAAAAGGTAGAAAACCTATAACTATGAGCCAACAAGGCTGGCCAGAGGCCGAGCCAACATCAGAGGGTTGTCGCAACATCTGGCATATGGTGTTGGATATGCCTATGAACATCAATGGGTTTAAGGTTTTTGCTGAGTATTATGATCGACTTAAACTTAATAATAATGCAGTAGACTCTGTTTGCATGTACCGACTATCCACTGGGCCCTATTTCGAGTACAAAGTATTACTGGGCCAAGTATCAAAGGTCAGACAATAAGTGTTTGATTTAAAAAAATCACTTTTAGATAACATTGCAGGTAAAAATAATGAACAACAATATAGTTAAAATAAGCATGCCGTATAAAATGCTAGAGCATAGAAAAAATGTCAGGATGTCCTCGGGTTTTACTTTGATTGAACTGGTCATTGTTGTAGTGATTTTAGGTTTACTAGCAGCCACTGCTTTACCAAGATTGCTTGATGTTACTGCCGACGCTGAAGACGCTACCGTAGATGGTGTAGCGGGTGGTTATGCTACAGGTGTTGGGTTAGTGCGAGCAAAATGGGAATTAGAGGGGCGACCCAAAGAAAATAAAGACATAAGTTTAACCTTTGTCACTATTGAAAGTATTCAAGTTGGTATTGATAAGGATACAGGTTACCCCACAGGTCAATTAGATACTGATAGCAGCAGTGAAGATGACCAGATAAGTGACGTAGACTGCGAGAGTATTTTTAACCTCATTATGCAAAGTGCCCCAACCATTTCTTCTGTCTGGGACGATCGGCCATTTGAAGATTATCGATATTTTACTAATTCTAGGACAAGCGTTGGCTCAGGTGGCAATGATGTGTGTTATTACTACCTGACCCAAACTATTAAAAATCGTACTGTTGAGCCCACGGACAACTTGGCAGGCAATGGATTTATTTACGACCCACGGATTGGTCAAGTCATTGTTTTTAGTAATAACTAGACGTAGCTTTAAGATTCGAGATTCGAGATTCGAGATTCGAGATTCGAGCAAAAGAATTAGAGCCTAGTAGAAAAGTGAAGACACATAAAAATTTAATTTTAGAAATATTTTGCAAAATAAGGCGTTGCTTTTCTTTTTAGTGAATCGATTTTTCCTATCACACCACAATCGGCAAGGCAAAATATCACTCAAAAAACATACACAGGTATGTAAAAG
>NZ_CAJXPA010000239.1 GCF_913058035.1 uncultured Paraglaciecola sp. | reverse complement strand
GCCATGTATTTATCCAGGCTATTAGGTCTGGATAATACATGGCTTCGTTTGATCACAAATTATCAAATATAAATTTACCTTCTCAAATGGTTAACTTTATGAAATGCTGTAAAAAACTTACCGGAATGTCGAGTTGATTTTGTCAATATCAAATGTATCTAACCCGACTTCTGGCTAATATACTGTTATGTGCTTCAAGGTATCGGAGAATGATAAGAAAACTAGGAGTTGATTGTTCTGAAAGCGATAGAATCCAATTCGTACACGATTGGGTTAAATTGTGTGCTTCAGGAAAAACTGTTGAGGCTTTCGATCTGCTGGATTCTCCATTAGATACCACTCGTCACACTTGGACACCGGAGGACTTTCGAGAAGTAACTTTTGATCATTTCGATGACGAGAAATTTCCCACTGTTACTGATCCGGAAACAGTCGAAGGTACAATACGAAAAGATACTTTCGAGTACAATGATGGCTCTGGATGGGGTTTAGAGTTCGACTTACCATTAAACGGGATAGTGAGCGATTTCACTCTAATGTTTGACTTTATTAAGGTCGGTGGTGAGCTTAAGGTTATCATGGATGATTGTCATGTCATGTAGTCCTGCACATAACAAACGGCTGCACCGGACAAATTTCCGCTGTCACCTTTTGTGCAAAAACACGCACAAAAGCCGCCATCAAAAATTTGCTCGGTGAGCCGGGCGTTAGGTTTTCAAGGAAGTATAGTGATTCGATTAAAATATTTATCAGGTATTGTTTTTCTTTTTATTGTCATGATTTCCACCTCAGTGTCATCTCAACCCAATGAGGAGTCGGTGTTGAATGAAATGAGGTTATTAAAACAACAATATAAACTCCCCTCTTTATCCCTCGCGATTAATATAGATAATAAATCAGTTTTTGCTGGTGCAATAGGATACGCAGATTTAGACGAAAGAAAAAAAGCTACTGTAGACACTCAATACTCTGTAGGTAGTTTGGCAAAACCGATGACAGGTATTGCATTAGCTAAATTGGTTGATTTAAAAAAGATTAGTTTAGACTCATTAGTCAGCCAGTATATTAAACTGCCTGACTACACAGATTCTTTCACGGTAAGAGAATTAGCGTCTCATATAGCAGGTATCCCACACGATACCCCAGAGCGTGACGAAGCCGAGTTTGTAAATACAAAAGATCATAAAAGCCCGTTAGATGCATTCTATGTATTTTCTTCCCATCCACTTTTATTCAACCCCGGCACTGAATATAAATACTCCTCCAATGGATATATATTGTTGTCAGGGATTATTGAGCAAGCAGCCGCAATGAATTACGTCGATTTCCTTCAATCTTCATTGTGGTCAAAGTTTGGAATGGAAAGCACCGAACTTGATACATCATTTGCAGGAGTAAAGCATGAAGCGACTTATTACTCTGATTACAATACGGATGGTAAATATGTTCTATCAACCAAAACCCGAGACAGAAGCTTTCTTTTTGGTGGTGGAGGATTCATATCTACACCCACGGACTTAACCAATATGGCTCAAGCCACATATAGTGATAATTACTTGTCCAGAGAGGCGAAACAGGAAATTTATACTCCGACAAAATTAAGAAATGGTGAAGTTAACTCTGACAAATATTCACTTGGATGGCGTGTGGGAACCATAAAATTTAGCGATGATGATAAACAAACATGGACGGTTTTACATCATGGTGGCGTAACCGACAAGGCTTCCACTGCATATTTATTTGTTATCCCCGAATGCAAGGCCTCTATTGCATTTGCAACAAACTATATACCAAATAAATTTTGGCGCATGCGCCCCAAAATGGCTGAAATCTTAAAGTCATACATTAATGTTACGGAGTGTAAGAAAAGCTAACAACACGCCCTGAGGTGGACAACTAGTAAAATTTAGCTATTTATTGCATATTTCAATAGCGGCGAACCTCTTCTTTTTAATGCCTCTAAGTATTTTGATTCGTCGTAGGGCTTTTTCGTCTTCCAGCATATAAAGACTATTCTAATCCACTTGAAAGCTAGCGCTCTGATGATGCTGTTATGTGGTTTTCCTTTGCTTTTTTGTTGATCGTAATAAGCTTTTGCCCAAAACGAATACCGTACAGAAAACCCAGCCCATTCGACAAATGTTTGCCTTAAAAAGGTAGGACAGCTATAACGCCAGTGCGTCCACATTTTCTTACCACTTCGCTCAATAACAGGTGCAATCCCTGCGTATTTTTGCAGTTCAGACGCATCATGATAACGGTCTCTATTACAGCCAAAAGCTACCAATAAACGTGGGGCAAGTTGTGGCCCTGCGCCAGGAAGGCTATCAAAAATAATATTGTCCTGTTGTGCTTTGTAAGCTAGTTTTATGGCCTTATCCAGCGTTTCAATCCCTTTTAAGAGCACTTTAAACTGTGTAATGATAACTTCTACCAACATTTGATTGGGCACTATGACGCCGGTATCATCAGTTAATGGCATCGCATTTTTGATACTTAGGATCCTAGCTTCATTCACGTCGGGATAATGTGAGTTATGGGTATTTAGGAAGCTTAATAATGTCTGTTTTTTTGCTTTTTTAGCGTGAACAAGTGATGGCCATTTGCTGACAAAGTCGCAAAAGATGAATGTGTCTTTTTCTTTAAACCATTCAAGTGCTTGCGGGTAATAATTTTTTAATGCTGCAGTTATTTTATTCGATAAATCCACACTATCTTGCACTAAGCTTCGTCGGTATTCAACGAGCTGTGCTAACGAACGTATAGCGGCTGATTCAGGCTCAATGACGCACAGTTTATCCATGTGCAGAGTCAGTATTTCTACTTGTATAAAGGCATCAGTGGGATCATCTTTTGCTCCACTTGGAGTAAAAGCTTTACGATATTTGGCCACTGTTGAAGGATTAATCGTAAAAAGTGTCAGATGGTTATATTTAGCCAGCGCATAAATCAGAGGGCCTTTTTTAAGTTCACAAGCCACCGCAATTTGTTGGTTTGGATAGCGCTGTTTAAGACTCATTGCCCATTCGTGAAGCGCTTCTGGCTTACTTTTTATAATCGTGTATTGATATTTTTTTGTGAGGTTAGGATGTTCACAGATATCATGTTTTGTATCGGCCCAATCAATGCCAATTAAGGCAGCGAAATCATTAACGTTATAAACTTTCATTTTGAAGCTCCCGCGCGTAAAGTTAAAGGTGGAATGTGCTTAAAGCTCGTTTCTCGCAGGTCTTATAGATAGTCGTGGTAGGCGATCCCTGAGTATGCGTTTCGAAGCGAGTTGCTCTGTTGGTTCGAACGTCTTGTTAGAAACATTGAATGTTTGCCGTTCAATATTCGTAACCAACAGGAGCATGTTCCACCTAATCTAATAGTAAGTTACTTTATGAGATTAAGTGGCTTGGTCGAACTATAAGCCATTCAAGCAGGACTTTTAACAGTTGGTTAGGTTCCGCTTCGCTTCACATTTTAACCAACAATTAAAAGCCTCTTAACGGGGCGCAAGGCTTATTACGAAAAATTCGGACATTAAATTCTATGAATGATTCAAAATATTTTGTTAAAGGCAGATGCACATGCGGCGAGATACACTTCACGGTAAACTGTAAACCAATGTTTGTGCATTGTTGCCATTGCTTATGGTGTCAACGAGAAACTGGATCGGCTTTTGCGTTAAATGCTTTGATTGAAAGTGAACATTTAAGCATCACAAAGGGTGTTGTCGAAAAGATTCGAACCCCGTCAAATAGTGGCGTTGGTCAAGTAATTGTGCGTTGCCCTGAGTGCCAAGTTGCACTATGGAGTCACTATGGTGCGGCAAAAGAAAAAGTGGCATTCGTAAGAGTGGGCACATTAGATAATCCGAATGTATGCCCACCCGATATTCATATATATACTTCAAGCAAACAATCTTGGGTCGAGCTGAGCGATACTGCTGCAAAATCTGAAGATTTCTATCGCAGAAGTGAGGTTTGGTCAGAGGAGTCTGTAAGAAGATATAAAAGTGCAATTGAGGCCTAACAAACGCATGCAACAGACAAATTTTAGCTGTTACCTTTTTCGCGCTGCACTGAAAAAAAGTCGCCGGCCAAAATTTGCTCGTTGATGCGGGCGTTAGGCGCTATCAAGTCCTATCCACGTATTAAACTAAGGAAATTTATGAGACTACTAAATAATAAAGTTGCTATCGTTACAGGATCGTCGCGAGGAATAGGCGCTCAGATAGCAATAACACTAGCGGAGGCTGGAGCAAGCGTAGTTATTAATTACTCTAGCAACCAAAGACCAGCTGATAAAGTTGTCTCTGATATTAAAGCTAATGGTGGAAATGCCATTGCTATAAAGGCAGACATCAGTAATCCAGACGAAGTTAAGTTGATGTTTGATTCGGCGATTAACCAGTTCGGGAAAATAGACATTCTTATTAATAATGCTGGCTCTATTTTGTATAAAACAATTCAAGATACAACGGATGATGATTTTGATCAGATATTTTCTGTTAATGTGAAAGGTACTTTTAATACACTTCGTGAGGCAGCTTCACGCCTTGAGAATGACGGACGTATTGTTAATTTTTCCAGCTCTACGACCCGCCTAATGCTACCAACGTATGGAGCATATTGTGCAACAAAGGGGGCTGTAGAACAGCTCACAAGAGTTTTTTCAAAAGAGGTTGGTACGCGAAATATTACGGTCAACTCTATTTCACCAGGCCCAACCAATACTGAACTTTTTACTAAGGGTAAAAGTCAAGAGGTTATAAATCGACTTGCGGGAATGGCTGCACTTGGTCGTATTGGCGAACCAATAGATATTGCCCGTATAGTGTTATTCCTTGTTGGTGAGGAAGCATCATGGGTAACAGGCCAAAATATTGGTGCAAACGGAGGGTTCGCCTAACAAGCAAATTAATCAGGACAAATAACTGTTGGGTTTTGCACCTGCGTCGCTTATTTTAACCAACAATTTTTTGCCTGTTATCACGGAGTTAGCTTAAGGGGAATGTAAGGGTATATTGCTTAGGTATATTAAATTGATGGGTATGCAACGACCCTAACAGCACGTAAATTTAAATTTTTAAATTATTTTCGTATCCAGATAAGCGCACAATAAAAATGTAAATGCTAATTAGGATTTAGTAACACTTAAAGTAACACTGTGTGATTTATTAAATTTAATAATTATTAATAACAATGGTTTAACAGTTAAATATTGATCTGGCTCCGGCACCATTTTAAGTAATTGATTATATTAATTATTCTTGTTAATTTAGTTATTACAAGTCCCTTC
>NZ_CAJXPA010000238.1 GCF_913058035.1 uncultured Paraglaciecola sp. | reverse complement strand
CTCTATAGGGGAAATAACCAAGGCTGAAACAATATCATCAAGCATTCCTCAAATAATTCAGAAAAACTCTAATATACAAGTTATTTTAGGTGATATTGCGCAAACAGAAAATCAACTACAATCAGCCCAAATTCATTACTTATCAGCTCTAAACTCAAACAACAACTATCAAGTAGCAGTCATAAGGCTTTATAACTTGGCAAAAGACAAAAATGTTGGTGCCGACAAATTTATTAGTACTTTAAGAGCCATAATTGACAAATACCCCACTGCACATTTTCAACGCCATATTTTAGCCGACTTTCTGTATTTCCAAGGAGACATATTACTGGCTAAACAGCACTACTTAATTCTAGAAAAAGTAGCACAACTGCCTCGAATTGAACATATCTATAACAGCTTGGCCAGTATGTTGACCATCAGTGACCCAAAAACAGCAGTAACTTATATAAACAAAGCGCTAGACATTGCGCAATCTAATCCAATGTTTATTGATACAAAAGGCTGGATATTGACACAACAAGGTCAATACATAGAGGGCTTAGATTTATTGAGAGAGGCGTTTGCCATGAACTCTCATCACCCTAGCATTCAATATCATATTGCTTACAACTTAGTTAAATCAGGACAACTGGAAGCCGCTAGACAACAGCTTAAAAAAGTACTGACTACCAAATTACCCTTTGCTGAAAAGGACTTAGCACAAGCATTAATGAATTCAATATAAGTACCGGTTATTGGGATTACTTGGGGTTAGTTTGGTTCAAACAACTCAAATAATCCTTTTACAACATTAGGTATAAAAAACACTCTGTTTGTCAGCTTTTTTTACACTCATAATAATTACTATTCAATAAAGTCAACGAAAACATCACATTAAATTTGTGGCGTAAATATTGCTTTACATGTCTATGTAAGATTTTATAACTAGAAGTATATAAAATGTTAAAGAAAAAGTTATTAGTTTCAGCCATTACCGGACTATGCAGCTTATCAACACATGCAGTCACTGACTTCAGCTATGATGGTCATTATGTGGAGAGCGAATACGACATTTCCTTTGCTATTGATTATGACCTAGGCAATGGAAAAAAAGCGGAAGGGGGTACTTTAGCGTTTTCCACTATCGGCAATAAACAATATATGTATATCGCGCACCCTCTTGGTTTTAAAGATTTGTCTTATGCTGAAGAAGCAAAAGACTGTAAAAAAAGTTGTCCAACTCCAACTCCACCTTTAGATGCTAACGATTATCTTGTAGGCTGGGAAGGCTCAAAACAAGAGAACGCTGAGAAAGCGATGAAAAGTGAGTACTTCACTTTATCGTTTGTTAATGGCAGTGGTGAACCACACACGCTAAAGTTTGACCCAAGAATACCTGGTCTTAGCGCCCCCTCAGATACAAGAAAGGGAGTTGAAGAGAATAAAGTCAACGACAGTAAACTTGACTTAAATAGTTATACCCCCCCCAATCAAATTGCGGTTACAGATAACGGCCTATCAATCTCTTTCTTATCCACCCTAAACTATAACTCCAGTTTATTAAATGATGGTGACTTTTTTGGTTCGCTGGAAGACTTTTATGAAAAATCACCAGAAACAGTGGATTGTGGTGATGAAACTAGCAGTGCAGAAGTATGTTACAAGCTGGCAGATGTAGATAGAAACAAAATTGGTGGAAACCTGATCGATTGGGATTTCAATTTTGGTATTGAAGTAGAAATTACCGGTAACCTATTTGGTGCCGGATTTGATATTACGAGTCTTTTACCCAAAAATTTTGGTGTTAACCAAGATAAAGATACCCCACAAGCTGGTATTGGATCCGTTCTGGTATCGCTAGATGACTTACATGCTTCAAATCCTAAGGTCCCATGTTCTGGCGATGGTATAGGGGGCGATGAAAAAACGCCTTGCAATGTGACTATCACTAAAATCCCCCCTACCGAAGATCCTGAACCCGTGCCAGAACCCTCTGCCTTAGCTTTATTAGGCCTAGGAATATTGGGAATTTGGTATAGACATAAAAAATCAGCTTAATATCCCAAAAGGCTTGGGCATAAATAAACTCGCTAATTAGCGAGTTTATTGCTTTACAGACCAATCAAATCACCGAAAATACGGCTATTTTAACAGTGCCAATAATTCCTTGGTTTTTTCTTCCATTAGAACAATATCGGCTCTGGACTCAACATTTAATCTCACCACTGGCTCAGTGTTCGATTTACGTAAATTAAAGCGCCAATTTTCAAATTCTAACCCGATACCATCGGTGTAATCCACTACAGATGCACTAGCTTCATATTTTTCCAGCACAGCTTTAATGGACGCGTCAGGGTCGGCCAGTGTGCTATTAATTTCACCTGAAGAGGGGAAAGCAGCAATACGTTCTTCAACTAACTGCGACAAAGGCTTTTGCGTGGAACATAACAACTCAGCTACCAACAACCATGGGATCATGCCCGAATCACAATAGGCAAAGTCACGGAAATAATGGTGGGCACTCATTTCACCGCCATATATTGCATCATCAGCACGCATCCGCTCTTTAATAAAGGCATGACCAGTTTTACTTTTAATGGGTATGCCGCCCGCTTTTAGAACAATATCTTCGGTGTTCCAATACACTCTTGGGTCATAAATAATTTTTGAGCCAGGCTTTTTATCTAAGAAGGCCTTAGCTAATAAACCTACAATATAATAACCTTCAACAAAATTACCTTTTTCATCGAACAAAAAACACCGGTCGAAATCACCATCCCAAGCGATACCCATATTGGCTGAGTTTTCGATAACAGCATTTGCTGTGTCCGCCCTACTCTCTGGCAATAAAGGATTAGGAATACCATTGGGGAAAGTGCCATCAGGTTGATGATGTACTTTTATGAATTCAATCGGCACACCGGCCGCTTCTAGACCACTTTGAATCGCATCTAATGCATCGCCTGCTGCACCATTACCAGCGTTCACTACCAATTTTATGGGTGTAATATTAGCAGCGTCAATATAGGACAACATATGGGCGACATAAGCCTGCATATTATCCAACTTTTGATACTGCTCGGTTGCCAAGAGCTTATCCACTTCGACCGACGCTTGGCCTTTAATGAAAGCCTGTTCACTTACCAAACCATTCGAATAAAACTCGAGCCTTGTTTGCACGTCATCAACTGAATAAGTTTCGGCTAAATCACGGATATCAAACAAGCCAGTATCACCGCTAACGGGTTTAGAGTCATTGGTAACTAATTTCATACCGTTATAATCTATAGGATTATGACTAGCGGTGACTTCAATACCACCATCAACAGCAAGATGTTTTGTGGCAAAATAGATCTCTTCGGTGCCAGTCATACCTAAGTCTGTCACAGTTGCGCCACCGTCGATTAAACCAGCAGACAAAGCAAGTTTAAGCGGCTGGGAGGTTAATCGTACATCTCCACCGACTACTACTGTCTTTGCCTGCATATATTGAGCGAAAGCTTTACCAATTCGATAAGCAACTTGTTCGTCAAGTTGTTCGATTAATTTACCGCGTATGTCATACGCCTTAAAACATGTAATTTTCATAAATACTCTTATTTAGAAGTCGATATCAAGCCTGTTTATTTGGCTTCAACACGGCCGTAACGGTCGGAGAAACGAACAATATCATCTTCACCTAAATACGAGCCTGATTGCACTTCGATAAGTTCTAGCGCAATACGACCGGGGTTCTCCAGCGCATGCACTACACCGATTGGAATATAGGTCGATTGATTCTCTGATAACAGTAATGTCTGATCACCATTCGTGACTTTTGCAGTACCTGACACCACAATCCAATGTTCGGCTCTGTGGTGATGCATTTGTACTGAAAGTTTTTCGCCAGGTTTTACCGTGATACGTTTTACCTGAAAACGTTCACCGTTATCAATGGAGTCGTAACTGCCCCAAGGTCTAAACACTTCTCGGTGGAATTCCCATTCAGGGCGGTGTTCCGCCTTAAGTTGATTTACTACATTTTTTATATCTTGCACTTTATCTTTGTGTGCCACTAGCACCGCATCTTTAGTTTCGACCACTACCACATCATCTAAGCCCACTACGGATATAAGACGTTGTTCCGAGTTGATATAGCTATTTGTCACGCCATCAAGTATGGCATCGCCGATAACTACGTTATTTTGCGCATCTTTTTGCTTGGCCGTTTCCCATAATGAAGACCAGCTACCCACATCACTCCAACCTGCATCAAGTGGCACAACGCAAGCAGCGTCTGTTTTTTCCATTACGGCGTAATCGATAGAATTATCAGGACAAGTGACAAACACATCAGCATCCACTCGCACAAATTCCAAATCTGTAGATTCTGAAGCAATGGCTTTTTTACAAATTTCCAGCATTTCTGGTGAATATTTTTTAAGCTCTTGCAAGTAACGACTTGCTTTAAACATAAACATGCCGCTATTCCAATAAAACTCGCCAGAGTCTACATATTGTTGTGCGGTCGCTAAATCAGGCTTTTCAACAAAGTTAGCCACATCAAACCCCACGTCAACCCCCTCGACTTTGTCACCACGTTTAATATAACCGTAACCAGTGTGAGCCGAGTCAGGCACAATACCGAAAGTGACTAATTTGTCTTGTTTAGCTAACGCCTCGGCCTGAGTAATGGCTTTATGAAATTCTGGCGCATCGTTTATCAGATGATCGGCAGCTAATATAAGTAAAATCGGATCTTCACCATTTAGCGATGCATGCAATGCAGCCAAAGCAATAGCAGGTGCTGTATTTCGCCCCATCGGCTCAAGCAAGATCCCACCATGTTGAATGCCTTGCTGGCGAAGCTGCTCTGCAACTAAAAAACGATGTGCATCATTACAAATAACTATTGGTTGCTCTACTCCCGAGCTATCTAACCTGGCGATTGTATCTTGTAGCATAGTCAAATCACTTGTTAGGCTTAAAAACTGCTTAGGTAACGCAGCTCTTGATTTAGGCCATAAACGGCTACCATTACCACCAGCTAAAATAACAGGTTTCATTACACATTCCTTTTTGATGAGTATTTATTTTTTGCAGTAATAAATTAATCTTTATTGATGAAACTTAATAGTATTCAAGCTCGGCGAGTTATTCAATCAAGAACATTAATGAATTGTATTTATTTACTTATTTATTTATTTATTTATTTATTTATTTCTAAAAAGTGAGCTGTTAGATGTATACATTCGTCGTGTTAAACATAAACTTCCCCTCTAAAATAACCAATTCAATTTAAGCTAACCTTAATCTATCCATGACCTTTTCACAA
>NZ_CAJXPA010000237.1 GCF_913058035.1 uncultured Paraglaciecola sp. | reverse complement strand
TTTTTTCGATTGATTTCTATGTGTGTCTTTGTAATTTTTATAGTAATGTCGAACAATTCACTGTCCGGGTCTATGCCGTTTTCGTCAATGTCCTCACTGTTAAAAGTGTCGACTACAGCGTCTTTTAGCTCACCCATTAAGTGATCAAAAACCTCATGAGCTTGAAGGCTAAACATCGTTTATTTACAAAGACACCCATCGTAAAAATTTTAAATTAATTACGATGGGTGTCTTTGTATTTTAGTATTTGATGTCTTCTTTAGCTTTTCCCAATAACCCCATATGGCTCATTATCATGACCCTACCAAATGATGATTCAGGCATGTGTTTTTACTTTTTTGCCTCAGCAGTTGGTTTTGCCAAGCGAAGTAACTTTTCCGCACTGACTAAGTTAACATTTGGTTGAACAGTTCCGTTTGGGTAGCAGGTGTAATTACCATATGTATCGGTTCCGGTTGTTCCGTCATTGTTAACCCAAGTAACTGGATCGCCATCCGTACACGAAGCGACAGTGGCACCTTTGCCTTGATTGTTGTTCACAAGAGTAGCTGCATACGATGCGGCTGAAGAACATGTAATAATCAATATGGTTACAGCTGATGTAAGTTTAAAATTTTTCATGGTTATTTCCGTTTCTTATAACAAGGATCATTTCGTGTGAAGTATAGGTAGCATAAAAGGCCTATCCGCCAATATCAATCTGCGCCACAAAATACTAGACACCCATATATTAGAATTGACATATTAACATCGAGTGTCAATATTGTTAGTCCTTAAATTCGCAAAGGATACTGTGATGCCAAGACCAAGGAAGACACTGGTTTCTCTCGATGCTCCCCCTTATTACCATTGCAGCTGACGCTACGTCCGTCGTGCTTTTCTGTGCGGTAAAGACAAATTCACTGGTCAGTCATATGAACACCGACGACAATGGATCGAAGATAAGTTATTAGAACTCGCTTCTATCTTTGCGATCGATTTATGCGCTTATGCGGTGATGCACAATCACTATCACGTTGTTTTATTTATCGATAAAGACTGCGCAGAGCATTGGAGTGAGCTTGAAGTCGTCGAGGACATATTTACAAATATTTACAAATACACCCATCGTAAAAATTTTAAATTAATAACGATGGGTGTCTTTGTATTTCCGCAGCAGTCGACTCAATCCAGTTGTTTTTCAATAGATCCAAATTTGAGCATTCATTCGTAATATAACTGTAAATCTATTTCTGAATGCAACCGGGGACAATTCCATATGTACCATCTTAAAATCAAACAATATGTTAACTGTAAACTTGCACACAGATGTAGCGCTTTTATAGTTACGGCACTGCTTTTAATGTTGCCCAGAATTGCACTAGCACAAGGACTTAACATGGCTCCCAATGAAACCTATACCCCTCAGCAAGTCATCGGCATTGTCCTAGACTCGATGCAAAAAAATGACGACGATAATGAAGGCATCGCGACGGTGTTCAGGTTCGCCTCTCCAGAGAATAAGTCAGTTACCGGGCCGCTATCTCGATTCACGCAGATGATAAAACGCGGATACCCTGACATGCTTAACCATACTAGCGCTCGCCTTGAAGACATCGATATTGCCGGAGATGTAGCCACACAGGCGGTATGGTTGCAAACTCAATCAGGCACTGAATATGGCTATCAATTTAAACTTAGCATACAGCGCGGTGGCACTCATGATGGTATGTGGATGACTGACTCTGTTATTCCAATAGGTAAAAACATGGGTATAAGGATTTAAAGCAATAACAAACTGACATATTTACAGAGACACCCATCGTAAAAATTTTAAATTAATTACAATGGGTGTCTTCATATTTTCTGTTTTATTACTTTTTAAAAGTGGGTGTCTTCTTTAGCTTCTTTTTAGCTTCTTCCAAACAACTGCGCCGGTCAATAAGGTGATTGTGGAGCTTGTGAAAAAAGCTCAGGAACAACAACAAGGTTCGCCTCAGTTGTCAGCAAAATTTTTACAACACGCTATTTCATAGTACCTAGCCAAATTATCGATTCATCACCCAAACATTTCGATCACAATATGGATTTATTGCAATTTAGAACAACGAATTATCAAGACACCCATTGTAAATATGTCGCTGCTTATATCAAAAAGTTAGGACTTCGCTTTAGCGTTATCGTGGGTGTCTTAGTAAATACTGTTTATGAAAAACGTCACAATTTTGATCCGGTAAGCCATTATTCTGGCTTGATGTGACCCAACTGATTGTGGATCGTGAGCGACAGGCTAGCGTGATTATTTTATGAATATGTCAATTGCTTGATAGTGGACAGGCCACACGTTTAATTACATTTAAGATCTAAATTGTTGTAAAAACAAACAAATCAAATATACATAACATTTGAAAATATTTAGAATGGTGAGCTTGATAATTATGTTTAAAGCCTTAATTGTTTTCTTTAATGTTTGGTCGCTTGTACCATAAATCGCAAAAACGTTTACTACGCACTAACCATGGACAAAATATCATTGGAAGGAACTGCCAGAATAATTGCCACGGACCAAACCATTCCATCTTTCTGGCTGATGTTTGAATAGGTATGGATACGATTATAAACTTCTGACGACGTTTACGGGCCAATTTTTTAAGTTTTCGACCAAACCAGATTTCTTCACTCGCATAGACGTTTTCATTAAAGCCACCCACTTCTATAAAGTCCTCTTTACGGCAAAAAATATAAGCGCCACAAGCCACTTTCATTTTTCTGGCAAATACATTCCACCATTTGCTTAACTTTTTAGATTGCAGGTCGGAATTTATAAATTCGGCAAGAGCTCCACCTGCGCAAACATCGCCGGAAGCCATTAAATCCAAACTCTTTTCAATTAGTTCACAGCTAATAATTGTGTCTGCGTCCGTAAAAATCAGGTATTTCCCTTTTGCGGCTTTTGCAGCAACATTGCGGCTTCTTGAAATTTGCTGGAAAGATTCAAAAATCACTCTAGCCCCATATTCTTTAGCTATAGCTGCAGTTCGGTCGGTAGAATTATTATCTGTGACCACAACCTCACCAGAGTAATGACTAATGCCTGCCATCGCTTTATCAATTGCTTCCAAAGTTTGAGGCAGCAGTTCCTCTTCATTATAAGCAGGAATTATTATGGAATAATGCATAAGTCGATACCCTTTTTAAATAGATTTTTATCTAAGCATGATTATTGAGTCATTCATTTTGAGTATAGGTAAAATAAAACGTCATTTTTCCTAAAATCAAAATACATGATGCCTTATATTTTCCATATTGACATCTTCTATTTTATATTCTTAAGGGAGTGAAAGTCGGCTATTTTTCGTCTATTACTCAACTGTTTCCACGTAATTCAGAATTCAAAACAAGCGCCTCCCACTGTTGTGCAAACCAGCTTTGTTTATGATGATGAACGGCTTTTATTCAAACAGACTTGTCTGACAAATTAACAAACAAATTAACAAGACATCCACGTTAATTAATTACGAAGCAACCTAAAACTCCCAGTCGGCAAAGCCGATGCTTGTGACCTACCCTTGACTCAAAGCTTGCCGATTACTATGTGAATTCAGTAGGGCAATTAGCATTCGGTCGCCGCGCGGGATACTAATTGAGTTTGTTAAGGGCGGCTTCCGCTTGCCGGGAGCAAATGCAAACGACCTGCTTGATTCACAAAATAATCGAATAAAGAGCATTGCCCTCGAGCGGCCCTTTTTGCTTACTTTTTGCGGCTGTAGGTAAAAAGTAAGTTGAACGAAGGAATTCGTTTGTAAAAGACATGGATGCCATGTGCGAAGCACATAAGTGAATGAAATGAATAATCTTAGTGCGCACAGCGTATTAAGAACTTAGCGAACAGCAAACTGCAGATCCAATTCACTCACCTCCAACTAATCTGCGGGGTCAAGAGCCGTTTAAATCAAGCGCTCTTGCCCCCGTAGGTCTGAATAATATCGGTTCGATAAGTAAAGCTACCCATTAAATTCGACGGCGGTGCCGTGTAGAATCAAAGTTTATGCTTGAAACTGAATGCTTAATTTAATTGATTTTTAAAAAAGCGACTTGACCTCAAAGAACTGACCCAAACACCCAGCCTCGTTATATGCTATCGCTAACACTATTTATTCACTTAGTCGTTGACATTAATATGCCCATCGAACAGGATGATTTATGGACATAAATTTTATGCAACCGATATCTCGAATTATCATCACTCCGAAGGAATGGTGGGATTTTTGATGCGTTTATAATTTGTCAAATCCGCCCAAGAGGCGGATTTTCTATTTTTGCCTCATGGGATTATTCTTAGTTATTGGAGGTAGTATGAAAAAAATAGCCGTTTTCGGCAAACCTGGCAGTGGTAAATCCATTTTGAGTAAAGATCTAGCATCAATGACAGGCATACCATTGTATCAATTAGATTCAATTCTATATGAAAAAAATGGGGAACAGGTCGATCTGAAAACGTACCATAGCAAACATGAAGTTATGCTGTCGTCAGATAGTTGGATCATTGATGGCTTCGATTTAATTGAGCCATTTAATAAGCGACTAAAGGCAGCTGATACATTGATCTATATAGACCTACCTTATTTTGTCAGTTATTACTTAGTAACAAAGCGACTCCTAAAAGGCTTGATTATTAAGCCTGAAGGTTGGCCAGATGGCAGTTCTATTTTAAAAGGTAGCTTACAAAGCTATAAAACATTAAAACTGTGTCCAAAATTTTGGAATGATGGGTTCTTACAAAAATTAAAAGCAGCATCGACGGATAAGTCTATTTATGTGATAAGTTCGATTTCTGAATTAGATGAGTTTGTTCTAAAAATGCGTAATATAAAGCATATACAAGGCACTTAAACGAGATTAAAACAATTGGTTAGGTTTGGTGCCTTAACCTTATAACCAAAAATTGATTCCTTTAGAACGGCTTTGAGACTATAGAATTTCTCCAAAGTGGAAGATGACGGATGAAATTAACATCAGTAGAGCCTGTAAAGTCATTTTGGTAGGGTATTGCCTCAAATTTCACGTGTTATCGTATTTTGAGGCTTGATTTTTAATGATTTTTGAGACTGTTTTTCTAAAAAAAATTCTATAACCTCGTTATATATCAAAGAGTTTCGATGCCTCATTTAGCTAACACACCAAAAACACCATATTATGCGGTTATCTTCACATCTAAACTCAAAAAGAATGACAACGGTTACGCAGAAGAAGCTAATAAAATGATTACATTAGCTGAGTGTCAATCTGGCCTTTTGGGTATTGAGTCAGCAAGCGAGGCTGTGGG
>NZ_CAJXPA010000236.1 GCF_913058035.1 uncultured Paraglaciecola sp. | reverse complement strand
GGCTTAGTAATCATCCTCTCTCTCCATATGACCACATAGGATAGTTATGGATAAGCCATCAATCTACTGGCACGATTATGAAACGTGGGGGGCTAATCCACAAAAAGATTTTCCTTGTCAGTTTGCTGGTATCCGCACAGACATAGACTTGAACATAATAAGTGAACCTTTGATGATTTTTAGCCAAATTGCTAGTGATTGCCTGCCCGTTCCTCAAGCTTGTTTAGTCACAGGCATCACACCGCAACGATCATTAAAAGAAGGAATGCCCGAGCGAGACTTCATCGCCAAGATCCTTAAAGAGTTTTCAGAGCCCAATACATGTGTTGCTGGTTTTAATAACATACGTTTTGATGACGAAATTACGCGTTACACGTTATATCGAAACTTTTATGATCCTTACGCACGGGAGTGGCAACACGACAATAGCCGCTGGGATATTATTGACTTGGCAAGAGCGTGTTATGCCCTAAGACCTGAGGGCATAACTTGGCCTTTAAATGAGCAGGGGTTACCCAGTTTTAAGTTACAAGATTTGACCAAGGCCAACAACATTCAACATCATGGTGCACACGATGCAATGTCTGATGTGTACGCAACTATTGCTGTCGCGAAATTAATTAAAGAACGTCAACCCAAACTATTCGATTATCTGTTTACGTTGAGGAATAAAAGAAAAGTATTAGAACAAATTGACCATGAACAATTAACACCCTTAGTCCATATTTCGTCAAAAATTTCATCTTCACACGGATGCTGTACTTGGATTGTGCCTGTCGGCATGCATCCATCGAATAAAAATGCGGTGATTGTTCTTAACTTAGCGCTGGATCCTAGTCCTTTATTCACGCTGACAGTTGATGAAATAATAGAAAAGTTATACACACCTAACGCAATGTTAGAAGAAAACGAGCAACGTTTACCAATTAAATTATTACATATTAATAAATGTCCTGTAATAGCACCCGCCAAGACTCTAAGCGCTGAAAATGCTCTACGTTTGGGGGTTGACAGACAATTGTGTTTACAAAATTTACAGAAAATAAAAGCTAACTTACATTGCCTTGATAAATTGCAAGAGGTCTACGCTCAAAAAAAACAGCCTAATTCTGTTGACCCAGAACACGCTCTTTACTCAGGTGGATTTTTTTCGTCAAGCGATAAAGAGCTGATGAATCAGGTTGTCATGTCTAGTGCACAGGACCTGACAGAGCTTTCTCTTCCTTTTGAAGACGACCGTCTTAATGCGCTATTATTTAGATACCGTGCTCGTAATGTACCTCAGTCGTTATCAGCGTCTGAAATTGAACGATGGCAACGTTATCGACATTTTAAGTTTTTCGATGATACCTCACCTGCAAGTATTAAATTGCCTGCGTTTTTAGTACAGCTCGAACAATTAAGCATTGAATATGCACGTAACCCAGATAAGTTATCCATATTAAAGGCCCTCTACAATTTTGTGGAGAGCTTATAACAATACAATCATATTTTTTAACGCCTGAAATTCTATATTGTTTAAAGTATTAGTTGTATGCGGTGTTTAATGATTCATGTAACTTAACGGTGAGCCGATTAATAAATAAATATTCTGGCTTACTTAAAACCACATTTCTATATGTGATGACTTAATTAAAGGCGATATAATGCTTGGCATAAAATTAAAAGTTGATGACACAGATCAATACTTGGACATGACAATCAATCCTGGTCTTGCCAAAGATATTGAAGCTGCCGCGCTTCATCAATTTATTAAAAAAAGTACGTTTAAATATTTTTTCATTTTTGATGCAAGCATTATTGAAATTATTAACAATTATAAGTCTGCAATCAAAGATAATAAATCTGAAATAATTGAACTTCGTATTGGTGAGCGAAGGGACACCGAAATAAAATGTAGAATTACTGAGGACCATTTAACTGCTTATTTAACCATTACATCTGGATATGCAGGTAAGCCCGTCACAGTGACTTCATTGTTAAATGAGTTAGGTTTGGCAGGTATAAAACGTGGGATCAGTCAAAAACGTCTATCAAGCTTGGTTGAACGATGGACTCAGGGTGATTCAGGCGAAATTTTTGAAGAGCTCATATCAAAAGGCTTACCACCTAGGGCTGGAAAACCTTCTTATTTGAAACCTCTAGTACAAAATGCCCTAGATAGGATCCTACAGCCGCAAAAAGTTGGACTAACTCGTGTCGATATGCGTAATTTAGGCTCGATTATAAGTGTGCGACAGGGGGCAGAACTTTTACGAAGAATACCGCCTACTGCAGGCAGATATGGTTATACAGTTGAGGGTGATGTGATTGAAGCTAAACCAGGTGACTGGATTAAATTCAGTCCTGGTGATGGTGCGGTTGTTAGTGATAGTGATGAAAACTTGTTGATTTCAGATATATCTGGAATGCCAAAATTTAAAGACCAAAAGATGTGGGTTGATGATATTTTTAACTCCAAAGGTGTCAATGTAGGTAGTGGAAATATTGACTACGATGGATCCGTTTTAGTTAATGGTGACGTTACTGAAAAAATGGTTATTTTTGCTTCTGGTGATGTCACAGTAAATGGATATGTAGAATCTGCAACCATTCATGCTGGCGGAGATATCATTATTACTCAAGGTGCCATGGGCAAAGTGAATGAAAATGGCACTGAATATAGTACTAATTTAATCTCTAAAGGCAGCATTTATGTGCAACATGGTCAAGGTTTAGATATCAACTGCGTTGGTGATGTTAACGTTGGCAGACAATTAGCCTACAGCCGAATAAATTGCAAAGGTAAGGTTACTATTGGAAATATAGATAACCCTAATGGAAATATTTTTGCTTGTACCATCAAATGCCAAAATAAAATCATAGCAGGTACTCTAGGTGCCGTTTCTGGTAGTAATTTAAGTATCGATTTTAGTGACGGTTTTAATATTTTGTTAGAGCGTAAAGACACGCTAGATGAGCTTTTAAAGCAAGTGAAGCAAAACAACGATAGACATTCTGTTCGTATGACTATGATTAAAGGAAAACAAATTCCAAAAAATATGCAAGAGCGAGTGGACGAAGCCAACCAGTTGTTTCAAAATGAAATACAGTTGATGGAATGGCTCGAAAGTAAAGCGAAGGAAATGCATGACGCTAAAGAAGAGTACCAAACCAATATTCAACTTATCAGTAACAAAAGATTGTATCCGGGTGTTGTAGCTAAACTGAACAAACGCACTTGGCGAGCTGAAAGAGAGTACGACAAGACGAAAGTCAGTTTTCAAGATCATCAGTGGCACCTTGAGCCACTGATATAATTTTCTAAACTATATTTAATTTTTTAACCTGGTTAATAAACTAGATGTGTCCCATCGCCCTCCCCCCATTTTTTGAACATCAGCATAAAACTGGTCAATTAATGCGGTTAAGGGCAACGTAGTTCCATTTCTTTTTGCTTCATTTAAGGCGATATCTAAGTCTTTACGCATCCAATCAACAGCAAACCCAAAATCAAACTTACCTGCAAGCATTGTTTCAAATCGATTTTCCATTTGCCAGGATTGTGCTGCACCTTTTGAGATAACATCGATAACCGCATGGCAGTCTAAACCAGCATTTTCTCCAAAATTGATCGCTTCAGCTAGTCCTTGTACTGTTCCAGCAATACAAATTTGATTCATCATTTTAGCCAGTTGCCCACTTCCTACATCACCAAGTAACTGACTGAATTTTGCATAACAATTAATAACAGGCTCAACAGCATCATAGTGTGTTTGATGACCACCTAACATTACCGTTAACTGACCATTTTCAGCACCCGCTTGCCCACCAGATACTGGCGCATCTAAAAACCCAACACCTTTTTCGGTACATAACTTTTCCATTTCACGGGCTACTTGTGCTGAAGCAGTAGTATGATCAACAATTATATCTCCAGTATTTACGCCGGCCAATACCCCGTTTTCACCTAACATTACGGAACGTAGGTCATCATCATTACCAACACATAACAAAATAATATTAGCGTGCTGTGAAGCTAGTTTAGGGGTTAATGCAAATTTACCCCTAAACTCATTTACCCAAGCTTCAGCTTTTTGGGTGGTACGATTAAACACCGTAACGTCGAAGCCCACTTTTTTACAATGTCCAGCCATGGGGTACCCCATAACACCTAATCCAATAAACGCTATTTTTTGTACCAATTTACTTTCCTTTGTTAAGGCTTGCCCTAATTTAAAATTATTAACTTAAATAGTTGAAACACGGCTAGGTAATGACAATATATAATACTCGTATTTACAAAGAGAATATTTATGTCGGATACCATATATCAGTTTGATGCCATATTAAATAATGGCGAAAATATAAATTTTAAAGACTATCAAGGTAAAGTTTTGTTAATAGTTAACACTGCCAGTAAATGTGGGTTTACACCGCAATATGAAGGGTTGCAAAGCTTGTATAAACAATTTGAACCGCAAGGTTTAGAAGTCCTTGGTTTTCCATGTGACCAGTTTGGTCACCAAGAACCCGGTGCAGATGCCGAAATTCAAGAATTTTGTAGTCTAAACTTTAATGTCAATTTTCCATTATTTAAGAAGATTGAAGTGAATGGTTCAAACACTGCACCCGTATATCAATATTTAAAAGAAGCGGCGCCTGGCTTGATGGGCAGTAAAACGGTTAAATGGAACTTCACTAAATTTTTAGTCAATAAACAAGGCAAAGTAACTAAACGTTATGCGTCCACCACTAAACCTGCTGAGATGCTCCAAGATATTGAAAAACTATTGGCTGAGTAATACAACTCATCATTGATTATCTTTTTGAGCAATAATTAAAAAGTATTTGCCCAACCATAAATATGGTTCAACTGAACCATATTGTATTTCTAACTCCTTTAGTTGCTCATATTCGCTGGTTTGCTTTTCTGTTTCTTTCAAATAGTCATGAAAACAGCGTATTCCAGCTTGTTTCATGACCTTAACAGGCAAGGATTCAAATTGAGATAAGATAACCTTAGGTTTTTGTAGATTTTTAGAACTCAACTTGACAACATTTTTATTCGTCATGCCTTGCTCAAGAGTATAGGCAAAACAAACGCACTATTCGTAGCCATCCTACCCTGACCGTCCGGAGTACGGCAATGCCGCATAGCTGCGAGGCCGCCGCCTTCTATAAATATGCTAATTGCCCGTATTTATAATACTCATTGTTAGCGTGACTTTCCCTGCTCGCATGATCCTCCCGTGCCAAGGGCACGCTTTCTTTTGCTGTATAGGAACTGGACGACACTAACACCAGAATGACCCTCTCGTCCATTTTTGAAATTCTTTCTACTCTGTCGCTGTTCAGCCGAGTCTGCTT
>NZ_CAJXPA010000235.1 GCF_913058035.1 uncultured Paraglaciecola sp. | reverse complement strand
CAGTGTTTCAGCTATACATGTTTATTATTTCGGTGCGAGATTAAAATTGATGAAAGCTGTGTACGCCCTACTTTTAAGTTTTTAATACCTGTTTTTTTAGGGCATTTATACCTTTATTGTGGTTCATACAATTCTCAGATAATGCTCAAAAAACGCTCAAACACTACACCATAATTCTTCATTTACAGCTTCACAATCGAACTTCGAGTAACTTTTATTATTCTTTCAAAACAAATTTACAAAAACTGATAGTATGCGCGCGCTAACCATTTAGTATCGACCAGTGCGTCCTCGATATGAGTAATGGTTTAATCCATCTTAACTTTTACAGGTAATAAAATGTCAGAGCAACCGAGCAGAAACAGACGTCTTCAGAAAAAAATGTATTTAGGTGATTGGGCTATCTTAGGCTTTGAGTTTAACTTTAAGTTAGCCGAAGCATCAGAAGCAGAATACGAGAGCTTTTTTAACAGCCTTGAAGAATTAGTCAATAACAAAGATCTATACATAAGTCTTCATAATGATAGCGAGTCTTTTGAAGGTTCAGTCACATCTGCAGATCGTTATGGCAACGCTACAGAAGAAGATAGAGCTTCTATTGAAGCGCTTCTCAACAATAATACCGTTGTCAATGAAGTAAAAGTAGGTGCCTTAGTAGATGCCTTTTATGAAATGTAATGATCGTATGTTAGGTTTCGCATTTCTAATATTCGAAAATAGATAAAACCTAATAAATGATTACCCGTAGCACTCCTATTTACTCATTTTAGAGTGAATAGGAGTGCTTCTTTATAGCGCCTCCTCAGCCTGTTT
The DNA here is from genome assembly GCF_913058035.1 of uncultured Paraglaciecola sp. Lineage (GTDB taxonomy): Bacteria > Pseudomonadota > Gammaproteobacteria > Enterobacterales > Alteromonadaceae > Paraglaciecola. The sequence goes on along the minus strand of NZ_CAJXPA010000235.1, from coordinate 4,545 downwards.
TTTAGCGTCATAATATCAATGGGTGGAGTCTATTACTCTCAGCATAGTGTTACCTAAGACTATAAAACAGTTCAAAAAAAAGCTTATTTAGCAAAATAATGGAATGACAGAATATGAGCGACTGTCATACAGTTTGGACCTTCATTAATTCGTTAGTACTTCAAATTATTTTTAAACCTTCTTATTTATCCTCGCATAAAAGTGTTTATATTCCTCCGTTATTCCGCAAACGCATTGTTTTAGTGTCTCTATATCACAAGGGCCATTCATCACTTCTGACATATGAGTTCAGCCTATTGTTTTGCCTCAAAAGAAATAGGCTGCTCGTTAAAACTGATATCAACTGATATTATTTGATTATTTTCAAAAGTTAAATGGACGTGTCAGTCACATTAAAACCGATTTACAGTCCTCGTACTGGTTCGTCCTAAACACTAATAAAACAAAGAATGACTTCGGGTATTAGAAGTCAGCAAGGTTGGCGGTGTGACATCTTATAGTGTCCTCGTGACCACAGCAGAAATGGCTTTATTTCGTAACATTACATTTATTCTTATTTTAGCTTTCATTAGCATTAGTACTTGGTAGGTTTGTTACTGGAGTATTCAGAATTTAAGTAGAAGGATTTAATTTATCGACACAAATGGATTAGGAAAATCATCTTGACAACGTTGGATAAGTGTCGACAAATTGTATTTGAGTCTAATAATGTTTGTTGGTAAAAGTACTTTCTAGTATTTTTAAAAGATTATCCCTTTCATAACTTGTCAGGGATAATCTACATATTTACAGCTTGAAAGGCTGAATTGCTCAGTCAGCCGCTTTATTCCCAGCCATAAGATTTTCTACCATTAACTTCTTTAAATTGGGTAGTGCGGCAATAGTTGCGTTACGTATCTGACCTGCGTCATGTCTTACATCCTCAGTGACATCGGCCATTACACTCTTTATTCGCTGAGCAGGATCAAGTCGAGCAGTGTTCAAGAAACTCATGATGGCTGGGTTCTTTGACCAAAGCATACGATTCATCACATTACCTAACATTGCCTGCGGATAATCTGCGGGTGTATCTGTCATTTGTATTGGCATGGCGAGGGCGTTCTTTTCCTCATTGGTGTCAAATGTTGCCTCAATGAATCCAGCAATTGCTGCACTAAGTGAGACCAAGGGTACCTGCAAAATTGCAGGTACGATGCGGTCACCTTGCCATATTGGTGATACAGCAGCTCGCTTTGCTGCCGTTGCAGTGCAATCAATGAACAACGAATCCGCTGGGACTTCGGCATCGCCATCTGACCCATGTAAAACTCCTGGTTCAATTAAGTTAACGCGTCCAATTTTAATTACATGTTCGATTTGTCTTAGTAAATCAACTTCGCCCTGAGAAATCGTCGGAAAATGAAACTTGCTTGGCAGACTACTCTGGTCTAGTCGAAACATATGACCATGTTTTTCTAAATGTAGAAAGATTTCGTCGCCGCTTGTTGCCGTAGCGCCAATGCGCATTTGTTCTAACTGCCAACCAATACTGTTTTCGGCAAATTTTGAGCCTGGCTGAGTAGAGGCACGGTTTATCAACCACGTTTCACGAGGGCGAACCCAACTTATACTCGATGCTTCGACACCCATGTTTATGAGCCAAACACCTACGTCCATGGCGGTCTTTCCTCCACCCATTATAACGTAATGCCCAGGTACCTTAGCATCGGTTAGCCATGCGTCGGGAAGTTTGCCTGGAGTGGTCAAACGTACGCCATCAGTAATCTCAAACTTACGTTTGTGAGTGGCAGGAACAGACGCAGTCCAAACACTGCCATCGACCAGTTTACGGCGAACATTTACGCGGGTTTTCTTACCAGAAATACTTGACACAATATTGTGTTCGCCGCCAGCACCCTCTTGATACTTTGACATGGGATAATAACTAACACGCCCGCTCGGAATAAAACGTTGCTGCATCGCTTGCTCAAAATAACCCAATACTTGCGTTCCCGTAGCGAGCTTATAAAAACCTTTATTGGGACCATCAGTATCCATAAGATCATCGCTAAGACTCATCGAATTGAGCCCATAGGTCGCACTAGGCTGATGTAAAGTTACAAACGGATAAGCAACATTCCAATGCCCACCAGGCTTGGGATGTTGATCGACGAAAGTAATATGTCCGTCGCCATGTTCAAGTAACGAATCCGCAAAAGATAAGCCAAGTGCACCCGCGCCAACAATCAAATAATCTGTGTCAATCTCATGCATAAACATTTTCCATTTTAATATACGTAAATTTAATCATAAACACTATTTCTTACCTATACAACAGACCTAGATTGAGTAAAGTTATGCCTATGTGTATGTCCTAAATTAACGTGCACTTTAGCCGGTATTTATTATAGCCCCAGAGCAACTAAGCAACTAAGCAACTAAGCAACTAAGCAAATCAGGCACAATTTACAAGACTCCAACAGGCTAGCTACAACTAAAATTTCATCATGTTCAAATGACCATAAGTTATTTTAATTTTTTTACGTGTCATCATCGCTAATACAGATATTTTGTTTTACCAACTTTCCTAAATGTAAAATGCTTTGTTTCGAAATTAGCCTAAACAACACAACATATTTTCACTTTTTAATATGCCAACTTTTACTGCTTACTGTCGCGATATCAAGGGACTAATAAGTCAATTAGTTCAAGTCGATGTGGATTTGTTATTACTCACCATCTTCTCGTTGCGAGCTTCAGCTTCAGCCCAGTCTTTTGGTAACGTTTTAGCAGCCCAAAAGAATGCAATGATAGAAAGGATATAAGGGACAATTAATGAAGTGAGCGATAGGCGTAAAGCATGCACTTCACCGTACTGCTCTGTTAATGCAGAGCTTGCTAAACCGATATAAGTTGGGCCTCCACCCAGGGCGATAAGGTTCAATATTAAAAAGAATAATGCTGTCGACATTGCTCGCATATTAATCGGGGCCAGTGTTTGAGCTGCAGCAAAACTTGGGCCTAAATAAACACCTGCAGAAACAAGATATATAGTAATCAACACTAAATGAAGATATATGTTTTGCACCCAAAATGCGCCGATAAGGGCGGGAACGCCTACTATTAGCACAGCGCCTGGCAACCAACCGTAAGCACTAATATTCTTTTTAGCTAATTTTTCGGTTATTACAGCGCCATAATAGGTGCCGGCACCGTAACCTACTAAGTGAACCAGACCAAGCATCAACATTAACCAACGGAACTTACCATTGCCAACTCCAGGGGCATATTCTGGAAGAAAGCGAACAATATAATCGACTCCCCAGTTAGCCACGGCATAACCTCCGAAACTGACCCACGCAATCCCCATACACATGGCCCACCAGCTAGGAATTTTAGCTAAGGTTTTTATAGATTCACTAATGCTAACGGGCTCTAAAATAAAATTATCACCTTCCATTTGACCACGTTTAGGTTCACGTACCACCAGCGAAATAATTAACGCCAAAATGACTCCGGCGACTCCCAGTGCAACGAGAGTTCCGCGCCAACCAAGAGTTTCAACTAAGATACCGGCTAGGATATAAGAAAAAGCGATGCCAATCGGAATGCCTAGCGAGTAAACGCCCAACGCACTTGCACGTTTCTCTTTTGGATATAAATCTGAAATTATTGAGTGCGAGGGGGGCGAACCACCTGCTTCACCAATACCAACACCTGTTCTGGCGATAAGCATGCTTGTGAAACTATTAGCCATGCCTGTGAGCGCCGTAAATAAGCTCCAGAAAAAAACCGAGATACTAATGATCTTGGTTCGGCTATAACGGTCAGCCAACCATGCGATTGGTATGCCAACGGTAGTGTAAAGTAAAGCGAAGCCAAAGCCTTTGAGAAGGCCTAATTGCCAGTCTTCAAATCCAAGGTCGGCTTTAATGCTTGGGGATAAAGCGCCCATAATTTGGCGGTCAATAAAACTAAATATATAGGCTAACGTGAGAAGCCATAATACAAACGTACGGTAGTTACTGGTTTCAGCCATCTTTGGTTGGCTCATACAATATCCTTAGCTTTTATGGTCTGTTAATCAGACACTTTTATTTTGAGTTATAATTATTTTTAAGCTTCACTGCGCCTTTTGTCACTTAAGAAGATTAAACGCTACCCGTGATCTATTCAATGGTCTTGAATTTGGGAAATATTAACTTGACGTAACTGACAACAGTGAGTGCGTAGGAAAGCTTCTTACAACCGACTATTAGTCCAAAGGTAATAAATACAAACATATCTTTCATAAATTATGCTTAGTTTGGTTTAAATGAAATCGAAGTATTATTTGATGTGATGTGTTGAGAGAACGAATTAAGTTTTGCAATTGAGTATTGATAATCAATGCTTTTAATAACTACCGTAGAAATTAATCACTATATCTCATAAAAAAGAAGCTCAGAAATATGGCTCCCACATTAAAGCCGATATAAAGGAACCATATTTTATCATTCACTTTTTTTTTGGAGGAAGCGTTGCATCTGTCTCTTATAACTATCTTACACTGCCCACGAAGAGAAT
>NZ_CAJXPA010000234.1 GCF_913058035.1 uncultured Paraglaciecola sp. | reverse complement strand
AACGCCAAATAAAATAACTAGGTCTCCAACAAATACCTCGAGAGCTAAAAATGAAACCAGTATTACCAAGCCATAACAACAATCTTATTGAATAAGAACCGCGAAAGTTAATTAACTAATATTCGTCAAATTTGCCACTTTTTAATTCAATCGTCATGCCAAGAAAGTTAGCCACTTTTTGGCACATACTTTTAGTTAATCAAGCAGTCGGATTTTTCCATATTAGATTTGACAACCAAAATGATACTTTATTAAATACCTTTCAGAATTAAAATGGTGTGACATGGATGGGTCTTAAAACAATCTTCGGTAATAACTACTTTATGTTGCCAACAGCTAAATTAAAAATCTCGAATATGAGTATTAAGCCACACTAATATTAATGCGATTAGCAATGCTTTGTTTTAACGAGAACTCATAATTACTAGCCTGAAGAACTAAAGGTCTTTTTAAAGGGTTGCGATAAAGACACCAAATGGCTTGACCTGCAACAAAACCTATTTTGTGTAGACGCTCAAAAAATACAGGCTTAAGATTAGGTTCAATATTTTCGATATTTTCGATATTTTCAATATTTTCAATATTTTCAATATTTGCAGATTGTTTATTGCTACCAAACCAAATGATGCAAGTATTAACAATCATCGTATTATCATTTAAAACAGCCGCTATGCAATTAAGCACATCACAAAGCGGCAAGTTCCAGTCGTTTAGGCTTTACGTAAACGGTCAGCCACAAGAAACGCCATTTCTAATACTTGATCAGCATTTAATCGCGGGTCACATTGTGTCTTGTAAGCTTGAGCTAAATCGTCATCACTGATTTCATAAGCCCCACCTGTACATTCAGTCACATGCTGGCCAGTCATTTCTAAGTGAATACCACCTGCATGTGTACCTTCGGCTTCGTGTGCAGCAAAGAACTGCTGTATTTCACGTAAAATAGCATCGAAGTTACGAGTTTTATAGCCGCTTGAAGCTTTGAAGGTATTGCCATGCATGGGATCAGAACTCCACACTACTTTGCGACCTTCTTGTTTAACTCGGCGTAAAAGCTTGGGTAAGTTGTGCTCAAGTTTATCTGCGCCCATGCGGGTAATCAATGTAAGGCGACCCGCATCATTATTTGGGTTGAGTGCATCAATCAGCTGAATTAATTCATCCTCCTGCATGCTCGGGCCTACTTTCACACCAATAGGATTATGAATTCCGCGGAAAAACTCCAAGTGAGCATGGTCAAGTTGACGAGTCCTCTCACCAATCCACAGCATATGCGCCGAACAGTTGTACCAATTACCCGTTAGTGTGTCGACCCGAGTTAAAGCTTGCTCATAGTTGAGTAACAAAGCCTCATGAGAAGTATACAAACTAGTTTCATGCAAGGTTGGTGTGTTAGTGGAGTTAATTCCCATAACGTTCATAAATTCTAATGAATCTTGAATGCGAGAAGCCAGATCGTGATAACGGTCTTTTAAAGGATTATTCTCCACAAAAGCCATATTCCAGCGATTAACTTCATGTAAATCGGCCAATCCACCTTGTGCAAAAGCACGTAATAAATTCAAAGTGGACGCACCACGATGATAGGCCTCTATCATCCGTTGAGGATCAGGTCTACGCGATGCTTCAGTAAATTCAAAGCTGTTAATAATATCACCGCGATAACTAGGCAGTGAGATGCCATTAATGGTTTCAAAATCCCCAGAACGAGGCTTAGCATACTGTCCTGCCATACGAGCCACTTTTACTACTGGGCAGCGGCCCGCATAGGTCAGCACTATAGCCATTTGCAAAATGACTTTGAAAGTATCGCGAATTTTTGGCGCATTAAACTCATCAAAAGATTCAGCGCAATCACCACCTTGTAACAAGAACCCCTTTCCTTCTGCTACAGCACCTAACTGCTTATACAAAGATCGAGTTTCGGCAGCAAATACCAATGGAGGATAACCCCCAAGTGTATCTTCAACCTGTTTAAGGTGTTTTTTATCTTCATAGGTAGGTTGTTGCAAAATAGGCTTTGAACGCCAACTATCTGGTTGCCAATGACTCACGATTTTTCCTTGTAAAATAAATATAAGGTGGTCGGTTAAACTGTGAACCGACAAACTGGGACGAGAATTTAGAGGGTATGACTGGAAATTTCAATCACTAACGTGTTTATTCTTGAAATTTAAATCAATAACTTATGACCTACTGGATTTAAGATGTTTAATTAAACCGTCAACCCCTTCTTCAATCAGGTTTAAAACATATTCGAAACCACGTCTACCACCATAATAAGGATCAGGCACCTGTTGCTCCTCAGATTGACTAAAGCTTAATAATAACGAGACTTTGTGTTTAAATTCTTCAGGGCAAGCTTTTAGAAGATTAGCAACGTTATCGTTATCCATACCAAGAATATAATCAAATTTTTCAAAATCTTGTTCGACCACCTTTCTACATTTTAAGCCTTTAAAACTGTATCCCTTTTCCAAACCCACAGCTTGTGAACGTTTGTCTGGCGCAGCTCCATTGTGATATCCAGCCGTTCCCGCAGAGTCAATTTCAATAGTCAAACCGTCATCAGCCGATTTTTTCTTAAAGACCGCTTCAGCACTGGGTGAACGACAAATATTACCCAAACAAACAAAAAGTACTGAAGTTGTATTAACTGTCATTATTTTTCCTAATATTTTACTGAAAGGTTTTACCTATGCAAAGCATTCTATATGTCTATAATTGCGCGTCTAGTGATAAACGGTTTTAATTTAAAATGAATGCTCCAAGATGTATATTAATGTTCAGCAGCTCAATCGTGGGGAATGAAGTTTATCTTCAACATACCATCCCTTTGTTGACGCAATATTTACCTAACATAGAAGAACTACTCTTTATCCCATTTGCTGGTGTGTCGGTGAGTTGGGATGATTACACGGCAAAAGTACAAAACGCCCTACCCGACTATCAAGTCAATGGCATTCATCAATTCCCCAACGCTCAGCAAGCATTAGAAGACGCTCAAGCCATATTAGTAGGTGGCGGAAATACATTTAACTTACTAAACCAACTTTATCAACAAGACTTGATTTGTGTAATAAAAAGCCAAGTTAATAGAGGCATACCATATGTGGGATGGAGTGCAGGCTCAAACATTTGCAGCAATAGTATCCGCACCACTAACGACATGCCCATAATACAACCACCTAGTTTTGATGCTCTTAACTTCTTACCTTTTCAGCTTAATCCTCATTACACCGACTACCAAACCCCTGGCCATAATGGCGAAACGCGCGCACAGCGTATCGAAGAGTTTTGTATGTTAAATCCTAATATTCCGGTAATTGGAATTCGTGAGGGTACAGCCTTGTTGTTACAAGGGAAATCTTTGGTCTTGAAGGGTGAATTGGATGGAGTGGTATTTGAAGGTGGCGAGCAAATTGTTATTAAACCAGAACAGGATTTGAGTAAGTATTTAAGTAAGTGTTTGAAGATTTGATTTAGAGACACGAATTGGTTCCGTAATTGGTATTCATGTATGTCCTGAACGTTGCCCATTTAAACTATAACTGGGCTCTACTGTAATTTTACACCTTATTAAATTGCACACTTCAAGCATGCAAAACTATATTTAGCTATCTGCCTAGTAATAACAATATCCTTGTAACTTAAATTTTTGAAAAATTAAGAAATACCTAAAAGTGAAATCAAAAATCGAAACACCACTATTGAATTACAATAAAATTATGACGAACAATTTATTAATATTTATAGACGGGCTGATATTGATTCGCATTGCTGATTGATAATATTTTCGATTTCATCAAAAGGAATAGGTTTAGTGAAAAGAGGTATCCCCGCTGGCAATCCCCCTTTTTGATCAATCTCTGCTTTTGATAGTCCTGAAACAACCATAATCACCATATCGTTGAAAGATTCCAATTTAGAAAGTGCTTGCAACATATGTATGCCATTTATATTTGGCATTTGAATATCCGTAATAACAACATCTGGTTTCCAAGATCCTATTTGTATTAATCCCTCAAAACCATCTGTAGCTGTTTTCAAAATAATGGGTAAATTCCAGCCTTCAATTGTCATTTTATACAACACAATTAAATCGGGCTCGTCTTCTATGACTAAAACACGAGTTAGTCTCTGATCGCCGGAGTCATTAGTATTTTTCTTAAGTTGTGCCTTAAAAGCTTCGATTTCCTCTAGATTGAATCGCCTATGGCCCCCAGCTGTTTTCCAAGCTTTTAAAATTCCTGATTCTGACCATAGTTGTATGGTGCGAGTTGTCACCTCTAACAAACTGGCAGCTTGCTTTGATGAGCAGTGTGTCACTTTTAACTTAGAGGTTTGATACATTTAATTGCACTCATTAATTTTCTACCCATCCCATTCTTTCCGTATTTTCCGAATTTATACTAAACTCTATCAATAGTCAACTATATGAAATAATTGGTCCCAATTTTTGGGTTACGATTAGTAAGTTTAATTGTCGAGAATGTGGTTTTCTAAATTTTATAAACTATCCAAAATGAGCAATATAAATAATGTAGACCATTGGTTATTGCTGTTTCTATTATCAGGTCGACTATTGCAGAAAAGGCAATTTTTTTACAAAAAAATCGTTATCATTCATATATACTTCTGTTTAATATTCTTTGTTGATGCCTCTCAAGACTTTATAATTATTTATGACAACAGCCGCTCCTAAGACACTATTGATCATGTTGATGGGCCCCACTGCATCGGGTAAGACCGATGTGGCGATGGCACTCAGTAAATTATTACCGGTGGATATTATAAGCGTCGACTCGACCCTAGTGTATCAGGGGCTAAATATTGGCTCGGCTAAACCTACGCTGTCAGAGCTGGCCGCATATCCTCACCGACTGATTGATATCTGCGATCCGGCGGAGCCCTATTCGGCTGCAAGCTTTTGTCGTGACGCCAAGGTCGAGATAACGATAATTGCCAACGCAGGTCGAATTCCTCTGCTAGTGGGAGGCAGCATGATGTATTTTAAGTCACTAGTGGATGGCTTGGCTGATATGCCAGAATCCAACCCAGCTATTCGACAAGCAATTACAGCAGAGGCCGCCGCACAGGGGTGGCCGGCCATGCATGAGCAGTTAAAAGCTATCGACCCTGAGTACGCGGCGAAATTACATCCAAACCACTCGCAACGAATATCGAGGGCGCTAGAGGTGTTTCGCGACAGCGGTATCACCATGACGCAATATCGCCATCAACAGCATCGCGCTGATGCTAAACCTAAATTTCTTGATGAATTCACGGTGATTACTTTAGGTCTGCTGCCCGATGATCGCGTTCTGTTGCATGAGCGTATATTTAATCGCTTTCATACAATG
>NZ_CAJXPA010000233.1 GCF_913058035.1 uncultured Paraglaciecola sp. | reverse complement strand
GATCATGGATGAAGTATGGCAGAACCTGTCTCCAATGGGCCATTAACTCAATATAATATTGATTATATTGTTTAAACTCTTCTAATGAGCAAAAATAAGGTTCATTTTCGATAAAATAATTTTTATAGATTGATAAAGCCACATCCGGTAGATGACGTTGCAGATGTATTACTTTCGCGTTAGGAAATAATTTATAAATCAATCCAATTGATTGAAAATTAGCGGGTAATTTATCAATGACATAAATTTTACCCTCAGCATGAACGCTAATATTTTGTAAATAAATGTTAGCAGCATCATTCAACTGTGTGTCCGATAAATTCAACATGGAATGTGGATAGTGATGCTGTGTTTGGCTGAATAAATATTCATTCACTTCCCTGCTCAAATAAGGTAATTCTCCTGCACCTGATATATCGGTATGCCTAGATAATATTTGTTCCAACAAAGTTGAGCCTGATCTGGGTAAACCCAGAATGAAAATAGGTACAATCTCATCAATGCCGATGCTTCTGGTTTTAGATAATGTTTTAGCTGTAGTGGTTGATTTAACGTCGCGATAAAAATTAGTCAACTCAATGGTCTTAAAAGAACAATGCGTTAATTGTAACGCATTAGCTTGTTCAAAATATTGCCAAGCTTTTGCATAGTCCTGCATATCGTCTTGGGCTTTGCCCATTGCATAATTAAGTAAAATTAACTCTTTATTATCTAGCCTATTACTTGTCAGCCTAGATTGTATTAAAACAAAATCTTCATCCTCATGGGTAAAAGATTTTAAGCGGGTTAAGTCATGAAGCGCGAAAGATACTATCGAGTCGGTTCCAAACTCGATTACCTTACGAAACGATTGTTCAGCATTAAATAAGTCGCCAAACATTAACTGCTGCTGAGCTAGTTGGTAAAGCATTGGTGCCAAGGTTGGAAATAATTTTTGACCATGTTCCAAAACAGTTAGCGAATACTGCTCACTGCCTACTCTGTTAAATGCGTCTGCCAGATAAATAAAGGGTAATGGGTCATTGGTTAATAGGTGACAAGCTTTTTGTAACAAACTAACTGCCCTTTTTGGCATGTTCGCTATTAATGCAAGCTTCCCTAGTCCACGGTAAGCTTGCCCGTTGCGTGAGTCACGTTGAAGTAGTCGAATATAAAGCTTCTCTGCCTGTGCGTAGTGACCTTTTTGCACGAGTTTGTCCGCTTGGGTAACATCTGACAAAAATGTATTCTCTTTATAGTTGTTTGCAGTTTCTAAAACATAAAAAAGCCCCGTACTTGACGAGGCTTCTAATCTATCAATTTTACTTAAAAGTTATAGTTAGCACTTATGTAGTACAAACCACCATTAAAGCCCATTGGTGATGTCTCGTAATAAACACCGCCCCAATTGTTATTGGGTATACCTTGAGCAGCAGGAATGTTAATTCTTTCAGCTTCTTGATCGAACAAGTTTTGCGCACCAACACTTACTGTAATTTCATCAGTAAACATGTAACTAATCTCAAAATCAACAGTTACGGCCGAACCGGCGGTAATAGCAGTTGCATCATAGTCAACATGTACACCTTGATATTCACCGTAATAATTAGCACGTGTAAACATTGAAACGTTTTCCCAAGATTGCGCCCAAGTAAATGTTCCGCGGTGTTGAGGTAAATCTTCTTCTAGGCGTTTAACTTTAAAAGCGCCTGTAATATCAGAAAATTTAGTGACTTCTGTTTCATTCCAGTTGTACGCCAAGCTAAAGGTTGAACTGCCTTCAAATAAGTCTGCTGAATAGTTAGCTACAACATCGATTCCTTGAGTCGTTGTGTCAAAGTCATTAGTAAAGAAACTGACTTGTTGAAAACTATCTATATTTGGCTCAATTGCTCTAAGTGCATCTCTATCTACATCGGTTAGGTTGATTTTATCAGACTGACTTAGACGATCAGACACTTGTATATTGTAGTAATCGATTGTCATAAAGAAATCGCCGTCTTGATAAACACCACCGAGTGTATAACTGTCCGACTCTTCAGGCTGAAGTTCACTACCACCTAGTTGAATTGAAATAGGATTAGTCGGCGCCAAAAGGGCTGAATCAACTAATACTCCTCCGTCCAAGCTTGTTTGCACATTACTAACGTTGGCTTGACCTACAGTCGGTGCCCGAAAGCCAGAACTGATTGAACTACGTACCGATAACTCATCCGTTAAATGTAGCTGAGCCGATATTTTATAATTAGTTGTAGAGCCAAATGAATCATAATCTTCATAACGCAACGCGCCGCCCACTAATAAGTCTTCAGTCACCTGAGCTTCTACATCGACATAGGCAGCATAGTTTCTACGAGTTGTCACACCAGCGGCATCTGGTTTGAAACCTGGGAAACCGTTTGAACCAATACCGAAACCTTGAGAAGTCAGTGGGCCTGCAGTATAAGATGCTACATCGCCTGCAATGACTTCAAATGACTCTTCATGCCATTCTAAACCACCCGCAACATTCATATCTTCATACAGACCTGCGTCTACACGTTTAACTAAGTCGAAGTTAAAGTTTTTCTCAAGTTGTATATATTTTCCTGGACGAAAGTCGCGAGGGGAATTTGGGCCCAAAGAAGCGTTAAGGGTATTATAAATTACATACTGCGATTCATTTCTTCCCACAGAACCACTTAAATCATATAAGACACCGTCTGCAAAACCGTCTTTGAATTCACCTTTTGTGCCTATAGTTATTGCAGCATCAGTGATATTCCCACCAAAGTTTGGTGTAAAACCTTCAGGGATAGTCTGATTAAATGCAAAACAATTGGCTGCAGTAAGTGAGTCTAGAGCGGTTTGATTCGGTAATCCATTAGAGCCTATTTCCACAACAGGACAATTTAATTGTTGATCGAGGCCATCTAATGAACCTACTAATATAGTTGCAGGTGCGGCAGCATATGCATTAATTGCAGCTGTTTCCTCAGTAGTTGGATTTCCTGGATCTGCAGCGAAAGGCTCTCTAGTGGCCGCGCCATCAACATTACGGATGGTACCGCCGTAAACGCCACCACGGGTATTAGGATTACGATAATAAAACCCACCGCGAACATCGCGCTCAGAATAGTTACCAAACATATAAAATTCTTTATCGTTACCTAAATCCAAGCCAACATTACCAAAAATAGTGATGTCGTCATTGATTTCAGGAGACCCCCAGATTTGTGCGGGATTAGCAACATTCAAACCAGCAGCAGCGAATGCCGCTGCGTCAGGGCGTTGCACGCTACGACTAGTTGCATCGGAATTTTTATATTGAAAACTAACGTTAGCGAATCCATCATCAGTAAACGGCATACCTAGGTTACCAGAAACTTGGGTTGATGCGCCGTCTCCCTCATAGTACTCACCATGACGAACTGATAAAGAACCACCATCAGAGTCATCTTTAAGTACAAAGTTCATTACACCGGCAATGGCATCAGATCCGTACTGGGCTGCAGCGCCGTCACGTAATACTTCAACCTGTTTTATTGCAATACTGGGTATGACAGATATATCAGGTCCTTGCGCGCCATCATTGATTCCGCCACCTAAGAAAGCAATAACAGAAGATCGGTGTCTTTTTTTACCATTTACTAATATTAAGGTACTGTCAGCTGGTAAACCACGAAGGTTCGCAGGACGAACAAGGGATGCCGCATCACTAATAGGATTCGTATGAACATTTAAAGAAGGCACAGTGCCTTTAAGGATTTCTAGCATGTCAGTATTACCTGACCTTGACATTTCCTCAGCACCAATAATATCTATGGGTACTGGCGAGTCAGCAATTGAACGAGGCGCGGCACGTGAGCCAACAACCGCAATTTTTTCAAATGGTTCATCATTGTTAGTTTCTTGTGCAAATGCAGACGATACAGATACAGCACTTAATGTCGCTGATGCTGCAATGACATAGCGAATAGTATTCGCCAGTTTGGAGATTTTTGTTTTCATGTGTGTTTTCCAGATTATTATAATATTTATATACCAAAATACTAAAAATTAATATTTTGATAGTTGACTCAATCCCTAAACGTTTTTTTTGAAGTAACTCTATACTTCACATACCTTATATCGCATCAAAATTGTAAAGACAATGTTACTTATCTGTAAAATCAAAATGATTAAAATATAATGATATTTACATGAGTAGTTAATTTTGTTTATTTACCAGATAGACATACTTTATACTGCAAAAAAATAATAAACGGTATAAAATTTTTTATTATATTGTTTTACGGTTTGTTAATCTGAACTCATTAGACCTTCTTTTGCCTGTGAGGGCCTTGTAATTGGGCAGATAGTTCAGCAAAAAACAATAACAAATACAGATCAATGTGTTTTTTTTATTTCTTCTAAAAAAGCTTCAAGTATCAGATTTTCTCTGGCCCCTTTTCGCGTAATTGCAGAATAGTGGGTATCAAACCTTCGATGATGAGGCTCAATTGCACGCATACTGTCTAAAGAGACCCAGCGTTGAGCAAAATGTTCAGGTAAAAAGCCTATAAAACGTCCTGTCAAAATTAAAAAAGCAATACCTTCACGGTCAGTTGAACTAGCCATTGCCTTGAGTACTTTTTGTTGACGTTTAATGGTTGCTGGTTGAGGGTAATTTGGCACCACGCCATCATATTTGGCTAAGGTATTGTCATTGATCAGACTGGTATCTTGATTAAAAAGAGGATGCATTTCGCTGCAATACAATAATGACTTTTCTTTGTATAAAGGCATATAGGTAAGTCCCGGTAAAGTCCGAAGATCAGGAACAATTCCGATATGTAATTGACCATCAAGAATTGAAGTTTCAACTTCATTTGGCGGTATCATTCTTATGTTTATTATAATTTCAGACGCCATGTTTTTTAATGCACTAATAGCTCTAGTAATTCGCATTTGAGGGATAGTCACCATATTATCTGTGATACCTATGTTCAATTCACCAACTAGATCTGTGTTGATAGCATTTATTTGAGTTTTGAAAATTTCTAAACTTGATAGCAATTGCAAAGCTGAGTCGTAGACTTTGCTGCCTTGCTCTGTAATAGAGAAACCCGATCGTCCTCGATGACATAACCGCATCTTTAATAATGATTCCAATTCTGATATTGCCAAACTTATTGCTGGACGACTGATATTTAATTCTATTTCCGCTGCAGCAAATCCTCCTGACTCAATAACTATTTTAAATATTCGTAAGAGCCTTATATGTGTATCACCGAGTTGTCGAGGTAATAAATTTTTGGATCTAATCATGATTTTCTCTTCGTTTCTAACAGCATAATTGGTAAAAGCATAATAGTTAGCAGGCCACATTAATTAGATAAGTAAATGATTAACTTAAGTTAAAAAACTTTAGATTTACTAATCTAACAGGCAG
>NZ_CAJXPA010000232.1 GCF_913058035.1 uncultured Paraglaciecola sp. | reverse complement strand
GAACTAAGTAGACAACTAGATCAAGGGTGTGTTGCTTGAAATGACATTTTATTTCCCTCTGGTGAAAATGATTAAAAAAGTGAATACAAATGCATTTATTAAATGAAATGGAAAATACACCAGAAAAAGTTGAATGTTTGTAATGGTTTGGTGGGTTTATTTTTCTTTCTTTCTTTTAGTATTTTTACGTTGGATACATAGCTTAGTTCCACCGTTATTTTTCTTTTTTCATTTTGAAAGTATGTATCAAACCAATAGCCATAAAAAAAGTCATGACTATAATCACATGTTCGCCCATCACAATATAAAGTAATGCATATGATCCTCCTAAAATCAATAGAACATAACCCACCACGCTATTTGCAGCAGCAACATAAAGTGTTCGCTGACTTCCTTGTGCAATATCTAACATATAAGTTTTGCGGCCAATACGAATTCCTGCATACCCAAGGTTAAGTACAAAAAAGAGGAACACATCAACCCACCAATTATTCACCGCAGTAACAAAATAGAACATTATTGAAGCTGATACACAAACTAAGGTCGCATAAAACATTGTACGTATTGCGCTCTTATCTGCCATTTTACCCCATGAGTAAGAACTGAGAAAAGAAGCGAGTGCGTTGGCAATTATAAAATAGGGTAGTTGAAAAAAATCGTTGTTAGTTGCAGATGTACTGACAAAAAAGGGTGCAATTAGTGCAGCATGCAGTAACAAACAACGACTTAAAATTAGTTGCTTTAAATCTGCTTGTTGATTTATGATTTTCCAAATACTTTTCCCATCGTTTGAATCTTTCTTGTTATCAGTTAAATTTGCTATTAATCCAATAGATAAAATTAAACTTATAAACATTATAAACGCTGAAAAGGTGATCAATAACTGAATTGCCTTAATGCTCATATCTTGTGGCGAAATAATCATTAATCCAGCTGTTATAAGTGATAGAAGACCAGACATCGTTGAAGCAATACCAACCAATTGTCCTCGCTGTCCTTTCTTTATATTTAATCCCTGTACATCTTTCATGCTTAAGGAACTGAGTGAACGTCCCAAGCTAAGAAGCAATAAACATAATAAAATAAGTAAACCTGCCAACAAAGCTTCGGTAAATATTGCTGAAGCAAGCATAAAACAAATAGAACAAGCCTGTATCGCGATCCCCCATCTCCAAATAATTAGCCTATTTTCGATATGTCTAACCTTTTGTTTGAGCGGCCATTGTGGGATCAGAGAACCGGATTCTCGTATAGGTACTAACATAGATACAATCCATATTGGCGCGCCTAAACTAGCTAATAACCAGGGTAGGGTAGTTTTTGCTGAAATCAATAAGTCAGCGAGCTTCCCACAGGTGGCAATCGATATTAATTGTGTGAATATCTTGTGTTTATTTAGATTCAAGGCAATTCCTGTTTCTTAATACAATAAAATCTGTCTCTAAGGATAAAGACTGTTTGTCGATTTTAACAGTTCATAGTCAGACTTTACTTGAGTACAATCTGTTTCCATGCTATAAAGCGCACCGCTGGAATTAATGAGGGCGCAAGCCTAAAACAATCATCGCGAAGCAGCTAATTTAATTAGCGTAAATATCACACATACATCGACACACTTTTCGGGGTGTCTGCGAAGAAATATCTGAGTAGATCGAGAATTGGGATGTATGGAGGCCTAACCCCATATTAAGGAATCTTTCTAATGGCAAATGTATCTATGCGCGACATGCTTCAGGCAGGCGTACACTTTGGACACCAAACTCGTTATTGGAACCCAAAAATGAAACCTTTCATTTTCGGCTCACGTAACAAAGTTCACATCATCAATCTTGAAAAAACTGTTCCTATGTTCAACGAAGCGCTTAACTTTATTGGCGGCGTAGCTTCTAAAAAAGGTAAGATCCTTTTTGTTGGCACTAAGCGTGCAGCAAGCGATGCAGTGAAAGACGCAGCAGATAAATGTGACCAGTTCTATGTAAACAAACGCTGGTTAGGCGGTATGTTAACTAACTGGAAAACAGTTCGTCAGTCAATCAAACGCCTAAAAGAACTTGAGCAACAAAGCCAAGACGGTACGTTTGAAAAATTGACCAAAAAAGAAGTGTTAATGCTAACGCGCGAGATGACTAAGCTTGAAACTAGCCTAGGTGGAATTAAAAACATGGGCGGTTTACCAGACGTTTTATTCGTTGTTGATGCCGACCATGAGCACATTGCAATCACTGAAGCTGGAAACCTAGGTATCCCAGTTGTTTCAATCGTAGATACTAACTCAAATCCAGATGGTGTTGATTACATCGTGCCAGGTAATGATGATGCAATACGTGCCGTTCAACTTTATTTGAATGCTGCAGCTGATGCTGTTATCAATGGTCGTGAACAAAACCTAGAAGCGCAAGCTGAAAAAGGTGAGTTCGTAGAAGCTGCTGAGTAATCAGTCAAGCGTCAATGACACGATGGTATCGAGCACTTCGCTACCTAAAAAAGTAAATTAAACAGGGGCTGTCGCCCCTGTTTTTAGATATTTAATTTAAAATTATTTTGCTGAGGATACGAAAATGGCAGTGACTGCAGCCCTAGTTAAAGAATTGCGTGAGCGTACAGCCGCCGGCATGCTTGATTGTAAAAATGCCTTGGTTGAAGCCGAGGGTGACATCGAGTTAGCAATTGAAAATATGCGCAAAAATGGTCAAGCGAAAGCCGCTAAAAAAGCTGGCAGAATTGCCGCTGAAGGTGTTATTTTGACGAAAGTTGCTAACGGTGTAGCAACTATGATGGAAGTTAACAGTGAAACTGACTTTGTCGCACGTGATGACGGTTTTATTAAATTTGGCCAACAGTTGATTGAAATTGCATCTGCAAATAAAATTAACGATATGGATACTCTCAATAACACTGAGGTTGATGGTGTTAAGGTCAGTGAATTACGTGACAATTTAGTCGCTAAAATTGGTGAAAATATCAGCCCTCGTCGTGTTATCACAGTTGAAGGTGATAATCTTGGTGCTTATGTGCATAGCGCACGGATTGGCGTTATTGCAATTTTAAAAGGTGGTGATGAAGAATTAGCGAAAGACATCGCTATGCACGTCGCTGCATCTAGCCCACAATTTGTGAAGCCTGAAGATGTGCCTGCTGAAGTAGTGGCTAAAGAAAAAGAAATCCAACTTGATATCGCTCTTCAATCTGGCAAACCGCCTGAAATTGCAGAGAAAATGGTCTCTGGTCGTATGAAAAAATTCACTGGCGAAATTAGTTTGACGGGTCAACCTTTTATTAAAGACCCATCAATATTAGTTGCTGATTTGCTTAAATCAAAAGGTGCTGATGTTATTAACTTCGTACGTTTTGAAGTCGGTGAAGGGATTGAGAAAAAAGAAGAAGACTTTGCAGCTGAAGTTGCCGCACAAATGGCAGCTGTTAAAAAATAAATTGTCTTTGACATTATTACAGATCAATTTTAATTTACGCTGAAACATGCATTTTAAAGTTGTTTGGGTATAATACTGGCACCTCAAATTGAGGTGCTTTTTTATATATAATTTTGTTGTTTCGGATCCGATAGTTTGATACAGCATGGATTTATGTAAAATAGAGCTACAAGGCCTTAACAACGTCGCCTTTTATTACCTTTAGGAAATATCAATCTATGAGTATCGCACCTAAGTCCGCTTATCGAAGAATATTGTTAAAATTAAGTGGTGAAGCACTAATGGGGGATGAAGGCTTTGGCATTGATCCTAAAGTGTTGGAACGAATGGCTCAAGAAATAAAAGAAATAGTTGAGTTAGGCGTTGAAGTAGGTCTAGTCATAGGTGGTGGTAACCTTTTTCGAGGGGAAGGTTTAGCAAAAGCTGGTATGAACCGTGTAGTCGGAGATCATATGGGAATGTTGGCTACCGTTATGAATGGTCTCGCTATGCGAGATGCATTGCACCGTGCTTTTGTTAATGCCCGTTTGATGTCTGCTATTCCTTTAAATGGTGTGTGTGATAATTACAACTGGGCAGAAGCCATCAGTTTACTTAAATCTGGTCGCGTAGTGATTTTTTCTGCTGGTACGGGTAATCCATTTTTTACCACCGATTCTGCCGCTTGTTTGCGTGGTATTGAGATTGAAGCGGATGCGGTTCTTAAAGGCACTAAGGTAGATGGTGTATATGACGACGACCCAGCTAAAAATCCAGAAGCTAAGTTATACAAAGTATTATCATATGCTGAAGTCTTAGATAAAGAATTGAAAGTAATGGATTTGGCAGCATTTACGCTTGCCCGCGATCATAATGTGCCAATTCGTGTGTTTAACATGAATAAACCTGGGTGCATGAGAGCAGTTGTAATGGGTGAAGATGTAGGTACGTTGATCTGCAATCCCAAAGAAACAAAATAAATAATGTAGAAATAGGAAAAATTAACGTGATTGACGAAATTAATGATGACGCGCGCCAGCGCATGGAAAAAAGTATCAGTGTTTTAAAAGGCCAATTCTCAAAAATTCGTACTGGCCGAGCACATCCTAGTTTGTTAGATAGCATTATGGTGCCTTATTACGGCACAGACACACCGCTTAAACAGTTAGCGAATATTATCGCTGAAGATTCGCGGACGTTAGCATTAACTGTATTTGATAAAAGTTCTGCAAAAGCGGTCGAGAAAGCTATTATGCAATCGGATTTGGGCCTTAACCCAATGAGTGCTGGCTCTGTTATGCGTATTCCTATGCCTGCATTGACCGAGGAGCGTCGCAAAGATTTAATTCGTGTAGTACGAGCTGAAGCTGAGCAGGGCAAAGTCGCTATTCGCAATATTCGTCGTGATGCTAATAGCGATATCAAAGAGTTACTGAAAGAAAAAGAAGTC
This sequence comes from uncultured Paraglaciecola sp., assembly GCF_913058035.1. GTDB lineage: Bacteria > Pseudomonadota > Gammaproteobacteria > Enterobacterales > Alteromonadaceae > Paraglaciecola. The sequence goes on along the minus strand of NZ_CAJXPA010000232.1, from coordinate 554 downwards.
AGTGAAGATGATAGTCGTCGCGGTGAAGATGATGTACAAAAATTAACAGATGCTTTTGTTAAAGAAGTGGATGAAATTTTGGTGGCGAAAGAAAAAGACTTAATGGAAGTGTGATTGAGTTGTATTTGATAAATGAATTCTTCTGAACAATTAATCGAAAAAATTATGCCGCAGCATGTTGCTATCATTATGGATGGCAACGGTCGCTGGGCTAAGAAAAAAGGCAAGCTCCGTACTTTTGGCCACAAATCTGGTGTTAAAGCGGTGAGAGCTTCTGTCTCTTATGCTTTAAAAAACGGTATAAAAGTCCTCACGCTTTTCGCTTTTAGCAGTGAAAATTGGAAGCGCCCAACTGAAGAGATTGGAGTGTTGATGGAACTTTTTAAAATGGTACTTGGCAGTGAAGTTAAAAAGTTACATAAGAATAATGTTAAGCTCAAAATAATTGGCGATACTAGTCGGTTTGACAGTAAATTAATTAAAAAAATTAATGATGCCGAAACTCTGACTGAAGATAATGACAGCCTAGTTTTGAATATTGCTGGCAACTATGG
>NZ_CAJXPA010000231.1 GCF_913058035.1 uncultured Paraglaciecola sp. | reverse complement strand
CTTAATTAACAATGTTTTGCTGAGTAGAATTTTATGTGCCATATCTTTTAATTCAATACGTGTATTTTGCTTAATTGAGACGCTTATTTTTTTGTTGAAATAAGCCTGCTGCGAACAAGTCAACCGTTGGCCGTCAAGAAAAATACAGAGTCGCTCTTTAGGCATGTTTTGTGTCTCTATGTTAAAAGTTAATTGGCACTCGTCTGCCACTCTTTGAGCAACACATATGTTGGGTTGTATAGTCCAAGCAGGCGTTTTTGCAGAAACCTCACTACAAAAAATAATACCTACAACTGACATTGATCAGACCCCCACGCCATTTTTTTGAATATTGTACAAATGCAGAGAGTGACCACCAATTAGGTGAATGATTTTTTCCCTCAGCTTATTAAAGCCATCTAAGTAAATGCTTGTTTTACCATAGATTTCTGTAGTCTGAACGAGGTTGATACCCTCGAAGCATTGAAATACCCAGCGCAGTGTGGGGGTAGCAGAGGGTATGTTAATCTGGTTTGGGATGGTCTCATTGGCTTTTTTCATGCTCGCGCGCATGCGTCGTTGCGCGATTGAGTAAACCAATAAAGATAAGGTCATGATCATTAACAATGCGTCGATACGACTAGGCTTTTTGATGAACAAGGATGACACAAAAAACAGTGGGTCTTTTAGGAATCTAAACCCTCTTTCCACCACCGATTGCGCCTTGTAATGATGCAAAATTCTCTCAGGTGATAGCGCTTTCTCGTCGGCATTTGTGGCGAGTATAAAGCATGATTTTTGTTCAATAGCATGTTGAATTGCTTTATCATTTAGCTCAACCACCGCGCTCGTTTGCCATACAATTTGTTTGACTGGTGCATCTTTTTTAGGTCGGCCTTTTCCCTCGTAAACCTTGTGCGCTATGCAGTTAAGCTCAGTCAGTTGGTGATACTTTTGTCGCTTGTTAAGCGCGGCCAACGACTTCAGTGCGTCCTCTTTGCAAGTGAAGCGCTGGGCTTGCAAATGAAATAACTCTTTGTCTAATTTTTCCTTGGCGCGGTCGGCTTGTCTGCTAATCGTTTTTGTTGCACGCTCACCTGCGGCTTTTGAATTGACGACTATCCAGCGCTGTTTAATATCCATGTGCTCTACTTCATTCACTGTGTACTGGTAGTTGTCATCAATAGTCGTCCATTCTTGCGCAGCTAAGGCTTCTGTAATGAGTGTTTTTTCTAGTTTAATAGTGGACGGGATAAGCGTAATAAACGTCAGTTGCGATAAGAACTCAGCATTGTCTTTATGGTAAAGCTTACAGTCAGCGACCAAGTAGTTAGGCTTGGGCGCAGTTTTCACCATCTTGACCAGCGCCTTAGCGCGCTCTTTAAACACTTTTGTATCAGCGCTATTACCATCCCAATTTTTAACGGCCAAGGGTATTCCTCCGTCTTGACTGACAATCATTTCTTGTACAACTTGTTTTAAATCAGGGCGATGCGCTTTGCTATGACCGTGTGTAATTCTGATAACATGCTCGTCACAGCCTTCCTCATCATGCGCATACTCGCCGGTTAACGAATGACTTGTGGTATCAAGGGATTTAAACTGGCAATCTACAGCCTCTATTTCGCAGGCCTGATGCGATACCAAGGAAAACAGACTTTCACAACCAAAGTCATAACATTGGTCCAGTGTTCGGCCTAGTTTATGGCGATTAAAGTGAGATGCCTCAACGCCTTCACGAAATAGATGCTCCATCGGGAGATTGGCAAAAAACTGAGGGCTAAGCGTCAAAGGGCGATTACAAAACCCCAGGCCATTCATTATCATGCCCTTTATCGCCTCGCCCGGGCTAATTTCTTGAAGATCATCTTGCGGCAAATGCTTATCTAACAAAGGCACCATGTTTAAGTCGTCGATAACGCCAGCAACAATGCCATGGTGGTCTAACCGTTTGATTTTCATTATGATTTCACCCTAAAAAGTTGAGGTGATATTGTACTAAACGCGCGATCTTGTGGGAAATATTATAAATAGAAATTATTCAATTTGGTCTGATCAATGTCAGCTACAACTAATACAATTATTTTCAATTCCATTGTCTGTTTAAAACGATATGCTGCACCTATTCTATTCAATTCAATTCAATTCCATTGCCTGTTAAAAGCGATACGCTACACCTAAGAATGCACTATGAATATTATTTTGTTCTATTAAGGGGCTGCTTATTAGAGAGCTGGGTAGCCTCCGATAATCTACATTTACCAGCCATGACCAGTTTGCATTAATAGGTTTTTGTAGATTGATAGACATATAAGTTTGCCATCCAGGTTTGCCATTAAAGTACAATTCAGTGAAATCGGTGTCTCTTTGTGAAATACCATAATAATAGTCAATCAAACGGGTACTTTTCCAGTCAGTGCCTACACGTAAACCCAATCGAAAACTATGCCATAACCATCTATGAGCGTATTCCATTCCAACCTGATGGCCTTTGTGTACACTGCTTATGTCTTGTTGAAGCATGAATTGCCACTCGCCATTAGATAAAAAGTAATGTCCCCGAAATCCTCCATTAATAGCCCATTTACGGCTTGCTATTTCGTCAATAGATAGGTTGCGTTGTACATCTTGAGTTGGGAATTCTGGCGAGTTCTGGGATAAACTTTCTGTTGGTATCAGGATATTAGCAGGATGTAAAAAACTAAAAAATGCACTTTCTCGGTCAAGTTGGATAAATGTTTCAAATGCAAATTTACGTTGGTTTAACGTGTCCGTCGTTACTACCACACATGGCGTAATATTTAGTATTGATAAATAATGAGGTTTTCAACATAGGAAACCCAACATGGCCAGACGAACCAAACAACAATGGCAAGTGCTTGTAGAGCAACACGCCCAATCAGTACTGACTACACGCGACTTTTGCCAGCAGCACAACATTCATTTACAAACCTTCTATTCTCGCCGCCATGCCTTAGGTCTGGCAACACCAACGAAGCGAAGTAAAAAAATGCCTATCACTGCACCGACTAGCCAATTTGTGCAAGCAAAGTTGGTCAATCATAATAGCTCAATAGTCATGCAAACGCGTGAAGCTCAATTATCCTTTTCTAGCGTCTGTGACCAGCTGTGGGTAGCCAAGCTGCTAAAAGTACTGGCGGCTGCATGAGAATGTTTGTTGACCCCCACTGCCGTGTATTTATATCCCAAAACCGTCGATTTTAGAATGCAATTTAATGGGTTAGCGCTCATTGTTGAGCAGCAACTTGATGTTCCATTAATGTCAGGGGCACTGTTTGTCTTCACCAATCGCACGCGCAAACGCCTCAAAATACTGTACTGGGACAACACCGGTTTAGCGATGTGGAGTAAACGTTTAGAAAAAGAGGTATTTAAATGGCCAAAGAGCACGCAATCCTCAATTAGTTTGAGCGAACAGCAACTCAATAGCCTGTTAGGGGGCTTCGATGTTCGCGGCCATCAGCCGCTATTTTATGCGTCCGCAGGCTTATAACATTCGATCATAAGTAGGGAATATCGATCACGATTTAGTCTAAGTAAAAACAACAACTTAGGTGTGTATTACGGTAAAATACATGCCATGAAAACAAAGACCGACAAGCCCAATAAAAAGATAGAATGGCTCCAGCGAAAGCATGATGAGCAAGGCTTAACGGTGGCCGAAAAAGATAGCTTAATTGCGTTGCAACAAGCGCGTTTAGCCTTTTTAGAAGAGCAGTTCCGCTTAGCTAAATACAAACTCTTTGCCAGTCAAAACGAAGCCCATCCTGGACAAGGTAACTTGTTTAATGAAGCAGAAGAAATGGCAGAGCTTGAGCTTGAAGAAGACAAGAGTGAGCTGCCCAAAGATAAACCTAAACGCAAGCGAAACACCCAGACCTTTGACGAGCATATTACCCGTGAAGTCGTGATACACGATATTGATGAAGCGGATAAAGTGTGCGCATGCTGCCAAGGCGAGCTGCACTGCATGGGCAAAGATGTCACTGAGAAATTGGTGTTTGTGCCAGCCACCACTAAAGTGGTTGAGCATCATCGTTTAAAGTATGCCTGTAGAGGATGTGAGCAAAACGGCACGCACAATACGCTTAAACAAGCCCCACCGGTACCGAGTATTTTACCCAAAAGCTATTCGACCCCGAGCTTGTTAAGCCAATTGATTATCAGCAAATATCAACATGGCTTGCCATTGTATCGCCAAGAAGTGATTTTTAAGCAATTGGGCATTCAATTATGTCGTCAAACCATGTCGGATTGGCTGATTAAAATCGCCAACGTGTTACATCCTATACTTTACGAATACTGGCATAAAATATTGCTGACACAGGCCGTGGTTAAAGCCGATGAAACACCGCTGAAAGTCATCAAGGATGACAACATCAAATCCTACATGTGGGTGTATAGCTGTGGGGCAGATTCACCTGCGGGTAATCTGCAAGGCGACAGTACACCGAATATTGTCTTATATGATTACCAGCCTACGCGAGCAGGAAAATGCGCGGTAGACTTTTTACAAGGTGCAGACACTAAGCATTACACTGGCTATTTACAAGTGGATGGCTACGCAGGTTATCATCAATCACCTGCCACATTAGTGGTGTGCATGGCGCATCTACGACGTAAGTTTACCGAAGCACAAAAGGCGCAAAGTCAAAACAGTAAAAAAAACGGTAAGGCTGACTGGGCACTGAATCACATTCAAAAACTGTATCGTATTGAAAAACTGATCAAAGACTTACCTATAAAAGAGCGCTATCGCATCAGACAAGAAAAGTCTGTGCCCTTACTCAATCAATTTAAAACGTGGTTGGATAAATCCGCGCCCAATGTGTTACCTGAAAGCCTGCTTGGCAAAGCACTCAACTACGCGTTAAACCAGTGGGCTAGAGCCATTCGTTATTGCGATGATGGTAGGCTAGATATCGATAATAATCGAAGTGAAAGAGCGATAAAGCCCTTTGTGATGGGCAGAAAAGCTTGGTTGTTCAGTCAAACTGCCAACGGCGCCAATGCGAGTGCGACGCTTTATTCTATTATTGAGACCGCTAAAGCCAACGGCCTCGTGCCATATGATTACTTGATGCATGTAATGAACCAAATAACAGCCGGTAATACCGACCCAGAAAAACTATTACCTTGGAACGTCAATCTCAGCTAGTGTGGTTCTAACGACGGACACAATTGAGCTAAAGTAAAATAATGTTTAAATAACGGTCTGAACAATGTCAGTTATCTCTGACTCAGTATTGTTATCAGAACAAAAAACGCTTTTATTAGCATAGATGTTTAAATTAAATGTTTCTACATATGACAACATCACCATCTAATGATTCCAGATTTATCATATGCAAACTCTTTAGTATTATTTTGATGGCTTTAGGATAGTTAAAATCAGTAAATCATAAGTTACATATGAT
>NZ_CAJXPA010000230.1 GCF_913058035.1 uncultured Paraglaciecola sp. | reverse complement strand
ACTTAGGTGTGTTGATATTTCATATAGCATTAGGAATGAAGACATTTATTAAATGTTACTTTATTTAATTTAAAGTATTGTCATTTAAACGAGAAATAGATAATGAAGGCACGTAATAAATAATCAGATATTAAAACCTCTTTTTAATAAAATTCTTGAAACACTAAATATAAAATCAATAATATAATTACCCGGGTAAGCTTACCGAATAACACTTTTGATATAGCTTTTGATGGGTGCAAAAAAGTATGGAGTAAGAATTTGGGCAGAAAAAAAGCGATAGGCTAGTATCGCTTTTCTGTAGAGCAAATGTTTGTAAACATCTACCCAAATGTACGTCCGTCCTGAACTATTATAGTTCCGTTTTAACTTCACTTATTATTATTTTTTACGAAGACTATTTTATTGTTAACGATCGTCCTGATACTTTATATTCCGTCCATGACCTTCTATCAAGGTATCTATAATGCAAATCAAACTACTGATCTGCTACTTCCCTGACAAGCAAAGTGCTCGTATTTCCATCTTGTTTTTATTATTTTTAAATAATACAGGATTAACAAATATTTACAACTCATTTACAATTTTGATCTAAAAAAGTGAACTTTTTCTGAATTAAAATAAAGTAATGAATAATGACTATCTTACCTATTACATGCTATTAATTAATGAAGACCCGCAACATAACTAGATATCACTTCAATATCCTTATCAGTCAATCTTTTGGACATGTCTGCCATCATGCCATTCAAAGAATTATGTCTTTCACCAGAACGGAAAGATTTAAGTTGAGTGGCAATATAAGCTGAATGCTGACCGCTTATGTCAGGAAAACCTGATAGGCTAGTTCCATTACCTCTTGGACCATGACATGCGATACATGCAGTAATGCCACGTTTTAAGTCCCCTCCAACATAAAGTTTATTACCCTGTTCTACATTGTCTTCAGAAGTTTCACCTGGAGTGGCTTCTTGGCTCGAAAAGTACGCTGCCAAATCTAAAATATCTTGTTGCGATAACGCAGCCGACATTCCATTCATAATTGCGTTATTTCGCCCTTCTTTACCGCCAGTTTGACTGGCTAGTTTAAATTCTGTTAGCTGTTTAGCTAAATAATTTGCATGTTGCCCAGCAAGTTTTGGATTCATAGGTATCGCACTATTTCCATCGACACCATGACATGCCCCACAAGTAACAGATTTAGCCTTACCGTTTTCAACATTTCCTTGTGCTACGACAGACGCATTAAAACCCAAAAACAAACAGACTAGCAGACCTATATTTTTCATCTTTATCTCATTAAGCATTGATTAGCCAACTACTCTTTAAATATTGAAAGAGCATTTTACACATTTACGTCGTTAGTAAAATAAAATCATTAGATAACTTATCATTTATCTAATTTTAAAGAGCACATTAATTTCCCTTTTCCCTGATATAATATCAAAATATAACAGAAATATTAGTTTTGCAGCGTTTTCAGGAGTTGATGTGAGTCATTATAGTCAAGCAAAGTTTAGTATCAGTGCCCCTGATATTTCACATTTAGGACCCGATGAGGGAATTGAAATTGCCTTTGCCGGTCGTTCGAATGCCGGGAAGTCAAGCGCATTAAACAAATTAACTCGGCAGAAGGGTTTGGCTAGGACCAGTAAAACTCCGGGTCGGACACAATTAATTAATGTATTTCAGTTGGACGAGGAGCGAAGATTAATAGATTTGCCTGGATATGGGTATGCAAAAGTACCTATTGACATAAAAAAGAAATGGCAAAGATCTTTGGGAGAATATTTACAAAAAAGAGAAAGTATTAAAGGTCTAGTTGTTTTGATGGATATCCGCCATCCTTTTAAAGATTTGGATCAAGACTTAATTCATTGGGCTGTAGCAGCAGATTTACCCGTTCTTGCGCTTTTGACTAAAGCTGACAAATTTAAATCAGGTAAACGTAAAAATCAGCTAATGATCGCAAAGGAAGCAGCTCTAGCATTTTGTGGCGATGTAACAGTAGATGTCTTTTCTTCACTCAGTGGTATTGGCTTAGAAAATTTAGAGCTTAAACTTGATAGCTGGTACGGCTATGAAAAGAAAACACTTTGACATGTAAAAAAACTTGGTTAACTATGCGGAATAAAAATAGTTGGTACATGGGTATATTATCGAACGGTCACTGCAAGTTCTTAAAATTCTGTACTACGTCAAATATTTAAATAAAAACCCCCCATTGAGTAATGGGGTAAACACATAAGAACACATAAACTGCAGATACGAAGCCATTTTAAACATAAAGTTCAAAATTAACTTATGCTTAAAAGCCCAAAACCATTAAATATGCTGTTAAGCACATAAATGTGTATAAAAATCGCACGCAAGATCAAGGCCTAATATTCAAAATAATCTATGTTGTTCTTTTCATTAAACAGGCCCTTAATTTTTTATGGCCTAGGTATAAATACAAAAAGCAGATGATTTTCACACCAACCGCTAAAACCTATATGTTTGTTAAAACGTAAACAAGTCGATAAACGATATTAATGTGCTTCATCCCAGTTTTCCCCGACACCTGCTTCAACAATGAGCGGGACATCAAGTTGCACGGCATCCTCCATTAATGAAATAATCTTGAGTTGATATTCGCTTAATTTATGTTCTTTAATTTCAAATACAAGTTCGTCATGTACCTGCATGATCATGCGAACATCGTCAATAGGCAATGTATCAATCCACCTATCGACTGCTAGCATGGCTTTTTTAATGATATCTGCGGCAGTTCCTTGCATTGGTGCATTAATTGCGGCGCGTTCTGCGCTTTTTCTGCGCATACCATTCGTGGCGTTAATTTCGGGTAAATATAACCGCCTACCAAAAACGGTTGAAACATAACCTTTTTCACTGGCAATCTGCCTCGTGTTTTCCATATAAGTTAATACGGATGGGTAACGTTCAAAATACAAATCCATAAACTTTTGTGCATCATGACGAGAAATATTGAGTTGCTTGGATAAACCAAATGCAGACATACCGTAAATTAAACCAAAGTTAATGGCTTTAGCATTTCTGCGCTGATCAATGCTGACTTCTTCAACTGCAGTCGCAAATACTTCCGAAGCTGTCGCTGTATGAATATCTTGACCATTTGCAAAGGCTTTCAATAATCCCTCATCCCCTGATAAATGTGCCATTATTCGCAGCTCAATTTGTGAATAATCTGCAGCAACAATTTTATAACCTTCTCTTGCAATAAATGCCTGCCTAACGCGACGTCCTTCTTCAGTTCTAATAGGTATATTTTGTAAATTTGGATCTGTAGAAGATAATCTACCAGTTGCTGTAATTGCTTGATGATATGACGTGTGAACTCGACCTGTTCGAGAGTTGATCATCTTAGGTAATTTATCAGTGTAAGTATTTTTTAACTTACTTAAACCTCTATATTCCATCAAAAGTTTAGGTAAAGGATAATTAATAGCCAATTCTTGCAACACTTCCTCAGCAGTCGATGGTGCTCCCTTAGGCGTTTTTTTCAGTACAGGTAAATCCATCTTATTATAGAGGATTTCCTGTAATTGTTTTGGTGAACCCAGATTAAACTCTTCACCTGCAAGCTCATGTACTTTAGTTTCTAACTCTAAAATACGTACTGCCAAATCTTGACTTTGTTGAGCAAGTTTTTGGCTGTCTATAAGCACTCCAAATTGTTCCATTTTTGCCAAAACAGACGACAGAGGTAGTTCTATTTCCTGGAATACATTCACTAATTCTATATTTTCATTTAGTTTTTGCCACAGAACATTATGTAAACGTAAAGTTATATCCGCATCTTCTGCTGCATAAGGTGCTGCTTTGTCTAAAGGAATCTGATTAAAAGTAATTTGTTTAGTACCTTTACCCGCTATATCCTCGAAGTGAGTAGTTGTTTGCCCTAGATACACGTCTGCCAAACTATCCATATTGTGGCGGGTAGCAACACTGTTGAGTACATAAGACTCAAGCATTGTATCGAATGTAATGCCTTGTAAATTGATATCATAGTTAGCCAACACATTTTTATCATACTTAAGATGTTGCCCGACTTTTTTGATCTTAGGATCTTCTAATAGAGGTTTAAGCATTGCTAATACTTGAGCTCGGTCAAGTTGTTCAGGAGCATCCATATAGTCATGAGCAACAGGAAGATAAGCAGCTTCGCCAGCAGTTACAGAAAATGATACGCCGACTAATTCTGCTTCCATATAGTTTAAGCTGGTCGTTTCAGTATCAAATGCAAATAAATCGGCTGCTTTTAGTTTGTCTAACCAGACGTCTAAATCTGCTTGGGTTAAGATAGTATGATAATCACCAGGTGTAGTAATTAATTCACTTGTCTGATTTGGTGAGACAAGTTGAGTGGTAGAAACTTGTTTTACTTTTTGTTGAGTGTCAGTCAGTAAACGCTTCAATTCAAACTGGCTGCTCAAAGCAATTAATTTATCAAAGTCTATTTCGGTTGGTTTAATGTCTTGAACACTTTGAGGAAGATCTACATCCAATTTGATCGTAGCTAATTCGTAGGATAAAGGAAGGTGACTAAGTGCATTACGTAAGTGTTCGCCGACTTTCCCTTTTACTTTGTCAGCATTAGCCATAACTTTTACGAGTGTGCCATGCTCAGCTAACCACTTAGCTGCTGTTTTAGGACCGCACTTATCAACACCTGGAATATTGTCAACCTTGTCACCCATCAAAGCTAAATAGTCGATGATTTGATCCGGTTTGACTGCAAACTTTTCCTCTACACCCGCTTCGTCCATTTCAACATTGGTCATGGTATTGATTAATCGGACATGGGGCGTGACAAGTTGTGCCATATCTTTATCACCGGTAGAAATGACAGTTTCAATTCCAAGTTTAGACGCCTGATTTGCTAGTGTTCCAATCACATCATCGGCTTCTACACCCTTAATAACTAATAAAGGTAGGCCCATTGCTTCAATTATTTCATGTAACGGTGCAATTTGTGTTCTGAGGTCGTCTGGCATTGGTGGGCGATTCGCTTTGTAATCAGCAAACATATCGTTACGAAAAGTTTTACCTTTTGCATCAAAAACCACCACTATATTTCCGTTTGGATAATCTTTTTGTAGGCTTTTTATCATGTTCAACACACCAGTAATTGCACCTGTAGGTTGTCCATAAGAGGTAGATAACGCTTGTAAATAAGGTACGTGGTAAGCTCTAAACAAATAAGATGAACCGTCCACAAGTACTAGAGGGTTTGAGAGTATTTCTGATTCTGGTGGCATAATGGGAGTCCATATTCATTTAGAAAATTTAAAACTGAGAGAATATTATAAGATGTTGGAATTTAGCATTAATTCAAAGAGAAATCTGTGGATAACTGTGTAGATAATGTATTAAATAATTAATTTGGTGAAAGATAATGTTATTGAAAATCAGTAAAAAGTATATGGATAACATGGGCTTACTAAAAAC
>NZ_CAJXPA010000229.1 GCF_913058035.1 uncultured Paraglaciecola sp. | reverse complement strand
GATTATTGCTCCGTTAGCGGGTGCGCTAGTGGTGAGTATTCTTGGTGCTTTAGGTTGCTGGAGACTGTTGTCGCTCAACACCAGCCAATTGTTACGTCAGATGGTCTAACTACAAAAATTAAGCAGGCTAACCCTTCAAGGTGCCTGCTAGTTTTAATTGACTACTTGCTTAAATATAGGCCATTATTTTTTACGTAAACAGTCAAGAGCTTGGGATATTTTAGGGTATTTGAATTCATAGCCACTTTCTTGTAGTCGGTTAGGCACGACTCTTTGACCAAATATCACTAGATCAGCCATTTCCCCCATTATTATTCTTAACGCAAATTCAGGCACTTTAAATATACAAGGTCGAGATAGGGATGAGGCAAGTTCACGACTAAATTCTAGATTGGTAACAGGATTGGGTGCAGTGAAATTGTAAACACCTTCACAACTTTCATTGGTTATTAAATGCGCAATGCCTTGCAGCATGTCTTCAAGGTGTATCCAAGACATATATTGACTGCCGTCACCAATTGGTCCACCTAGACCTAGTTTAAATGGCAGTAGCATTTTTTGTAATGCACCGCCTCTTTTGGTGATAACTACACCCGTACGTAAAATACACACTCGAGTTTTATCTGATTGTGCTTTTTTGGCTAAAAATTCCCAACGTTCGCAAAGTTGGTGACTAAACTCATCATGGGGAGTTGAAAAATTTTCATCAATAACTTGGTCTTGCTGACGGCCATAAAAGCCTATTGCTGATCCACTTATCAATAACTCAGGTGGGTTATCACCTGCGTTGATAAGTGCCACTATTTCTTCAGTGATTGACCAGCGACTGTGTTCAATTTTTCGTTTTTGTGCCTCAGTCCATTTCTTGGATACGATGGGTTCACCGGCTAAATTAATTACTACATCATATTCATCTAAATTATCAAGATGTGTGAGTGTCGATAGAAAGTGTATTTTGTGTCCCAGTATTTGCTCAGCCATGGCCACATTACGGGTATAAACTGCTACGTCGCAAGGACGTAAGATAGGAATAAGGTTAGAGACAATTACGCCTGACCCACCGGTGATAAGTATTTTCATAACTTCCTTAAATTAATATTTGCATTACCCATTTTTGTTACACGACAAGCATAAAGAAACTGAGTCTGCAAAACGTAAAGCGTGGGGTTTATCAACTTCTGCCTCAGCATAGTTTACCCAAGGGTGTTCTGCTGCGATGGCAAGTACATCTGCAGTAAGTTTTTCAAGTAAAGAAAACCTGTTACTTTCAACTAGGTTGATAATTCTTTTGGTGATAGTTTTGTAATTCAACGCATCGACCATTTTATCCGAACCTGTTGCTTGGTCTGCACAGTAATGCATTTTTACGTTAATGACTACATCTTGCATATTAACAATTTCGTCATCGTTAACACCAATATAAGTTCTCAAACGTAAATTTTTAATCCTAATGGTGGCTGGGTTTAACTTCATACTTGTCCCTAGGGTCGGTTAAGCTTTCTTTTATATTATGCGCTATAAAATATCATACAGATCTGCTAATTTGCTCACAAGATTTTCATTAAGAAGCTTCATATGCAAACTAAATCTCAAAGCACCATCAAGATATTAGTGATTATGGCGTCGATAGTCGTAATACTCGCCGGAATTAAAGCTGCAACCGCTATAGTAGTACCATTTTTATTATCGGTGTTTATCGCCATGGCTTGTAGTCCCATCATTACGTGGGCAAATCAATATAGATTACCTAGAGCAATAGCTGTGGTATTAGTAATACTCATCATAGTGACATTTGGATTGATTTTGGCCGGGTTAGTTAGTCAGTCGATGAATGAGTTTAGTTTAAACATACCTAGATATAGAGAGCAATTAGACGGTGAATTTGCTTGGGCTATTGGTCAGTTGGATACTTTTATCTTCAGCGAAGATAAACAGCAATTGTTATCCTATTTAGACCCTGGTGCAGCCATGAATATGGCGACCAATTTGTTGTCTAGTTTAGGAGGGGTGTTAACTGACTTTTTATTGATTTTGTTAATTGTAGTTTTTATGTTGTTTGAAGCAGAATCAGTCCCTAAAAAAATTCATATTGCACTTGATGATCCCAGTATGAAGATACAACAAATTGATAAGTTTTTAGTCTCAGTTAAAAATTACTTGGCGATTAAAACACTGGTTAGCTTGGGTACAGGCATAATTATTGGGTTGTGGTTATACTTTCTTGGTGTTGATCACTTTTTGTTATGGGCTGTTTTAGCCTTTTTGCTTAACTACATCCCCAACATTGGTTCTATCATTGCCGCTGTTCCTGCAGTGTTATTAGCTTTTGTACAATTAGGTGCTACAACAGCAGGGCTAACAGCTTTGGGCTTTGTTGTGTCAAATATGGTGATGGGCAACGTCATTGAACCCCGCTATATGGGACGTGGTTTGGGTTTGTCTACTTTGATTGTCTTTTTGTCTTTAATCTTCTGGGGATGGTTGTTAGGCACAGTAGGCATGTTGTTATCTGTGCCTCTTACTATGATAGTTAAAATAGCTTTAGAGTCTAGCCCAGATACACGTTGGGTAGCGCTATTGTTAGCTAGTGATAGTGACGAAAAAATAAGTAACGAAGAGGAAGTATTAGATACAGAAATAAAGTAGTCGATTTATCTTTTTAAAGTTCATTTTTAAAATTTAATTTTAAAATATAGTGAGAAGATACATTTGACCTAAATTTGGTAATAAATAAAGGGCTGTCTCAGACCACAATCACAAAGCGACATCGGAATGAGCTGAATAAAGATATCGGTGACAAGGTTTTAATCGTATCTCAACAATTTCATCTGTTGTTTAGGGGCGAACAAGGTATGAAGACGCTCAGCTTCTTTTATTTCAATTATGAGTTGTAAGCATCCCTATAACTTAAACAAAACGTCGCTACGAATTATATATTTGGTCCCATTAGTGATTGGTACTGAACTATGGACACAATGTAAAGGATGCATGCCGTGAGGAAAGCACAATATACTGCCAGTTGGTGTGCGAATATCAATATTATTCACCTTGTTGCCTATCATTGCGGGTCTAGTCGGGTCATCCCCATTGATCATAAAGCGTGTTGCACCACCTTGAAACTCATCACTTAGAAAGATTAAAGCTGTCATTTTGCTAAAACGATCCGGATAAGCATTAGCTACCAATTTGTCATTGATAATACGACTTCCTGGCCAAGCACCATCAGAGTGGGGTTTAAAAAAGTCATCTGGATTATAACGATAAAACCGAAAGCGCGCATTGAGCCCTAATGCTTCACTGCCATCAAAAATAGCTTGGCGGTCATCCATTAAATGCACTATGCGCTGCCAAATAGTGCCATCGGTTTGTTCATCCACTATCCAAGTTAAGCTGTCGTTATGACGCACGCTACGCGGTAAAGAAACCGCGGCATCAGGCAAAAATCCTAATTGTTCACTAATACCAATCAGTCTTTCACATTCTTGTTTTGATAAAACATTTAATAACTGAAATGCCCCCGGTACCTCAGACAATTCACGTCTTTCAATATAATCTATATCGTAGCTATCACTTAAGTTTGCTGCATTGACATGGCGATTACCCCAAGCAGGCAAAGCGGGGTGTTCTGCACCAGGCTCCAAAGCGGCAACAAAAAAGTCTAGTGTTGCGTCAGTTTTCTTATTCATATTTTACACTCTCATGAACTGATTTTGGTATTGCTGTATGTTCTTAAATTAATCGTGCACTTAGATAAATTGTATGTTTGGAAGGTTGTATGTCTGAGTAAATTTATGTCTGAGTCAATTGTTTGTTTGAGTATGTTGTTTTCTAAAGTTTGCTCATGCAAATTATTTGTTTGTTCAGCGTTCGCAGCTAAGTAAACTAGCGATGACTGGCAACCGTTCCATGAAAACTGAAACCACTGTGCTTTGCACCTACCTACAGTCATGAAACACTTACGCCTTATTTTTTGGTACCATGCCAGCTTTCAGTTGTTGTGCTGTGTATTTGCACCAGAGTCACCAAATACTAAAGCAGCTAAACCATAAGGTCTATCGCCCAACCGCCTTATACAATTATTAAAACGACTGATAGCGACAATTGGACCTAATGTCTCATCCTGCTATAAAACTCTATAGGGTGTGATATTTGTTACATCAGTGGGTTGTATAAAGGGCAGTTCATAATGAGACTTACTTTGGCATGCTGCGTAGGATTGCGCAATATTGACATTATTTTGAGCCCAAGGACTTGCTTGATAACGCCTAGATGACGCCACCACTTTGTGCTCAAGTTCGCCAGCTATAAGTTCGTCGACATAGATCCGCTCTATAAAAGTGCATATTTGGCTGGTATTTTCAAATGAACTTGCTACCGCAAATGGTGCTGCTTTATCAATGTTGGCATCTACCAATACCTTCCCCGTTTTTGCATCACCGTGAGCAATTTGTAGTACACCTTCTGGTAACACTTCATTTGTGATTCTGACAAAAAAGTCAATAACCAATGGGGTCTCTTCTGAAGGTTTTAACACCACACTATTGGCGGTGACCAATGCGGGAAATAACAATTTATTTGTCATAGTCAATGGATTATTCCAAGGTGAAATAACCCCTAAAACACCCAACGGTCGATATTGAATTTTTGCATTATGTCCTATTGTCTCGGTTGTTAGAGCTTTGGCTATATCTTGGGTAAAATGAGTTACGTTTGAACAGTTCCAGCCACTTCGTAACTATCTCTACGATAATTTTTACCTATTTCTTTACCCACTTCTTTACTAATAAGTAGCGCTAGTTGATCTTCTGTTGTCGCAAGATGGTCGAAGCCTCGGCGACATTCTGTTGACGGTCACTAAGAAGTAATGTTTACCAATATTTTTGTGCTTTTTTGGCACGCAATACAATAGCGGGTAAATGTTTTGGATCAGTAATAAGTAAACCACCCAATGGTGCTTTATTAATTGGTTCATAAGAAATGAGTGTCTTCCTAAAATAGCTCCCTAAAATGACACTAGCTGCAATGCGTTACGATAGTAAATTGGTTAAGAATGAACATTATGCCAACGTAGTATATTAAAAAATCAATTTGCTTTTAGTAACTACTGATTTTAATAGTAAAAATAATATGAAAAACACAACTAAAACAACCAATAATAATAAAATATCAATTTAGAAAAATACGAAGATCCATGTCTTATTGAGCGAAGTGTGAGAATTTCAGGTGGTAAATGGAAAGCCTCTATTCTTTGGCATTTTAAGGACGGTCTGGTCCGTTTTAATGAATTATCTCGCATGTTAGGCGGTGCTGTTGAGAAGATGGTTGATCAGTGCCTCAAAGAATTAGAAATACAAGGCTCAGTTTCTCCTAAAGTGACCAGCGATCGTCCTTTTGATGTCTCGTATGACATCACAGATTTTGGCCGTTCAGACTGGAAAATTTTATAACTGTCTCTTAGTAACATCTACGAGCCGACGAGACTGTAATAGAGCTAGTATGCAGTCATCTGATTGTAAAAAAATATACGTTCTAGCAGCACAAGACGATGTTTCTCTAATGATGAGTTTTGT
>NZ_CAJXPA010000228.1 GCF_913058035.1 uncultured Paraglaciecola sp. | reverse complement strand
GGTTTATATTCAGGAAAATTAACTAACATTGGTGAAAAACGAAGTCCAACCGGCATCTTCAAACAATCAGTGTCACTGGTATCTGTCAATGAGCTGGGGATTATAGGAGACATTCAGGCTGATAAGCGGTTCCACGGCGGTCCTGAGAAAGCTTTACATCAATATGCATTATGTAGCTACGAAAAAATCATCAAGCGCTACCCTCTTCTGCACAAACAAGCCAAGTCTGGGATGATAGGTGAAAACCTTTCTGTTATAGATATGAACGAGCGCAATGTATGCATTGGCGATATCTACAAAGTAGGCAGCGCTGTGTTACAAGTGAGCTCTCCTCGCATTCCCTGTTGGAAAATCAATGCTAAGTTCAAACAACCTAATTTACACCAATTTATAGGTCTACATAGGCTCAATGGTTGGTACTACCGAGTATTGCAAGCGGGCGATATCGCACTAGATGATGTATTCATTTTACAGCAAAGACCTAATGCAAATGTTTCTGTCGATATTATGCTTAAGGTTATTAATTCTGAAGCTCAACTAGTTGAGGTCGTAACCAACGCCGTTGGTCTTGATCCTGAATGGCGAAGGCGGCTTCAAAAAAAGTACTCTTTGGATTAGAAATCGACACACTGTAAGAAGGAAATTTGCACAGGGTAAAAGGGAAATGCCATAAGAGTAAAAATTTGTTTAAAATCATAAACTTAAAAAAAACGGCGTATACATGGGTTTTAAAAACATCATGCCATTATTTACATTTTTACAAACCGTATTGTTTAGTTCTCATTAAGCGAATTTAGAAGTGGCGACTAAAAATTGGTAGTGAGTACTCACCTTAAACGGTAATTTTTTACTTATAAATAATTGACTGAAGATCTAATCAATTTAGGTCTTAAATCTAATGATGCAGATCATAGTAAAGGATTGGGGCGTCGGTTACATTTGGTAATAATTACACCCACAGGGCGGTGTTTACAGACCTAGAGCTCGTTGACGATGAACGTATCGCGTGAATTAAGGAAGCATATATACAAGCGAAATAATGGTTGTTGAATATTTAAAACCATAGACAAAAAAAAACACCACTAAAATTAGCGGTGTTCTTAAATGCTCAAATGCAATTAGCTACTATGCTTCTTGAATTATGACCAACTTGATAGTGGTAGTAACATCTGAGTGAATCTGCAAATTAATTTCGAATTCGCCTGTTTCACGTAAAGTACCAACAGGTAACTTAACTTCAGATTTTGTTACTGCAACACCAGCAGCGGTAATCGCATCAGCAATGTCACGTGTACCAACAGAACCAAACAACTTACCTTCGTCTCCAGCAGGAGAAGCAATAGTCACTTCACCCAAGGCGGCGATTTTGTCTGCACGAGCTTGTGCAGATAAAAGCTGGTCAGCAATCTTAGCTTCCAACTCAGCACGGCGAAGCTCAAATTTGTCTACGTTCGCTTTAGTAGCGGGAACTGCTTTACCTTGCGGAAACAAGAAGTTACGCGCATAACCTGATTTTACAGTGACTTTGTCACCCAAGCCGCCTAGGTTAGCGACTTTATCTAATAGTATGATTTCCATCTTTGCTACCTACGATTACTTGTGAGAATCAGTATATGGAAGCAACGCCAAGAAGCGCGCACGCTTAATTGAAGTTGACAACTGACGCTGATACTTCGCGCTAGTTCCAGTAATACGGCTAGGTACAATTTTACCACTCTCAGTGATGTAGTTTTTCAACATTGCGATGTCTTTAAAATCTATCGCAGGAGCATCAGCAGCAGAAAAACGACAGAACTTACGACGTCTAAAAAAACGAGCCATTATTTATCCCCTTCTTCTGCAGGAGCCGGAGCAGCTGTTTCTTCAACGGCAGCAACAGGTTTCTCAGCAGACTTTTCAAAAGGTTTTTCATCACGCTTTTCACGGCGTTCTTCTTTAGCCATAGGAGACTGTTCAGTGACAGCACTTTTGGTACGCATAACAAGGTTACGCAAAACAACATCGTTAAAACGGAAAGCAGTCTCTAGTTCTTCAACAGCTTCAGCAGTAGCTTCGCAGTTTAATAAAACATAATGTGCTTTATGAAGTTTATCGATTGGGTAAGCCAATTGACGACGGCCCCAATCTTCCAAGCGGTGAATGGTGCCGCCTTCTTGGGTAAGAATTCCAGTATAACGCTCGATCATACCTGGAACTTGTTCACTCTGGTCAGGGTGAACCATAAATACGATTTCATAATGACGCATATATGTTGCTCCTCACGGTTGTAGCCTCGATAGCACAGTCAAGCTATATAGAGACAAGGAACTAAAAGTAGTGACTGTTTTAAGCGGCGCGGATTGTATATAAACTGGGCTTTTTGTACAAGATATATTTAGCTTACAGTTAGTAATAGTTCTGTTTTTCAGGGATTTAGGAGAAATGGGGTAAATTGTTTGGCTTATCATATAATTTATTAGGCGCTAAAAACATGAGCCGTGCTTGGTGACTACTCTATGTGTTTTGATACAAATTCTCGTCGAATCAGTTATTTTTTCTAAATTGTAGACAACCATTTAAGTTGAACAGTAAGGATTTCGCTTAAAATCACGCCAAGATAACTTAAGAGACAATTTGAAAGGGTATACACATTAATTTAAAGCTAAAAGTTCTCACACAAGCCAAGCTTATTGTGTACAGTGCCAAAAAAATGCAGAAGGCATAGTCTTCACACGTCGATAGTAATGATAAAACAAGCAGTACTTTAGCTTAGGAATTTGATGCGTTTATTTAAAATCGATGCGGTAGATTGGCTCGCCACATTACCGTCAGACAGTGTGGATTTAGTGATAACAGACCCACCTTATGAGTCATTAGAGAAATATAGGAAAATTGGCACAACTACTCGCTTAAAAGTGAGTAAATCTTCTAGTAATCAATGGTTTAATATTTTTCCAAACGACCGTTTTGAGAGTTTATTCAAAGAGGTTTACCGAGTACTTAGCAAAAATTCTCATTTTTACTTATTTTGTGATCAAGAGACCATGTTTTTTATAAGACCTATTGCTGAAAAAATTGGCTTCAAATTTTGGAAAGCCATAGTCTGGGATAAAGTCAGTATAGGAATGGGTTATCACTATCGCTCAAGACACGAATTTATACTTTTTTTTGAAAAAGGAAAAAGAAAGCTAAATAATTTAGGTGTTCCAGATGTACTCGAGTGTAAAAGAGTTTATAGAGGCTACCCAACTGAGAAACCTGTTCCGCTTATCGAAATACTCATTCAACAAAGCTCGTCTAACGGAGAACTAGTAGTTGATCCCTTTTTTGGCTCAGGGGCAACTCTCCTAGCAGCTAGAAATTGTGGCAGAGAATATCTTGGCAATGATATATCTAACGACGCACATGATTATTTTAAGAATCGAGAGCATGATTAGCCGCTGGCTAAGTCATGTTATTTAATAATGTAGGCATATGAACCTCTCAAATAACAACACGGTCGCCATGACGCCGATGCTATTGGCTTACCTTCGATTTAAATCGAACCAATTATTTTGTGGATTAGTTGGAAAAAGATAGAATAACATCTACACAAAACTCTTTTAATTCAGCGCATCCAATTAAAAACCAAAACCTATCGACCTGAAACCTTTGCTTCGCTCTCCCATAATTGCCACACCATGCCTAAACCATAAGAGTAAGTACTTTTATCTCTGAAAAGTGGACTATCTTCATTTGCTGAACCTGAATGAAGTGATGCACGGGCAAAGGTAAAAATTCGAATGTCTTCAGTGGCATTAAATGACAGGCCGACAGATAAATCTGTACCTAAGTAACCATGTTTTGCGTCGTAAGCTTGACGTTGTTCGGTTACAACATTACTACCCACTTGATAAAAATAATCATGCAATTTTTCAGTTGCCCATGTAGGCGATAAACTAGCAAATAAAGCTGTTTTTTCGCTTAACAACCCACGCTGTCTATAACTAAGTACTGGTTGAAACACATACCCACGTTTATCTATACCTGAAAAATCAGTTGAAAATGCTGCGCGAGCTTGCAAATTTAAAAATAATTCCCCTTTGCCATAACGCTCAAATTCAAATTTTGATAAGCGTATTCTAAGCTGTGGACCCAGTTCAAAAATGAAGTCTAGGTCAGGCATGCCCTCTCTAATCTCATTATTTTCTGAATTAGCATTAAAAGAACCTGCCAATGATAGGTCTAGTTCATACCAGCTTTTGTCTATCGCAACTGCTCTGGCAATAGAACCGTCGCCTATACGTAATGTTTCACCGCGGTAGATAAAATAAGGAGCGGGGATGATATTAATTTGTTTTCGATCCGCA
This sequence comes from uncultured Paraglaciecola sp., assembly GCF_913058035.1. Taxonomy (GTDB): domain Bacteria; phylum Pseudomonadota; class Gammaproteobacteria; order Enterobacterales; family Alteromonadaceae; genus Paraglaciecola. The sequence goes on along the minus strand of NZ_CAJXPA010000228.1, from coordinate 1,254 downwards.
GCGGGGTATTCTGACGAGTTGAAAACAGCAGCTAATACACCGACTTCCCACACAGGACGTATATCATCTTCTAAGACAATTTCCTGTTGTGCATTGATGTCGGTATTCATGACAATAATAGACATTATTGCCATATATTTTATTGAACAAAACCAAGTGTTGGTCCTAAGCAAAATCATTCCCTATTTTTACAGTGGCCTTTAATACTTACATATTTACCTTGTGGCGTAGACAAAAGATCCTTCCTCTCCAGTTCAATAAAATATTATTCCATTAACTTATGCCAAACTTATGTAAGAAAACATTACATTTATTTCACTTTATTATAAAAAAAGCCTTGAGATCATTTCTGCTAGCCCCATCTCATGTCGCAGAACTAAGTTCTAATAAAACAGAATTCTAAGCAGACGATGCGTCTTTTGCTTAATCACCGCCTTTATGTGAAAGGCACACAACTTTTACTAACATTGGAATTTTCAGGAGATTTGAGAATGGCAATTCGTCCTTTAAACGATCGCGTTATCGTTAAGCGTCACGAACAAGAAAGCAAATCTGCAGGTGGCATTGTACTAACAGGCTCTGCAGCAGAAAAATCGACTCGCGGCGAAGTTATCGCTGTCGGTAACGGCCGTGTCCTAGACAACGGTAATGTTAAAGCAGTCGACGTAAAAATCGGTGACATCGTAATTTTCAACGATGGCTATGGGGTTAAAACTGAAAAGTTAGACGGCGAAGAAGTGCTTATCCTCAGCGAGAGCGACATCTTAGCAGTCGTCGAATAAACCCAATCCACTAACAGAATTTTGAGGAATTATTATCATGGCAGCTAAAGAAGTTCGTTTTTCTGATGACGCTCGCGCAAAAATGCTTGCTGGCGTTAATGTATTAGCAAATGCAGTAAAAGTAACACTTGGTCCTAAAGGCCGTCACGTTGTATTAGACAAATCATTCGGTGCTCCAACCATCACTAAAGATGGTGTATCAGTTGCGAAAGAAATCGAACTTGCTGATAAATTTGAAAACATGGGCGCTCAAATGGTCAAGGAAGTTGCTTCCAAGGCTAATGACGAGGCTGGTGATGGAACAACAACTGCAACAGTATTGGCACAAGCTATTGTAACTGCTGTCTGTTATACACATTTGACGCTGCCGACGAAGACGAAAGTCCAGCTGATGATGCTCTCCGTCGATTGCCAAGAGCACACCTCGCGACCGTATTCTTCACACCACTCTCACACACCAACACCAACACGT
>NZ_CAJXPA010000227.1 GCF_913058035.1 uncultured Paraglaciecola sp. | reverse complement strand
ATAAGCTCGCTATCAGACGTATATGTAACATAATCAGGTCGAGAAGCGCAGTGACGTAGTCTATGATATGGGTAGTGTTGTTGTTCTTGTTGTTGTTGTTGTTTTTTTTTTTTTTTTTTTTCAAGCAGAAGACGGCATACGAGATCTAGTACGGTCTCGTGGGCTCGGAGTGTGTATAAGAGACAGTTGTAACAACTGATTCAGATGAATTTGGGTATCGTGCAGATTTTTCTAAGTCAGGTAGTGTTTTCAAAAATGACTTTGACTTTGCTGAGAGCACTAACTTGGGTATTCAATTCGACGTCATTGTTTCTAACGAAGTCGATGTTGTTGTTCAGGCCATTTATAGAGATCAGCAGGAGATTAACCTTGACTCTGCACTCAACCTAGCCTTTCTAAGGTACTCACCCAACACAAATTGGTCATTCAGAGTGGGCCGTACTGCATTTGATTTATTCTTGTTAACTGAATATCGAGACATTGGCTATGCCTATTCCTGGGCACATGTACCCAGCGAAATTTATGGTGTGATACCCCATCGTTACCTTGATGGTGCTGACGTAACTTTTAGCCAACCCATAGGCGAGGTGACTTTTTCTGCTAAGCTGTTTTATGGTAAAAATGAATTTGCTGTCACTGCTTTTAGCGCACCTGATGCGCCCGCATTTCGGTTTGACAACATTATTGGCTTAGCTTTAGATTTTCAATCAATTAATTGGGACATCGCTGTGAACCACACTCAACTAAAGTTTGATTCGCAGGCTATAAAACCTCTGGTTGTTGGGATTTCACAACTGGATGCGCTCGTACCTAACTTTTCGGCCATATGGCCAAATGCAGTAAATTTTATAGATGCTGCCGACTTAGATAATCGCAAAGGTGCTTACACTTCTATAAGTGGTCAATATCGATTCGAAAAAGTGACGATTATTTCTGAGTTAGCAAAAAACAAAACAGACAGCTTGTCAATTCAAGGTGTTAAGAGTGGTTATTTAAGTGGTATTTATCATAGTAATGCACACAACTTTTTTGGCTCAATAGCCTTCAGTAATTCAGAAAAATTTAATCTAGACGCAACAGGTATTAATCTGCCAGCACTCGCACAAGTGCCGGGTGGATTAGAAGCCTATGGTGCATCTAAATTTATACTCAATTACTACAGTATTAATCAGAAAACCATGTCGGTAGGTTGGCGTTGGGACTTTGAAGAAAACATGTCATTTAAGCTGCAATTAGACCACACTCGGATAGATAAAGGGGGAAGCACATTTTGGCAACCTCCAGTAGAAAATGATCCGACAGAAGGACGAATTGGTCGTGTAAATTCTTTGTTTGCTAACCTGAGCTTTTTATACTGATGTTACATTTAAGCTTACTTAAAACGATAATGTTTATGGGTGCATTGAGTTTTACTAATTCTGTCGCCAGCGCTGAATTAGTTCTTGTTGTGCATAAAAACAACCCAAATTCTGTCCTTTCACGATCTCAAGTTATCGACTTGTACATGGGAAAATATATAGCATTTCCTGACGGCTCCAAAGCTGTTCCGGTAGATATTGAAAATGATCTAGAGACCAGAACAAAATTTTACGATTCCCTCGTGGGTATGCCACTAGCTCGTGTCAATGCTTACTGGTCAAAAGTGAAGTTTTCAGGTCGCGCGAGACCTCCAACCCAACAAAAGGACGAAAAAGCTATTTTAGATTTTGTGATGGAAACCGAAAATGCAATCGCTTATGTTTATGAAAATAGTGTGACAAGTGATCTCAAAGTGGTCTATCGTTTCGATGAATAAGAGTGGATTATTGATCCGACTTGCAATAGTTATTGGTTTTGCATCCGTCGCTATTGGTTTTCTTTCTTCACAGTTGTTTTATAGAGTGACTTTCAACCAAGAGGTTGCGATCGCTGAACAAAATATTGGAAGTTTATACAAAACTATTGCTACGACTGCAGCAACAGCCGCATATTTAGTTGAGAAGGATCTGGCACAAGAAGTGGTCGATGGCCTCGCCACCAATGAAGTTGTTCTTAATGCTAGGATACAATTTGAAAATGTCGAAGTGGTTAACAATAAAAATACGTTTATTGAGCCAATTACTTTTCCTATCCAATCTTTGTTTGAAGCAGGTAAATCAATTGGTACTCTGGTTATCGCACCCAACATTGAATACATTGAAGAAAAAGCTAAACAGTTAGCATTAGACAATTCTAAAGCAATGATTATTCAGGCGTTTGTGGTCACAATTGTAGCGATATGCGTCGCTTTTTTTCTTATTACCCAGCCTATGATCAATATTGCTCATGCATTGCACAACACTGTCCCGGGTGAGAGTAATCGCTTATCTGTACCTGACTTCCATCAAAACAGCGAACTGGGTGGATTGGTGAGAGATGTTAATATCTTACTTGACAAAACTGAACAACAATTCTCAAGTGAAAGGAAGCTAAGACAAGAAATTGAAGCCTTAGAAAAACGCTTTCGAATGCTTTTTGAAAATTCACTTTCACCGATTATATTAATGGAACCACGAGGTAATATCTTATTGTTTAATATTGCCTTTGAAACCACTCTTGAAAAACTTGGACTGCAATTAAAAAAGAGTTTTGGGCCTTTTTTAGAAAATATTTTTGCAGAGCCTGAGAAACTCTTAGGTACAGTAAAATTGGCCTTTGCAAATGATGAAATTGCGACTGGAGAATTCAAATTAAACACATCTAAAGACTCAGCTTCTGTCTGGGTTCAGGTGGTAGTGACATCGATTGTTAACGAAGATTTACATGAATATTATCAAATTACCTTACATGATATTTCAAAACGGAAAAAAGAATTAGAATCTTTAGCCTACCAAGCCAATTTTGATAAACTAACTAAGCTTTATAATCGTCAAGGTCTAGAAAAAGAAATTGAAGTATTTACTGAGCAAGAACGTCCATTTTGTTTAGCTTTAATCGACTTAAACTGGTTCAAGCGGATTAATGATATTTACGGTCATGAATCAGGCGATGAAATATTGATATTTGTTGCCGACCGAATTAAAAAGACTCTACGCCCACAAGATTTTGGTGGCCGATGGGGCGGTGACGAATTTGTTTTGTTACTTGACGGCGCTGACGAAGCAACTACCAAAGACATCGTTGCACGTTTAGTACAGAGGATTTCAAAACCCTACTTTTTACGCAAGTTTAATCAAAATGTAACGGTGGGGGCAAGCATCGGTGCCGCGTTTTACCCAGACAATGGGAGAAAATTACAGGAGATTATCAACCTTGCTGATCAAGCCATGTACGATGTTAAGAATGTCAAAGAATCAGCACATAAGAACTCATTAAAATTTGCACATGAAATTAATGTTCAATAAAAAATTTATGATTGAAAAAAGTCAGAATATATTTTCATCTGACAACTTGTCAGTGCCTACACTACATGACACACAATCGCGTATTGGACAAGTCCAGTCAGTCATCTATGTATTTCTCGGTTTGTTTATCATCATGTCAGTCAACGCTTGGTGGCAAGGTGATACAAAGTGGTTGGTTGATGGCTTAGTAGTAGTGTTTTTTTTAATTGGCTTATTAACATTTTTAACATGTGATACCAGTAACATTGTTGCCGGCATGACACTTTGGACAGTCATTATATTTGCGTCGTCCAAAGCCTTTTATTATGACGGTCTGTACGACACCTCTTTAATTCTGTATCCGTGCGTACTCATCTTTGCATCTTTGTTGGGTGGCATGACTATGATTATTCCTTTGTCGTGTTACATGCTGGCTAGTTTTTATTTTTTCGCTTATGCAATTTCCATTGATCTTGTTGAACCTAAAGTACTGACTGACTATTCAAGTTGGACTAAAGCAACGGACATGTCGTTAATATTGGGTGTTTATGGCATGGGTATCTTACTCATTTCAGGTTATATCAAAGCACTTATTTTGCGACTTACCGAACAAAACCAACGTTACGATATCATCAAAACGAACTCTGAAAAGCGAATTATGTTTGATGAGCTGACTGGTTTACCTAACGCCGAAAAATGTAAGTTAGATCTAGACGAACTTTTTAACAATATTCCAAAAGATTCTTCCATGCTTGGTTTTGTGACCTTGCATATGAATAATTTTAATTGGATAAATTCCACTTTAGGGCATAGTTTTGGTGACCAAGTTTTAAATAGTGTGGCAGACCGTTTTCTAAAATTACAAGATGATCAGACCTATGTATATCGGACATCAGGCATAGAATTTACTTTTATTAAACGGGTAGCAGATTTTGAAACCTTACGAAATTTTTGTCACCAAACTATTCGCCAAACCATTTTACCCTTGTCTATATCTGAATATGACTTTGAATTAAATTGCGCACTTGGAGTCGCGGTTGCCCCATTCGATGGGCATACATTTGAAGAGCTAAATAGAAAGGCCAGCTTTGCAGTTTACAAAGCCAGAGAGGAAGAACCAAATTGTTATCATTTCTATGAAAGTGACATGGAAGCGGCCATCAATAAACGTATAAATATGAACCAAGAACTTAAAACGGCCATAAAACAACAAGAGTTTGAATTGTATTACCAGCCAATAGTCAATTTGGCTACAAATCAGTTTGTGGGTGCAGAAGCCTTAATCCGTTGGCGAAAAAACGGTATTCTTATTCCTCCTAATGAATTTATTTCTGTCGCCGAAGAAACGGGTTTAATCGTTGAAATAGGACGCTGGGTTCTCGAAACAGCCTGTACTGAATGTGCCAAATGGCAAAAGAATGGGTTAAAAGGGATCACAGTGGCAGTTAACTTGTCGCCTTTACAATTTAAACGAGGAAATTTACCTAATCATGTATTCAGGGCTTTACAAAATGCCAAACTGGATCCAAGTTTATTAGAGTTAGAAATTACTGAATCACTGTTTATTGATGATGTTAAAAACATAGAACAACAGATCTTTTTGATGGTCGAGCGTGGTATATATTTTGCTATTGATGATTTTGGAACGGGATATTCAAATCTTAACTATTTATCAAAATTTAATGCTTCTACTTTGAAAATTGATATGTCGTTTGTTCAAGGTATGTGGGGTAATTTACAACAACAACATATTGTAAATGCAATAATAAAAATGAGCCATTTAATGGAATTAGAAAACGTTGCAGAGGGAGTTGAGGATGCAGAGACTGCTGCAATATTAAAAGCTCAAGGTTGCGTTTATGGACAAGGTTATTACTGGTCAAAGCCTCTGCCTGCTGCAGAATTTGTTAAATTAGCACAATCAGAAATTAATGTTAGCTGACTGTTCAGCCAATTTGAGTCATATTGATGGTAATAAAAAATGACGAAGTAAAAATTTGATGCAAGCTGATGTGACTGTCTACTCAAGATGTAAACTTTCTACTGCTCTTTCAACCTCCAACTTCAAACTTCAAAGCAGAACAAAGTTACTTCAGCAATGATTAAGATTATGTGTATATTAAAATAATTAAAGGATGACCTACTTTTCAACATAACAAACGAGTTAACAGTAAATAATCAGAGCATGCAGGCCACTGATATTATTAGGTATATTCTTATATTTAGACTCATATCAATTAGTTCATCTTAACGA
>NZ_CAJXPA010000226.1 GCF_913058035.1 uncultured Paraglaciecola sp. | reverse complement strand
ATATAATTCAGTGTGTAAAAAATATAGACACAAACATAAAAATTGAAAGAATTAGAGAAATCGTTACCACAATTCTGAAATAGGTGGTGAAGCGTGTCGACCAACAATACAGGTTACCCTATACCGATGGGTATGATCTACATGATGTGTTTACCGAACTCAGTAAACAGTTCTTTACTAAAAAGTTGATTTTTTTGACTCTAATGAATGCTTGGAATATGTGCAGAGACTGCTCCAAAAAGTTTATTAGCATGCACGGCACAAAATAACATTCAAGATCTTGTTGATAGCAGTCTATTGGCTTGAGACTTATCAGTTTATTCATTTTATAAGTGATTCGGTTCTCATTTAGATGTTTTTGGGCTTTTATTTTCAAATATATGCTCAGCAAAAAAGATAGCCACTGCGAAGCTAACCAAAAAAGTCTAAATATAAAAGAAGGCTAGGTCCTAGTTTTACTCTTTTCTAATACCTAAAAAATACTGCGTGCAACTTTTTCAGTCGTTTGACTTGGAAATTGGGTCTTACTGCCGGCAGAGTGTAAGAATTCTGTTGCGAGTCGCAATGGTTTAAGCTAGGTCAATTTCACGCTTTACAGTGGATTCCCATTTCTGTGTTTCGGCAAAACAATGTAACATTGCTTTTTGTCGCTGAATACAAGGCATACCCTGGAAGTCCCAAGTGAACCATTGCAGGTGGAGTCATAATAATACAAAAAAGATGATTTTTATTTAATTGCTTTATCTTTCGCCAACTATATATTGGCGATAATGTACTCAGGGAAAATATTTTTTCATTTCTATGCAAATCAGGCTCAGCTTGTAACGATAGATTACTCGGAGTAAGTAAAACCTGCATTTGCAAAAAATAAGTCACAACTAACCTAACGCAATACTATTTTTGTAAAAAGATAATCTTTCCAGTTTGAGTAGATAAGTCTATGCCCGAAATTGCAGCAGCAGCAATAATAGTATGTTGATTACGTCTCATTTTACTACTTTACCTTTACACTATTCTTCTTGAATCGCTTTAGGAAAAAGCATCGAGAACCCGTCAATAATAGATGCAGCCAAAATAGTTTGGTTGCTCAGATCTGGAAAACCTTGTCCATCTTCATTATCGCAGCCGCTTAAATTAATGATAGTAGCAAATTTTGCTTGGCCTTTAGCTTTTGGCTTTGTCCAAAGGTGGTGATTATTCCATTTCTGATAAAGTGTGTTGGGTAGCATAGCTTCAATAATAGGAATGGAGGGGCCTAATCTTTTAGCTTTAAACGTAAAACAGGAATGACCTTCATGTTTGATAGCGACTTGAATTGTTTTTCCGTCGTCTTGCCAATCAAATTGAGCCATTTTCTTAGGAATACCCCAATTCTTTTGCCCTGCCTGCATACTATTTTCAGAATCAACAAATATATGACTAATTGATAAGTGTTTACCTTTTGGATTTTTCAAGGTGCCCGGAATAAATAAAATTTCGTAGTAAGACCCAACGGGTGATGTTTGGTAATTAACCAAACAAAGAGAGGCAATTATCCCTTTATAGTCAGAAAACCCGTAACGCGCTTTCCATGATTTTGATAATTTCATGACTAAAACCACTCCATTACCTGTCAGCTGCCAAGGTGCAGGATAATTGTGCTCTTTCTCTAACATCACTAATTCCTCGATCTTCGTGCCATGAAATATAACAGATAGAGAGTGCTTTTGAAATTTTGTATTTATTAATTAATTTTGTTGATTCATGTCAATATTTTTTTGCCAAATTGTTAAGAAATGATTCCTTTGAGATGACTGTAGATGTTTATGTGATATGTCATTTTGCTGCAGCTAATTGAGGTTTTACACTTTAATTACGTTGCTTAATGTAACTTAAGTATGTTGCTAATCTGCTTCATATTGACAACAATAATGTGCCAAGATCACTGTGTTTAATAAAATTAATAATATCCAATACTTTACGTCAGCATCTTCCATTTTTTAGCCATGCCAGTGCACAGAACGATTTATATTTGGACAGCGCAGTTACCAGTCAAAAATTACATTCGGTCATCGATATTACACAACAGCACTACAAAGCGAGAACTGTAAATGTTCATCGCTCTGGTCATGAGTTGACGGACAGTGTCAAAGAATAATATGAACAGTCGCGCAAGAATATCCAACACTTTGTTGGTACTAACAATCATAAATAAATAGTCTGGACTAAAGATGCTACCCAGAGCATTAACCATGTTGATGTCAGTTTGGGAAAAAGTTATTTCAAAACGGGTAATAATATTCTTGTCTCAGCCCTAGAGCATCACGCAAATATTGTACCTTAGCAGCACATAGCCCAAAGGCATGATATTCAGGTAATGCCAGTTGATGCAAATGGTGTATTAAAGTTAGAGGAATCATTACAATTAATTTCTTCAGTAAAAAAGGTTGAGTAATAACGATAGTTCGCCGACAGTCGGGACATTATTGATATAAAAGGGATGCCGACATACAAAATATGAGGAAAAATGTATCGTCATTTTAGGAAAAATGACAATACATTTTTCCTAAACTCCAAAAGGAGTTTATCCTTCAGGTACATGAAGAGATTAAAGGCAGTATTACCAATTGTATAAATTAATAAAAAAGACTTAGGATGATATTATGAAGATTATTGGTACAACAAATACTGTCAGTTCCCAAGATGAAATCAACAGTCGTTTTCTTCTTCCCGGAGAGTTTTTTTTTGGTGGTTCTAAATGTCAAATTCATACATTACTGGGTTCGTGTATTGCCATTACGCTTTGGCATCCTAAGCTTAAAATAGGTGGGATGTGCCACTTTGTCCTTCCATCTAGAAGAAATTCAAATGAAATTTTTCCTGCTGGATATGATTATGATGGTAGTTATTGTGATGAAGTGATGATGCTTTTCGAAAGAGAGGCTTTGCAACGAGGAACCAATCTTAAGGACTATGTGGCGAAGATATTTGGCGGTAGTAATATGTTGTCAAACTCAACGTTACATGAAGACGCTTCGATTGGCACCCAAAATACTAAGGCTGCAGTTAATCATCTAGCTGAAAGGGGAGTCTCGCTATTGATAGCACATGTTGGCGAGAAGGGGCATCGTCGGATAGCCTTTGATCTAGAGACGGGTGATGTTTGGGTAAAACATGCATCATTGCAGAAGTTTATCCCAGATAAGCTCTAGCTCATTTAAATACACAAGAATAAATAATTATTAAGGTGTCGAAATTGATGGTGCCTCTTCAGTATAAAAGTAAACTGATTGCTCAATTAATGCCAGAATTTACGCCGGTTACTTCAACACTATGGGTTTTGCACATAGTTTAAAACTTTTATTCTGATTGCAATTTAACCGATTTGGGAAAGCGCATTGTAAATTGCTCTATAACCGAGGCACGATAATAGTTTGGTTGCTTAGATTAGGGAGTCCAATGTTTTTGTCATTCATGAAGCCACCTATTGACAGAACTGGTGCATATTTAGCTCTACCTTTTGCTTTATTTAAACTTGGTCCAATGGTGCTTTTTGTCACGGTATTAAAAGAGATTGGTTGGCAGCATCGCTTCATATATGGGTAATATAGGGACTTTTTTTGACCTGACCTGAAAAACAATTGAGACCTTGATGCTCAATCTATATATTTATAATTTTACCATCATCTTGCCAGTTAAAAGTTACCATTATTTTGGTATTCCCCATTTCATCTGGCCACCGATCTTACTTTGTTCTGAGTCGAAAAATTCGGTCAACTAAAAGATGCTTCCCTTTTGGGTTCGTCAGTGTGCTGGGAATAGAGAGTATTCCTTAGTAAGATCCAACCTGAAACGTTTGATAATTAACAAAACATAATGAAGCAATTAAACCTTTATAGTCGCTAATTCCATGTCGAATTTTCCAAGTCTTGATCTTATAGTCAATACAACACAATTACTGGTTAGTTGCTAAAGTGCCGGGAAATCATGGTCTTTTTTAGTCATAAAGGTTTCTTCTTTGCAAGTATAAGAGACATGTCAGGTTGAGTACGATTGTAATACTGCATTTTATTGCACAATTTAAATACGTTTAAAAAATAAAATTTCATACCTGATCTAACTAATTAGCATCAGAATTTACTTGGGCTGCAATCATGAAGCAAACTACTTGACCAAGTTCGTTGAAACCTCCTCAACATGTCATTTGCAGACTTTCGAAGACTGTGAAGCTTGCTGCAAGCACACCATTAAATCTATTAAGGTTGACGCAAAGCTTGGTTATCGGTATAGCTAAACGGCATGCAAAATCAAGCGGCTCAAAGAGCACACTACTGCGCCGGTCATTGGTAATGCCGTTACGATAAGATGTTTTGAGTGGGTAACGAACCTTGCCGTAAGTTTTTATTGCTATGCATTTTTCTGATAGAAGTTCTTAGATGTTTCGGAAGCTAAGTGTAAATTTACGATAAAACCAATTTGTTGTTGATAGCGATATTCGGAATAAACATTGGTATTTTTAATGCCCAGATTGTCGCATATATCTGAATTATCTCGGTAATTTGACATTACCTAGGTCACTGTCCGAGGCTAAACTATGGATTGCCGCAATTAAAGTTTTCTTGCCAATTGGCTTGGTCAGTACTTGATCCATGCTTGCGTCTAGACATAACTCATGGTCAGAAATAAGCGAATTGGCTGTTAATTCAACAATTGGAATTGTCAGTTGCATTTCTTTTAGAATATAACGTGTTGTCGTCACGCCATCCATTGTAGGCATCTGCATATCCATCAATATCACCTCACGGTGGATTGTGCTGTTTTTCAGCCAATATATGATTTGATGGCAATCGGACGTTATTACAACTTGTAAATAACATCAATTTGACCGTCTTATCAATTCGATAGGATAGCAGCGCGATCCGTTGGCTTAACATCTGCTGTTGACCAGCTTTATTAATAACTTGCGTGTCTTGGCCCTGTTGGTTTATGGTTTTCGACAACCAAAACCAAAAGAAGGTAATTAAAATTGCCAACAAAAATATGCCTAATAAAAATCTGAAGCGTATCAACAGAATCATATTGCAACGTTAACTCTAGTGCAAACAATACGGGGATGTGCCTTAACTTTAGCAAGTAATGTAGAAATAACAAAACCTTGTTTATGCTAATACAAAACAAGCACCTCACACTGTCTGCTGAACGCTCTTTTTCGCCGTTCACTAAAACGAATCACACTATAAGCTCGTTAACTGATGCTTGACCAGAAAGTTTGTGCCAACAGCATTAGTTGAACTTTTGATCAATCAACGTCACTGCCCCTATTGATTTGTTCTTGTCTATTTTAACGAACCTGCCCTGTGGTATACCCACGAATAATTCATATAAATCAGTAAAATAAGTAAAAGAGGAAGGGAACATTCACGGCATTGGGTGTTCAGATCAATCACCAAACATCACTGATAAGGTCATGCCATGAATGTAAATCGTATTGTGAACAAGCCTATCTGAGGTGGCGCTCTACATTGTGAGGCCAATAATTCGACGATTTCGTCATTTTTTGTATTCAGATGTGTGAGTGTTTTTTGGATCACTAACGGATGTTCATTAGACACATCGCGGT
>NZ_CAJXPA010000225.1 GCF_913058035.1 uncultured Paraglaciecola sp. | reverse complement strand
CTCTAAGTATTTTGATTCGTCGTAGGGCTTTTTCGTCTTCCAGCATATAAAGACTATTCTAATCCACTTGAAAGCTAGCGCTCTGATGATGCTGTTATGTGGTTTTCCTTTGCTTTTTTGTTGATCGGAAAAATTAGGGGTCAAGTTGCTTGATTAATATGACTTTTAATCAACGTAAGCGACTAATAAACCTGCGTCCTTATGCTACCTATCAATCTGCTGCATAATTTACTCATCATAAACGTATGAGTAAAACAAAGTGTTCGTAATCAAAAATACAAACTAAGTCGCTCAGTTTTGGCCAGTATGAATAAATCAGGAGTACCCAGAGTCTTATTAATCAAGTAACTTGACCCTCTATTCATGCTAATTGCCCTACTGAATTCACAAAATAATCGGCGAGCTTTGAGTCGAGGGGAAGGCATTGACTTTGCCGACTGGGTAAAGAATTAACATGAGTGTCCTGTTAATTCTTTCTGTTAATCTTGTGGGTGATCTGAAAGGATCCTCGCCCCGTAAAAATTTTGAATTCATAATATTAGGAGCAATAATGGTTAACACAATCGAAACGTGCCTTGAGAAAGAAGGAACCAGTCTAGAATTATTAAAGGTGCTAGCGGAAAATAGTTTCGACTCAATTTTAGTTACTGACGCAACTCTTGAGGGGAAAGTAATTTATGCCAATAAAGCCTTTGAAATCCTTACTGGTCACGATCCGTTAGAAGTTATTGGGCAAACGCCTCGAATTCTTCAGGGTGCTGGGACCGATCAAAAAGTCATTGGTCGCCTCACTGACGCAATGAAGTCGGGTAACAACTTTGAAGGAAAAGCTATCAATTATAAAAAAGATGGTACTCCATTTATTATGTACTGGCGTGTGCTGCCAATTAAGATTGACGAATCAATTGAAGCTTGGGTTGCTATTCAGCGGGAAGATTCGAGCATTTAACAACTGATCCTCAAATTTAAATGTGCTTTTCGAACTGGGTCGCCAAAGTAATGTTGGCGATTTACTAACAACTTAGTTTAAAAAGTAAGGCCTTCAGTCTTTATTTATAACAATTAAAGTTTGGTTCCTCTTATCAATTTGCTGAGTCAAGTGAATATCGCTTACGTAGAAATTTGGCAATACCCTCCTCGTTGTGGTGTCCTATGACTGCTGTTGCGGCAGATTTGATCACATTATTGGCATTCGCCGGCGCGTAACTCTCGTCGGCTGCTTCGAACATACTGAGATCGTTGTCACTGTCGCCAAAACAGATGACACGCTCGAAGCCTAATAACTGCTTCAATGTTGTAATTGCGACGCCCTTACTGGCAGCGCTGTGGTGAATATCGAGCCAGTGCCATTGGGCGCCTTCTATGGCCAAGCCAGAGTAAGCAACAAGGTGTGGTTCATCCTCGACTCTTTGCGTTACTAAATTAATCGCATCGACCGCTCCAATAGAATTAACGTGAGTGACAGCGGCATCTGAAGGGAGTTCGTCGAGTGGTCGCGTTGTGACATTATCGTCAACACAAAAGCCCTGAACGAGCACTTGATCTGCTTCGGTTTGTAATGCTGGGTAATAAACTGTGGTTTGATAGTCTTCATCCAAGGTAAAGACGAAAGGTGTAAGCCCCTGACGGAGACAAGTCTGGACGACGCCTTCAAGTTCGGAAGCCCTGAGCGTTGTGTTGTTCGAAAAACGCTGTTGTTCAGGATGCCAGACCATTACACCGTTCTTATAAGCCTGTGGTAGATCGAAGCGATGACCTTCTAGAATAGTGCGCGCTCCGTGAAATGTTCGGCCCGTCGCCACGGTGTAGGCAATCTGGTTTTTAGACAGCAGTTTAAGTGTCTCGCTGGTGTAATTTGATATTGTCGAATTCCGATTGAGAAGAGTACCATCAAGATCGAATACTATGAGTTCCATTGCAAATAGCCTTTGGGAAATGTTAGTGGTTATCTTTCTGCTTAAGTGAGTCAATGCAGGCTCTAAAGAAGTGCCTTAAAACTAAAAACAGTGTATCAAATTATTACTCATGCTGGCGGCAACAGATTGATATAAGTAGAGTAATACGCGTCCGAGTAAAGAATGGACAAGTCCTTTAAATTTAAGAATTCAGAAAGAACCCTCAGTTAAAAATTTTAAGGCTATTATGTGAACACACGTCGATTATTAACTGTAAACAAAGGGGTCAGCGAAAAGTATTGAATGTGTTTGCTGCACTTGGTGATTGTTAACTTCATTCTTAATCGAATTATATCTACACTACGTTTATTAACGCATCTTCTAGGGTTTTGTACTTGAAAATATAACCGGCATCTAAGGCTTTTCGAGGTAAAACTCTTTTTCCTGATAACAACAGTTCTTCACCCATTTGTCCCATTAATAGTTTTATAACTATTTCAGGCATAGGGAAAATAGTGGGGCGTTTTAAAGCTGTTCCAAGTGTCTTAGTAAAGACTTCATTTATCACTGGATTGGGCGATGTGCCGTTAACAGCACCTTTAAGATTGTCATTATTGATGCAGTATAAAATAATACCAACCAAATCATCTAAGTGAATCCAGGACATCCACTGTTTACCGTAGCCTATTCTTCCACCAAGGCCCATTTTAAAAGGTGGCAACATCTTACTTAATGCACCTCCATTCTTACCTAAAACAATACCGGTTCTTATCAAGCACGTGCGAATACCTAGCGACTCTGCTTCCAGGGCAGCTGCTTCCCATTTTTGGCATAACTGACTAGAGAAACTATCGTCACAGCCTGATTTTTCGTCAATATTATCATTCGTTTTAGCAGTGCCATAGTAACCAATTGCGGAACCATTGATTAATAATTTGGGTTTATGTTTAGATTTTTTGAAATATTCAATAAGCGCTTCCGTAGTCTCTATACGGCTACCAAAAATACGCTTTTTTTGCTGATCATTCCATCGTTTATTAGCAATAGGTTCACCAGCTAGATTAATTACAACATCAAAAATATCATCGTTTGATAGCTGATCTAAATTGGCCACAGCTTTAATTGGTGGTTTGATTTTTTCAGGGTTTCTACTCAGCACCACAATTTTATGCTGTTCCCCTAATAAACGAGAACATAGAGCAGAGCCAACAAAGCCAGTGCCGCCTGTAATTAGTAAGTTCATTTTTTTCCTTGAAGTCAATGCTCAGTATTGTTCAAAAATTTTGTCTATCATTATAGTATTGAATGAAATTACCACGAACCGTTACGTGTAAAAACATAAAATAATCGATTTTTCTATTGCCATATATTCTCATCTATTTGTTGTTTTATCAGTGAAGGCTATAGGTTGTGAGTTCAATTTTTCAATGGATGTGTCTACTGTAACTGCCAGAGCAATATCAGTTTACTGCGGGACATTTAACAACTTCTTTGAGCCTACTGTTATTATCGACTAGCGAGATCCAGAAATGACTTTCGACCAGACGAAGCAGAAGCGAGTCGTTTAGGATACCGCCATCGGCGTTGGTAATCTGGAAGTATTTGACCGTCCGACAGAGCGGCTCGACAGGTCACGAGGCGTCAACATCTGAGTGAATTAGGAAGCATCAGGGCCAGCAATTTCAAACTGACGCCCAGCGGCAACATCACTTAAAATTGCATGGCTCAGAAGATTCCAGAAGCTCTGTTCAGGATTCCCAAATCATGTTAAATATACATATAATTGTATACCGAAAGTCTTTTTGCTCCTCACAGCATCGTTGCATCGACATAGGGAGATTTGTGGATTTATGTGCCGAAACCAAAGTCTTCTAACTGAACTAGGATCTTTACCCCCTTTACAAAAATGTTCTGACTAGCCGGGGACGAGTTAAATGGTCAAATTACAATATCAGCTTTGGTATAAAAGCGAGCTGAAAAAAGGGCCTATCAAGGCCTAACAGGCTAACGTAACTCGTTATCCATATTTTTTAGACGTTCCGCGTTATTTCTTATTGGGTTTGAATAACTGCACAAGATTGGGCGGTTCTGACTTTATTTCACGCGTCACAATATAAATCATATAACGGTCAATCCCGATGTCAGCTGAAAGCAGAGATTCTATCAATTGATGAAATTCAGTTAGGTTAACCGTAATAACTTTCAAGATATAATCTATACCACCGCATGTCGAAATGCATTCGGTAATACCATCTGTCTTGCAGATATGAGCTTCAAAGCGTTCAATATCAGACTTGCCGTGATGAGACAGTGAGACTGTTACAACTACTTGGGACAGTTCGCCGATCCGACCTATTGCAATATCAGCGCGATAGGCCATTATGAAGCCAGATTCTTTCAGTTTGTTTAATCTAAACCAACATGGCGTTGCTGACAAATTCACGATCTGTGCCAGTTTAGTTTTACTCAATTGACCATATTTCTGGACTGCACTGAGAATTCTAATATCAATTACATCAAGGCTGAGTTTTTTCATTCATCTGGGCTTCTTTAATATCGTCATCAAGTAATAATGGGCCGTATGAGTTCAAGTTCTATAAATTATGGAGTGCATCAACGCCTTATCTGGTATGGCATTGCAATGACACCAGACTAAACAACAATGAGAGTCAATCTAGAAGCAATAATCAGCGACTACCGAGCCTGCTTGTCAGAATATCACTCGAATCGACATCAATATAGAAAAATTTACTTCCGTCATTCCGAGATTAACAAGTGGCTAAAATCATCTTTAATAAAAACTTAACGCATAATAATTTAATGTTGTTTGAAGTCCAATACGAAGCAACTGTTACTTAGAAAAGGTTTAACTTTTTTTATGTTCTGCCTCTAAAGCATCCGATTTTGGAATAAAT
This sequence comes from uncultured Paraglaciecola sp., assembly GCF_913058035.1. Taxonomy (GTDB): domain Bacteria; phylum Pseudomonadota; class Gammaproteobacteria; order Enterobacterales; family Alteromonadaceae; genus Paraglaciecola. The sequence continues at coordinate 823 of NZ_CAJXPA010000225.1, read as the reverse complement.
AACATCTTTTGATAAAGCAGATGTTTTGCCTTTCGAAAATATTGAAGCTCTTTATATATCTTATTTAGCTGCAGCTTTTAAATCTAAGTAAATGACTAGGCCTAAATCATTTTCAAATAGCGGTGACCATAGTCGCGTGAAAAATCCTCAACCAACAATTTAGTAAGCCCCTTTTAATTAAAAAATGGTGCTGAATCAGCCTGAGCCTTGACCAGTAAACCACTAACATCATATTTACAGGCGCACAATTCAGCGGATTCAACCAGCCGTGTGGCGATGCCTCGGCGATGATAATAGGGGGCAACATATAATCCGTGTAATAACATTGTGCGTTGGGCACCAGCCAGTTCGATTGTGTCAGTTTCTTCCAAGGCGGCTAGGCCAACAATGCCAACATCGGCTATTTCTGCGATCAGAAATTGCATATGAATTAAATCATCTTGCTGATAATAGTAAAGCGGTAGGCTCATTCGTTTTACTCGCTCCGGCAATTGCCATGTATCTATCGCACCCTTAATGATGTCATTGATATGGTCAAGATCAATTTGATTCGGCTTTCTATTGTCTATGCTGACTTCAAGCATCGCATCTATATCCTTAAGTCACAGTGTGGTTTTTACTTTTTATTAGCCAATACCGAGATTAACAAAGTTTTCATGCCTATTAGATAAAAGTATAAGCGCATTTGTTTTAGCCATTTTTATGTAGAGTTATTTCTCCATCGGAGCCAAGCTTCGTATCACCAATGACTAACTCGATTAATCATCGGCCAGTTTAACATTCGCCACAGCATGTCAAATCGAGTGTGCTGCCACGCTTCAAT
>NZ_CAJXPA010000224.1 GCF_913058035.1 uncultured Paraglaciecola sp. | reverse complement strand
GAATAGACACTTCCATTAAGCACTGTAAATCTACTGCCTTTTCCACTTCATAAACTATTGGGTTTGATGAGTAAACCGAGCTCATTCATAGACCATATAAAACTAGCGTTTTAGCCTGTTCTTTGCTGTAATAGAGTAACTTTTTAAGTGATAAAGCCTATAATATGCAAATTGGTTGGCGCGAATTTATTAAAAGTCGATTCAGAAAAACATCGAAATTTTATTCTCTAGGGATTGAAATAGGTGTTAGAGATTTTCATGTGTCTACTCTACAAAAAGTTAAAGATAAGATTGTATGGGTTGAGCAAAACTCCTTCCCGATAGAAAATTGGCAAACTACGCTCAAAACATATGTCGTCAATAATAATCTAGCCAACACCCAATGCAACATATCCATTTCCATTTCGCAGTACCAACTTTTACAGGTAGACAAACCACCTGTCGAAGATTCGGAGCTGAACCAAGCACTCCAATGGACAATTAAAGAACAACTATCCAGTGATGAGCGATTTACTATTGATTATTTTGATCCCCCAGCTGCTGCAGTTAATGCTGAAAAATTAAATGTTGTTGCAATAATGACAAAGCATATTCTAGAAATTCGTGATGGAATTTTAAAAGCGGGTCTAGCACTCAACAACATAGGTATTGGAGAATTAGCTACCTGCAATTTATTGGCGCACAGTGACGATGCTATTATTACTTTGAACCAAGAGGAAGGCGGGCAGCTTTGCTTAAACATTGTTAAACGTAATCAACTATTTTTTTCAAGGCGTTTGCGCGGTTATGAGAATCTAAAAAGTTTTACTCAAGAAGAAATTAAAATTGGTGTGATTGATAATTTAAGTCTAGAAATTCAACGTTCTATGGATTATTTTGAGAGTCAGCTACGACAAGCACCTGTCAAAAAAGTATATGTTTATTTAGATACTGTTCATCAATATGCTCTTGCAGAGATGCTTACACAAATTATTTTTATCCCTGTGGAGGTATTTATACCTAATGTGTCCAATGAAACAAATGTGCCAATAACTCCATCGGCCCTTGCAAGCTTAGGCGCAGCGGTCGACAATGCGAGTTTGATTGCTTAATGAAAAATAGAGTTAATCTTTACCATGCGAGCATTCAACCAAAGCTCCAGTTGCTGACTCTGTCTAGTGTGCTTGTGATTTGGTTAGTTGCAACAATACTTTGCAGCTTCCTATATTTTTATATGGTATCCGAACAGCAAAAACTTCAATCTGAAGTCACTATGCTTGAGAGTAATAAAAAACAACAAAAGACATTACTAAATGAACTTAAAAACGCTGTAGAAAACCTTAAAATGGATCTAAGTTTAGTTGAGAAGGTTGAAGAAAAACAAAAGCTTATCGGACTCAAACAACGCGTATTAAATGAGTTGGCGGGTCAGGAGGACCTTAAATCTATCGGATTTTCAAAACTTATGTTAGACCTCGCCAGTCATAGCCAAGATCAGTTGTGGCTAACCCGTATAAACTTAAATGGTACCAGTGTTGTCATAGAAGGCGCCGCAACAGACTCTTTTATTGTGCCTAAATGGCTCGGATTGCTGGGCAAAACCGATTATTTTAAAGGGCAAGAATTTTCTGATACTAGGCTCTACCGAGATCCTGAACAACAACTCAATTTTGTTATTTCAACAGGTGAACAACTGACAATAATAAAAGGCTCCAACAATGACTGATTCTTTGACCCATCAATATAGGAAACTGTCGATTAAGTTCATCAAGGTAAGTTTACGGGAACAGGTTTTAATTTTAGTTTGTGGCCTAGCTGTTTTGATATTAATTATATTCACCTTTTTTCTAGAGCCACTGTCAGACAATTCGAAGAAGTTAAAGCAAAACATCTTTAGTGCCGAAAAAGAAATAACTTCTTTGGCAGGGCAAGTAGTTGATTTGACCAACAAGCTCAAGACTGATCCAAATGTCCCCATACTTAAAAGAATTAGTATGTTGGAAAGTCGAATTCAAAGCATCGATAGACAATTAGGGGAACAAACAAATAACTTAGTCCCAGCAAATAAAATGGCAAGTATGTTAGAAAGTGTATTGGCTGGCAGTAAAAGGTTAAAACTCATTGAGTTACGGTCTATTGCGCCTACCCCTCTATTATTGGAACAACGCCAAACAACGGATGAACCTGGAGCAGGTCTCTATCGCCACGGTGTTTCATTAATGTTTGAAGGGAGATATTTTGATATTCAACAGTATTTAGAGAGACTTGAAGCATTGCCGTGGCAATTTTATTGGAAAAAATTTGACTATTTAGTCGATGATTACCCAACTGCAAGTGTTGAACTGGAAATATATACGCTAAGCACCAACAAAGCTTTTATAGGGATTTAGTGCAGATGAAAAATTTATTATTACTCTTCTTTTGTTTAACAAATGCGCAAGCTAACACATTAGAAGATCCGACCAAGCCTAATAGAAATGAACACATATCTACCGTTTATGAGAATTCAGATGAGTTGACGCCAGCGGCTTTAAAATTGACTGCGATCATCATTAATAGCATAAGCAAACAAGCTATAATCAATGGTATAAGTTTTACAGAAGGACAACAAGTTCAAGGTTATAAGGTAATTTTTATTAGCCAAAACCATGTGGTATTAAATAGTTCAGATGGCAAGCAGTCACTTTTTGTCAATAATAACAACATAAAAAAAGACGCAAATAATGGTTCTTAACAAACTACTTCTTATGGGCATGATATTGATCGTTTGTTCATGCCAGAGTCAGCATAAAACGGCGGCCGTGTCTCATTCCTTAGAATCTGCCATCGCCGAATATGAAAATAAACAAGTACAAGGTGACCAGACTCAAGTAGGTCGGTCCTTGCTCACAGTTCCCGATGAAGTTAATCAGGCACTGTTACCTAATTCGGGCAATGCAACAAACCAACTCTTTGGTGAATCGAAGTACGATATTAATGCTCAAAAAGTGGATGCCGCTGTGTTTTTTAACAGCATAGTTAAAGGTACGCCTTACAGTGTCGCTATCCATCCAGACGTTGTAGGAGAAATATCACTTGATCTAAAACAAGTAGCGCTGACAGATGTGTTTGATTTAGTTGCTGAGTTGTATGGTTATGAAATTGAGCGCAAGCGAAACATCTACCGTGTTTATCCTGCTGGGATGAGAACTGAGACATTCGCTGTTAACTATTTATTAATGACCAGAGATGGAACAACCCAAACAAGTATTACCTCGGGTGGTGTGACACAAAGCTCTAGAGGTAGTGGTGGTGGTAGCGGTAGTAATAGGAGTGGAAGTAATAATTCTCAAAACAGCTTTAGTGGTAATTCAAGTAGCTCTAGTAGCGGCAGCAGCAATAGCGTTAGTTCAGGCAACAATAGCAACGGCACAAATATACAGACTCGCACCGCGACCGATTTTTGGACCGAATTGTTGGCGACTTTGAAGACTATGCTTGGTGAAGGTGACGGAAAAAGTGTGATGGTGACGCCACAAGCTGGTTTAGTGACAGTTCGTGCCATGCCTAAAGAAATAAGGGCTGTAAAAGCCTTCCTAGATGTTTCTGAAGAAATTATTCAAAGGCAAGTCATTCTCGAAGCCAGAATCATAGAGGTAGCATTAGACGATGGTTATCAGCAGGGCATCAATTGGGGGCAAATTTTAGCCAACAGCGGTTCAACTGATTTTCAGTTTTCTAACAGCGCAGGGGCTATTGGTAATAATATTAGCGCCGCATTAGGTAATGTGACGAGTCTGTCATTTATTAATAAAGACTTTTCTGGTGTTTTATCACTGCTCTCTACTCAGGGTAATGTTCAGGTGTTGTCTAGTCCCCGTGTAACAGCAATAAATAATCAAAAAGCAGTCATTAAAGTTGGTGACGACGAATATTTTGTTACTGATGTATCGAGTCAAAGTACTGTATCTAACAATGCAACTTCTGTGACCCCTAATATTGAATTGACTCCTTTCTTTTCAGGTATTGCTTTAGATGTCACGCCACAAATTGATGCAGATGGAATGGTTTTATTGCATGTGCATCCTTCAGTAATAGAAACCCAAGAACAAGAGAAAATCGTTACCTTAAACCAGGAACAATTTGTTTTGCCTCTTGCACAAAGCAACATTCGCGAATCTGATACCGTTATTCGGGCTAAATCTGGTGAGATAGTAGTAATTGGTGGATTAATGCAGTCAATAATTACTGAAACTGAATCGAAGACGCCTCTGCTTGGTGATATTCCTATCTTTGGCAATCTGTTTAAAAACAAGCGAAAAAGTGAAGTCAAAAAAGAATTAGTGATTTTGATTAAACCAACTGTAGTAGGTAAAGACACTTGGAAACAGGAGTTAAGACGTAGCAGAGATCAAATGGCCGATTGGCTGCACGTGGATTAAATTATGTATCTATACCACTATGGTATTAAAGAACTACCTTTCACACTGACACCTAACACGCGTTATTTCTTTGGCCTGCCTAGTCATAAAGAAGCAATTCAGGTGTTATTAACCACACTCAAAGCTGGGGAAGGTTTTATTAAAGTTACCGGGGAAGTGGGAACTGGCAAAACACTCATTTGTCGCAAGCTTTTGAACGAATTACCGAATTATTTCGTCGCCGCTTATATACCCAATCCCTACCTTACTCCTTCTGAACTTAGGCGAGCTGTGGCGAGTGAATTAAATGTAACGTTAACAGATCAGACTGATCAGCAGGAATTTACTCAACGGATCCAACGGCGCCTAATACAGATCCACCAAGAAAACAAAGGTGTCGTACTTATTATTGATGAAGCACAAGCATTGCCAGTAGAAAGTATTGAAGCACTGCGCTTAATGACTAATCTTGAAACCGAATCACGTAAGTTGTTGCAAGTGGTACTGTTTGGACAGCCAGAATTGGATGACAAATTATCATTGCCCGAACTAAGACAATTAAAACAACGGGTCACATTTTCTTATACGCTAAGATTAATGGACACAGATCAAGTTTATCAATACGTAAAACATCGAATGAATGTAGCTAATTACCAAGGTGGTGATTTGTTCAATAAAAAATGTTGCTCGTTACTTTTTAAGGCCAGTAAAGGTACTCCTCGAATAGTCAATGTTCTATGCCACAAGTCTTTAATGTTAGCCTATGGCGAAGGTATGCAAAAAATCACTCCGTCACATGTGAAACTTGCTATAAAAGATACTGAAGCTGCGAACAAAACTAAAAATAATTTGTTCATGTCATGTGTCAGTGTTTTGGTTGTCATGATGGTTTTTAGTTTTGCTTATCTATACAGGTCAGGTTTTGCTATATGAGTGTAGTAAATAAAATGTTGAAAGACCTGGAAGCCCGTCAGTCTCGAACACAGAAGATAGTCGCTGATTATCACCCGCCACAAAAAAAACAATTAAAGTTATTATTTTTGGTAGTACTATCAATATCAATAATTGCAGCTATTATTTTTACCTTAGCAAATAATAGTCAGATATTTTATAAAGGCAATAATACCAAAACCGCACCCTCTATCAATACTCAGCCTTTGCGTCCTTTAGTGTCAACAAAAGCAATGACCGTTGTCGCTAAAAAGGTTCCTTTACTAGAGCTAGTTCAGCCTCAAGTATCTGCAACTCAACATTCTAATAATGATATTGAATTAGGTACGGCTGAAACTGGCGTTACC
>NZ_CAJXPA010000223.1 GCF_913058035.1 uncultured Paraglaciecola sp. | reverse complement strand
GAAGTAATGTGATCAAATTAAACCTGAGTCATCGGCTTGCACTCGTTTTCTTAACCTGATACTCGTCCATAAACAATTTAGTCATGACCATTTGGAAATCCATCGTGCTGCCAAAAACAGCGTACATATAGTATCGTTACGAAACTACATTTTGTCAATAATAGTTTTTAATCGCTACTATATTTATTGCAAGCTTACTGAGCATATATGGCCAAGTTATGGTGAAATCAAGTTGTCAGTTACGGCGTATACTTGACGACCGGTTTTCATCAAAGCCCACCGCGTTTAATGTTGCGACTTGGGGTTCTGATTCGCAGGCGAGCAAAAGTGTCAAGTCCAATATTATCGAATACTCCGTGACCAGATTGTCAAAACATAGGTGCAATATTTGCATGTGCGGCCGCGCGTGATCTCAGCATGAAATCGTGCCTCTAAAGCTGCAATGTCCGCTGCGCTGATAATTTTAAGCTGACAAAAAAAGTACGCCACGGCAGTAAAGTCGAAAGAATTTGTTCAGGTTTGGGAAACTAGCTTGAGAGCAATCATAAAGTGATTATTGTTAACACTAGGGTTATGAAAGCGACGTTCTCAAATATATTTGATTGGTCTACGAGGGTTTATCGGATTCTAAATACGCTTGATTTTTCTTTTTTCTTTAAAAACTTATTTATTTCTAAATCGGATTAATTAGAAAATTCGGTTGGATTCTGAGGCTATAATTACATTGTCAGTGATGAGGAAAAACAAAGTTGTGACCGACTCGGTTAGCTTGATTGCATTAAACATTAATTTTGTCGTGAACTACTGACTAATCTATATGCTTAATGACTCGTTATTTACTACCCCAAATAGTCGCTACAGCTCGCTCGTTACCCAAGCCACCAACTACGATACAAACAAAACCAACGGTGAAAAAAACAACAATTGGGATGAATGTTCCAAATTGTGATTCGCTGACAGCGGCTAAAGCTGATATGGACGATAGCACTAAAAATAATCCCCCAACAACCACTAAAATGGTCCGATGTGATTTTCGATATTTAAATTCACCCTCACTAGACTCAAAATAATTCAGTATTAGTGAAAACATTTTTCTAAAAGCTAATTTCATAGTAATTAATCATTTAACAGGGTTTATTGGGTCTAATGCAGAAACTTGTCGACGCTCTGCATCACTCCGTCATTAAATACTACATTGAAGCGGTTACGACGACCGGCAGTATGGCCTTTCCTATGATAGCGTTTACGCTGAATCACTCGGTGATCGTCATACCTCCAAAATGAAGTTAGGCGGCCGTAAAAAAGCACCAAAAGTTAATTTCAGCAACCATTAACTAGAAACCTTAAATTGATCCCAAAAACTTCGGCAGCCTTGAAGAAAAACCAGCCTAAGTAGTTTGACTGGTCAATCTCTTTTAGTAGTTTATAACAAAGCAACGTCGCTAGTGACGGTAGAATTAATTCACTATAAATTAAATTGAAAAGCACGGCGCTACTCACAAGGCTTAACTAATCGCCTACTAATCTTTATCGCGCATCATTTCAGTCTGCCGCATCGGCATACTGTCAATGAGTAAAAACATCGAATTTAAGCTAAAGACTGTTTGCCGATCTTTTACGCTACCGTCCTTACCTATCAACACAGAAATTACGGCATTAGTGAGATACTTTTCGTGAATGTCACGGGCAAAATCTTTACTAATTTTACCCTCGTAATTACTCATCAGTTGCTCGGCATTTATCACAAACCACAGTAGATCTCGCTCATCGATTTCTGATTTAGCGTGATAAAGTTGGCTCATTACTTCCGCTTCACTTTGCCGATCGGCAAGCGCTAGAATTATCCTGTTGTCCCATCGCAACTGTTTAACGTCTGACAGTATCACATCGTTAGCAAGCAGTTGGTTAGAGACCATAGAATAAATAATCATCGCGGCTAAAGGTAAACGGGCAACCCGAATACTCAAAAAATTTAGGTTTGTTAGACATACGGCCCAAGTAATTAAGCGCCCAAGCACCTAATTCAAATCAACCGCAAAGGCTTTCATGGTTTCAATCGGCACAATTTCTAATGCTAACTGGTGAGTACGTGTCAAGTGTATATGCGGTGCAGCACCATTTTCATGGGCTTCCAACCAGCGTGAAGCACACAAACACCAAGAGTCTCCGGGCTTTAAGCCAGCAAAGCCATACTCTGGGCGAGGCGTGCTGAGGTCATTACCATTACCTTTAGAGAACGCTAAAAACTCAGCAGTCACACCAGCACATATTGTATGTGAAGCCGCATCTTGATCACTGGTATTACAGCATCCATCACGGAAAAACCCGGTCATAGGGGCTTCACTGCAAGAAACTAGTTTTTCGCCAAAAACATTCAGCGATGGGGCCATTGGTATGCTCATATTTCAATATCCTTAATAGGTTTATATCTGTTTTTACAACCCTGTAATTAAAACCTATTTGAAACCATAAAGGAATTCACTTAAGACACTCACGACAATGATTTTTGCTCTGAAATAATCAACTAGATTGGGAGAATAAATCATAGTAAACATTCGTCATGAATTAAATTTATCATCACGGGTTAATCTTAACGCTGTTAAACAAAAAGAATAATCAAGCCGGCTAGCACCAAGAAAATTCTAAACAGAAAAGCTTTCGGCGCTATGATCCCAAAAGAGATCATACCTAAGGCAAGCGCCATCTTCGCTGCTGCCAGTAGGGATGGGACGACCGCAGTCCCGAGCTCAATTAAAGCCGGATTAGCGATCATACCCAGTGGGATCAGATACAGCCCTATGCCCAATGACATCGCAATCCCAGCTACCTTCAACCAGTTTTCCTGGACCATACCAGCAGCAATAAAGACAGCCCCACAAACGGGTGGCGTAATGGTGCTCAACAAGGCAAACCAGAAAATAAATAGATGAGTCTGTAACGGCCCAAGTCCCAGTTTAATCAGCGCCGGACCCGCAACAGAAACACAGATAACATAAGCCGCAGTCGTAGGTACTTCCATTCCCAAAATAAGACAAGCAAACGCAGTTAGCAATAAAGCTGGCCACAGCATCCCACCCGAACCAGACAGAATTAATGAAGTTATTTTGACTCCCAGGCCAGTAATACCCAGTACACCAATAATAATGGAAGCGCATAAAATAATGGATGCAATCGTGGCGATTTGCACGCCGCTATTAAGGCACACACTTTTTATACGTTTTAGGCTACGCTTAGTATCAAACGTTAAATTTCTATCAATCCATAATAAAACTGCACCCACAATAATAGCCATGCAGGCCGAATACTGAGGTGTTAATTCGGCTCCAAACATACCCCACAACAGGACTGAAAAAGGTATTAAGAAAAAGGCTGAGGTAATGATGACTTGTTTGAGTTCAGGTCGCTCATCCAGCGGAACTGCTTTTAAGTCATAGCGACTGGCAAAGGCATCAATTCCGACCCAAACCGCGAAAAAATAGAGTACGGCAGGTAGCAAGGCGGCGATCATGATACCGCTATAAGGTATGCCCGTTAGTTCGACCATAACAAACGCGCCGGCACCCATTAAGGGCGGCATAATTTGTCCTCCTGAAGAAGCAACTGCCTCAACAGCAGCGGCAAAAGGGCGGGGGTAGCCTAGTCTAGTCATAGCAGGTAACGTAATAGCACCGGTTGAGGCAACATTAGCGGAAGCCGAACCCGAAATTGAGCCAAATAAAGCTGACGAAATGACGGATACTTTCGCCGCGCCTCCACGTAAACGACCAGCGGCGGCGGCAGCCACATTCATAAAGCCCTGCCCTGCTTCGCCTGCATTTAGTACTGCACCAAAGATAACGAAGATGGCAACAATATTAACTGAAATCCCGGTTAACTTACCCCATATACCACCTTCTGCAATAGTCAAGGTACCCAGGAAGCTAGCTGTTGGCGTACCAGGATGGCCGAATTCACCCGGAATATATTGCCCCCATAAACCATAGGCCAAAGCAATGAGCGCTACCATAGGGAGTGGCCAACTGATGGCACGTCTGGCCATTTCTAACGTCACTAGTAATAAGCAAATTGCGATAGCAAACTGGAAAGAGTTACTAAGATAAGCATACTGGTCACCCAGCATAGACTGATTGGCTGCGATCCAAAGACAGCTTGTAACTCCAACAACACAGAGCACACTACCAGTCAGCCGTTGAAAGCGTGATTTCGCTATATAAATAAACACCCAGGGTAATGCGAGGGCCATATGCAGTGGGCGGCTGATGAGATTAGGGATCAGACCAGAGAAAATCAGCCAAAGATGAAATACGATAGAAATGGCCCCAAGCACAGGCCAAATCATTGAACGAAGATTAAACATGTCAGATATCGAAAATTAAAGGGGCATAATCAACTATTACAGCCCCAGTCTCAAACTGCATTTATTGCTGAGCAGCGGTCAAAGCGAATCCTATTTCGTTATAGTATTTCACCGCACCAGGATGAATCTGCCCGTTAATGTTAACCAATAGATTTTCATCAACAGCGCTCCACCAGCTGGCAGAAGCACCCATATCGGCCTTCTGCTGCCAATAGGTTTTGGTTAAAGCGTAAGCAGTGGCATCATCCATTTGTGTAGTGGTATAGGCAACCACTGGTAAAGAGGTTGTTGTAATGTCTTTATCTTGCCCCGCATACGTGCCGGCAGGAATAACCAATCGGGTTCGTTTACTGGCTTTGATTTGTTCATCGTTCAACGATAAAACATTAACGCCAGTTCCGGCTGCCGCTTCAATTACGTTTGGTGCAGGATAAGAACCCGCCGTAACAAAACCATCAATCTGACCGTTTTTAAGTGCAGGAACCGCATTAGATAGCTCGACTTCAGCTAGGTTAACTTTACCTTCAAGGCCAAACAGTTTCAGATATTTAGCCCCTTCTTTAGCGCCAAAAGAACCTTTACCTAACAAGATGGTTTTGCCTTCCATTCCAGCAAAATCTTTCACGCCACTCTTATCACTCATTACAAAATGCATGGTCAAAGAAGGGATAGGAAACAATGCTCGAATATCGTTGAATTTCGGATTCTGCCTAGTCTTAAACATTGCTTTGCCAGCTTTGGCCAACTTTACTAATACTGGGGGTGTGGTAAATACATAATTGCCAGAGCGTACCGCCGACTCCATAACATTCTGAACTGAACCCTGACTTTCTTCCACCGTTACAATTATGTCACCCTCTGATCCAGTCTTCACGGCTTCGGCAATTTGTACTGCCATTTGATAGTAGGATGATGTTGTTTTTGCCGATTTATAAGTAATACGGGTTTCTGCGGACACAGCCGTTGTCATCATGAGGACGATTACAGCCAATCCGATCCGATTAATTTTATTCATTTTTCAGTCTCTTATTAATGTTTTTTATTTGAAATAAATTTGTCTATAACTATATGATTTTAAATGGTGACAAAGCCAGTGTATATTTTTCAGGATGCCAAATTGTTATTATTTTTTTATTTCGAGTAATATCAATACGATTATGATGGAACTCACATTGTAGCGAGGTTTAAAAGCTTTTGTCTTTTATAATAAAATTAACAAACAAGGTTATCTAAAATTTAACATCTGAATCATATAAAATGAAGTATAAAAGGCCTTTTACTCAATATCAATCTAGCAGATCAAATCCTGAACTCATCCTTATCT
>NZ_CAJXPA010000222.1 GCF_913058035.1 uncultured Paraglaciecola sp. | reverse complement strand
TTCATGGACCCAACACAGCTGACTCATAATTCCCTAACCCTGGTTTAACTGCTTTTAACAGTTCAGTTAATTCACCAATCCACTCTTTTGTCTCACCCACAAATACTGCTACAGAAATGGCCATACAACGCTGGCCTGCAGCACCAACTGAAGCGCCGACTAAGTTATTCAGCACTTGTAATTTATTTGAGTCAGGCATTATTACTGAATGATTTTTGGCACCCGCAAAACACTGGGCGCGCTTCATATTGTCGGTAGCTGTTTTGTATATATGCTGTCCTACAGGTACTGAACCAACAAAAGATACCGCACGAATATCTGGGTCTTGCAACAACATATTGACCTGATCTTTGCCGCCATGCACCACATTTAGCACACCTTGTGGTGCACCAGCTTGTATAAATAATTCCGCTAATCTCATCGGCGTAAGAGGATCTTGTTCTGATGGTTTAAGAATAAAAGTGTTACCGCAAGCGATGGCCATAGGAAACATCCATAAGGGGATCATCGCAGGAAAATTAAATGGCGTAATGCCTAAACACACACCTAATGGTTGAATAAAACTATACGTGTCTATTCCTCTGGCCACATTTTCTGCGGTTTCGCCCATCATCATTGAGGGAATATTTATAGCTTGTTCTACTACCTCAATACCACGCCAAACATCACCTTTTGCATCGGCAAGTGTTTTACCCGTTTCACTGCTGAGAATGGTAGCAAGTTCGTCGTGATGTTCTTTAAGTAATTGCTGATAACGCATCATCACCCTTGCTCTTTCTGAGGCAGGTACCTCTTTCCAGCTTTGAAATGCTGTTTTTGCGCTCGCCACGGCTAAAGCTAATTCTGCTTCACTAGTGCACGTCAATTCAGCTATCACTTTATTATTAGCGGGATTAGTCACAGGAATGTTTGGTAAAGAAGACGATGTAGTCAATTCGCCATTAATGAGGGACGGAATAAGCGGCATAAATAGTCCTGTATAGTTATAATTTTACGAGGCTAACAAATTTTTACCTTTACGTTAACGTAAAGTAAACATTTTTACTTATCGACCACTGTCCCGTTAGCTATACAACCACAACTAGTATATTTCGTTAAAACACTCAGGATGAACTCAGAAATTGATTATTTTTATCTCTTGTGCCTGTTATGCTGCTTATCAAATAAAGAGAAATAGTTTTTTCAAATGTCACATGCAAAAGTTAGAGTTGCCGTTGTAGAAGACAATGGAATGGCCCGTGCCAATATTCGTAATCATTTGTTGGATATGGGATTTAACAAAATCAACTGCTTCAGTAGTGGTCAAGAACTGAAAACCAATATGAAAGATAAAACATTAGATTTACTGCTAATGGACTTCCATCTTGGACAAAATAAAAATGGCGTAGAAGTACTACAAGATTTACAAGAACAAAAAAAAATCACCTACACTACTTGCGTGATGTTTATTACCTGCGATCGACTCCCGTTCATTATTGGTCAGATTGTTGACGTACATCCAGAAGCATTGGTAATCAAACCTTATACCATACGTAATTTGAGCAGAAGTATTTCAAACTGCCTTAGCCTTCATGAATATTTAATGCCTGTTTTCGAAATGATGGATGAAGATAATTATCCACAGGCATTAGGCCAACTAGACCAACTATTAGAAAAAAATGCCCCACCTAAGAAAAAAAGTGCACTGATTAAGTTACGCGCCAAGCTTTTAACTAAATTGGGACGCTATTCAGAAGCGACAAGTCTTTATCGTAGTATCTTAAAAAAATCTGAAAAAGTCATATGGGCTAAATGGGGGTTAATCCAAAGTCTGTTTTTAGACGAACATGTAGAAGAGAGTGAAACCTTATTGCTCGAGCTTACGCATTCAGAGCTTACTGGTGACAGAGCATATGAGTGGTTGGCTCGTATTAGCGTTAACAACAATCAGTACAACAAAGCCGAAAACTTTATTCATCAGATCCGTGAAGGTGAGTTATCAATCCCTGCTGCGCGCTTGAAAGCTTATATTTATCGAGCACAAGAACGGGGTAATGAGGCCATTACTTTATTAGAAAAAAAACGAGAGTCTAATCGTTCTAACCGAGAACGTTACGATGAGATATCACTTGAACTTGCTCGCTGTTATATAGCTGAAGCAGAACTGAGATCTTTACGGGAACGTTCTTCAGATTTACAAGCAGCAAAATTTTTGATTGGCGCTGCTGGCAGAAAGTTATCCGACCCTAATCTAATCATACAAAAAGACTACATGTATGCCATGATTGCTTCTATGGAAGGCAATCAGCTAAAAGCCAATGAAATTTTATCCCGTACCGGCATGAGTGAACTTCAAAACGCTGAAATATCTACTATCACTGATGCTGCCCAAGCATGGCATAACCTCGGTAATACTGAGAAGGCCAAAGAGTTTTTAAAACTGAGTCAAGAAAAGTTGAAAGATGTTGAGGATAGTAATGAAAAAACTATTTCTGGCATGCTGGTCGCAAAGAGCGAAGACACCATCGGCGAAAGAAGGCCCCAAGCGCTTGAATTTAATAAAATTGGCTTGCAAAAATACACCAACAAAAATTTTGTCGCAGCAGTGGAGGACTTCTATCAAGCTTATTCACTATTCCCAAGAGAGCTGGCTTTCAGCCTCAATTTATTACAATGTTTAGTAGACGGGGAGTTACATTTTTTCAAAGAAGTGAATACTCTTGAGCTTTTAAAAGAATTACAAAACCGTAAATTCAGCGAAGCCAATAGGAAGCGTTTAGAAGAAATTGTCAGTCGTGTTGCCAAGAAAAAAGAGGTGTATCTTATTTCTAATGAAGTACTGGAACTGGAATAGAAAAAAATAGGTGATAAAAAAGAATTGAGCAAAACTGAAATAAATAAAAACAGGATAGAACAGCACTTCACCGAAGATAGTCGTGTATATAGATGCTCCCAATCTATCTAAGACGCCCATAATTTTTAAGTTGAACAACCTTAATGTCAGGTAACATTTTTCAACTAAGTAAGTTTAAGTAGACTGATAAACTTACTTACTTACAAAATATCTAATATGGGTGTTATCGCTTTAAGTTATCGCGCTTATTCACCATGAACAATAACTATGACAAACACAAAATACTTTTACTTTAATATTTTTCTTTATCTTGAAGTTTGCCAATCTTTTGTAAGCAATCTAAACCAAATATTTATAGAGTAGTGTCAAAGTTGTATCACCTTCTGCTCAACGTTATGTAGAACGGTATAAAAGCAATAACTTAATTACTTCAACTGAATTTTCAGGTTCATGATTGAGCATCAATGCTTTAGGTTTAATTTAGGTATCTTGACTTGAGGAGACTTATCACCAAATGTGAAAGAACTTAAATTATGTCTCTCATTTTGCTCCGTGTTGTGGTGATTATATTTAAGTCTACATACTCCTAAAATCCGCGTTAATTTGTGACTGATATTGTTTTAATCTAATCGACTTTTAATAAAACAGCTGATTCTGTCCATGGATAAAGGTTTTTTTAAGATAACAATTTCACCAAAGTCTGTGGCTGTCATTAGTTGAGCGAGTCCATCTAATGCTGATATCATGATAATCTGTGTTTCTGGCAGAAATTTGTGGATTTCGCTAGCAGCTTCTGTACCAGTGCAACCACGTAATAGATAATCCATAATTATAAACTTAGGGCGTTGCTTCCTAGCTAGTTCCAGAGCTAGATCTACTCCGCTGGCAATATAAACTTCCAACCCATTATTTTCTAAAGCATCAGCCATCTCCTCAAGTGCTTCAGTATCGTCATCAACAACTAGAACTGAGTTGTTTAAAACTAGTGTACTAGGTTGCATGCTGTATCCAATGGAGTTAAGTCTGCAATTTGATACAAAGTCTAAATGCAAAATATGTAATGAATATGCGGGGTTTGTGCAATTTTGTGCAAAACTAACAAGTGTTATCTATTCGGGAACTAATCAAGTGACAGACCAAAACATAAATACTTGTCCCATAATTCTTATATTAGAAGACGATAGAGCTACCTTAGAAGAGTTACAAGAAGCCCTGTCAAATGAAGGTTTTGTTATCTTGCTTGCAGAAAACATTCATACATTTGAAAGGTTAAAAATAAATCATGTTATCGATCTTTTTCTTATTGATTTAAGCCTTCCAGATGGAAATGGACTCACGCTTATACGAGAGATCCGAGCAGGATCAGACGTAGGAATTATCATTGTTTCTGGAAAAACTAGTGAAATTGACCGTGTAGTAGGTCTAGAAGTAGGAGCAGATGACTACATCATCAAACCATTTAGTCCTAGGGAATTATTAGCTCGGGTTCAAGCAGTATTTAGACGAACTCACGGTAACAAATATCCAGAGCAAGCAGTGAGCCTAAGTGTGGAAATAGCCGAGTTTCTAGATTGGAAACTGGACCTGAGTTCACGTCGCCTAATTACAAAAGATGATAAGGAGGTAGAGTTAACTACCGCAGAATTCGATTTATTGAGAGCATTTGTCGAAGCTCCTAATCGCGTACTCTCTCGAGACTTTTTACTAAATCAACTTCACAGCCTTGACTGGGTTGGTTATGACAGAGGTGTCGATGGCCTTGTCAGTCGGCTGCGAAGAAAATTAAAACGATCCGTTAACTCAGTGTCATTAATAAAGACAGTGCGCAGCGTAGGATACATATTTACTGCTAGTGTTAAAAAACTCTAATAAAAAAAGAAGTTAATAGCCAACAATATTGCAATCACGACTGCCCCTCAAAGAGCAGACTAAGGAATACGTTACACTTTCTTTTCTTTTTTCGGTATAAATACCTGAATACCACATAAAGCTGCAATCACAATAATACCCACTAACAAACCTAACCAAGGTTCGAAAACGCTAAATGCCATTGCTGTAATAACCATCGCCCCTCGCTCTGTTGCATCATTGACGAGTGACAAGGCTAATGTGGCACAGGCAAATGCAGTCAACACAAGTGTAACGGCCAAAGCCAGAGGTAATAGAGGTTCTAACAAGGTCACGAAAGGCAGCAATATAAACAAGAAAGGCAAACCAAATGCGTAAAAACTGCCTATGCTATCGAAAATTGAATCTAACTTATCTCTTCCTTGAGTCCAACGTTTCAAGAGAACCACTTGTATGCCGGTCCATAACACGCCCTGAGTAGCGAAAAAAGGTGCAATAATACCCATTAAAATATTTCTAATGCCAGTAGCCATGTGAGCTCTACTCGCGTTTAACTCAAGTTTTTCATCTGTGCGAATGGTTTGTGCTTGTTCAATCATTTCATTGCCAGTCACCACATCACCAAAAAACAAAATGTAGGTAATTAGTGCCAATGGGAATGAAGCAAGTAAAGTCCCAACAGGTGGCCATCCGATTGCAAAAGGCGATGCTTTTACCCACAAAGAAGCGGTCGAAGCCCCTACATCAAGTATTTCCCAACGAATATTGTATTGAAACTCACCCGTGAAAAAACCGACAATGCCTGCTATAACAAACCCGGGTAATAAACCAAACCCAAGAATAGTCGCTAGCCATTTTTTATTCATCGCAAGCGCTTGTAGAGGTTTAGAAAAAGCAAAGACTAAACAGACTACCACCCCCAACGTTCCAGCTAAAGGCGCAGATTGAAATACATTAGCCGCATCGCCGTCCTTGGTTACTCGCAAAAAAGCGGCAATTGCCGCACCCAGTATAAT
>NZ_CAJXPA010000221.1 GCF_913058035.1 uncultured Paraglaciecola sp. | reverse complement strand
CTTAAAGAGTATTTTCAATACAAAAACACTTTTAAAAAATTGTCTATTTGGTGTCATATTAATATTATTGCTTATGCTTGGTTGGTTTCAACTTGACACTGATAAGGAGCTTAGCC
Organism: uncultured Paraglaciecola sp.; assembly: GCF_913058035.1. Lineage (GTDB taxonomy): Bacteria > Pseudomonadota > Gammaproteobacteria > Enterobacterales > Alteromonadaceae > Paraglaciecola. The sequence goes on along the minus strand of NZ_CAJXPA010000221.1, from coordinate 5,651 downwards.
TAGCAACCGTTCAAATATTGATGATTATTGTATTTTATACTAATCAATCTATTCAACGTAGTTTATTGATTGTGATTGCATTTTTGCTTGTAGACCCTACTTATTCAATATACATGAACTTAACAAGAACCCAAGAACAAGCCTTAGTGATGCAAAAAAACAAGCCCGAAACAGTCTTTAAAGCCAGAAATTTCTTTGGGATCAGTGAAGTGACTTATGACCCAGAACATAATGCTTACAAATATTATCACGGCACTACTTTTCATGGTGGGCAATTTAAGGATCCTCGATACGCACTCAGACCAGGTACTTATTATCATCATCTCTTAACAGAGTTCAAAGATGTATTACCATTATCTAAAAAGCAAGATCCCATTGCTGTTACAGGCCTAGGTGTGGGTACTTTGACTTGTTTTGCATCAAATAATCAAGAGATAGATCTTTATGAAATTGATCCGATCGTTATTGATATTGCGCAGGACGAACGATATTTTACTTATCTACGCGACTGTGAGGGGCAAAAAAATGTCATATTAGGGGATGCGCGACTTAAGTTACAAGAGGTACAAGACAAACGTTATGGGATTATGTTCCTGGATGCTTATTCATCAGATTCATTACCTATTCATTTACTCACAGATGAAGCCTTCCAACTTTATCTTAGCAAACTTAAAGATAACGGTATCCTTGCATTTAATATTACCAATCGTCATTTAAACCTAAAACCAGTGCTTGCAAAGTTTGTCGAAAAATATAATTTGAAAGCATATCGTAAAACGACAGAAGCATCGGATCGTGATTATTCTATATATTTATTATCATCATCTGAATGGGTTATTATGGCGCGCTCAAGTTCAGATCTGCCAAGTACAGAATTTTTAGAAAAACATCAATGGGAGCCTCTTATTGTGAGAGAGTCCATTTATTGGACTGACAACTTTTCATCAATATTATCTATTTTAAAGTAGCAAAATCATATGAAGATATAACCTTATTGTATTCGCATAACAGAACCCAAAGTTTGTCATATTGTAAGGTAAATTAAATTTTTTGGTTAAGTCTCATTTTAAAGAACAACTTAACCACTTAATACTTTCGTCAGCGCACCGATAAGTTTAAGCTTTATGGTTTGTATCATTCTGATTGCCGATGAGCATTTCAACTCATATTTTAGGCGCGAAAAAATACAAAAGTTGCCGTCCACCCAGGTGTTTTATTAATGACAGACGTTAGTATTTGTTCTTTTCCATCATTAAGTTTAATAATTACAGTCTTAACTTCGGTATCTGAATCTATTAAGCTACTTTACAACTTAATTAACGAAGCTATGCATAAGTAAGCTGTGAACTGTAAAATTACAAACGACACTAACTTTATTTTATACCCCATGATGGGTCCCTGAAGGCTATTACAGCCTTAAACACGCAAGTGTTCAGTTAATTATGGATTGTGCGCTAGCTTGCAAGCTTACCTATCTCTCACACTGTTATTATACACTTCCTATGGCTCCCTTTACGCAATATCATTAGCTGTAAATTCACTTAGTATTCAGATTTTTTTCCCTGTTCAGGTAAATAAAAACGTCTTTCGGTGTGTCGAGTTTGCCAACTTTTATGGACAAAAAAAAGCTCCGCTAAATAGCGGAGCTTTGCATTAAAGTTTTTAACTAAAGATAAACGGCATCAATATTAAAAGCTAACTGATCATCAAACATAACAATGTTGGAATAAAAAATCGTTATGCCTGTTATTTTTTCTTACCTTTGCTTTTGCCCTTGTGCTTACCTTTGCTTTTGCTCTTGTGCTTATCTTTGCTCTTGTGCTTATCTTTGCTCTTGTGCTTATCTTTGCTCTTGTGCTTATCTTTGCTCTTGTGTTTACCTTTGTCTTTACCGCCCTTACCACCGCCTGTGTCGCCACCGCCGGTGTTGCCGCCTACACCAAGGACAACACCAGTATTGCCAACGTTACATGCAAAACTACCTTTTTCACCAATCAATCCATCAAGTAAGAATAGGTTCAGTAAATCTGATTCGTTATCTTTACCATTACCTTGTGCCATTCCACAATCTTCGTTGCCTGCCATTTCTTTATCAGAACAACTCTTGTGAAATCTAGATGTACCGACTACCGCGCCACTAATATATAAGTCAGTGTCATTGCCTCTATCTAAGACATTAAACGTAATCTGGTTGCCATTGTTTACACCAGTAAACATTTGACCAGTGGCCGTTTCAATATCCACACCATCAGGACCGTTCCAGATCATCGACATACTTGTAATATCTTTGATGTCCTTACAACTGATCGGCTCCTGTGGCGGCACTACCGAAATATCGATAGAATCGCTGGCGTCACAACTGTTCAAATCGTTACCAGAAATATTAGCCGTAGCAAATGATGATTGCGTTAATGTACCAAATACTGACGAAGTAGCTTGAACGCTGTAATTTTCACCTGCCGCAAGCTGCGTAGGAATAACATCCAAAACATTACCTAGATTGCTATCAAATATACTGGTCAAGTCAATAGAAGTACTACCTGTGTTGGTAACGGTGTATTGGTGAAGAACATCAACAGCAGAGTGAGAGATAGCTGAGCAGCTTTCACTGAACACACCAGGTGTTCCAGGACCCTCACTTACATAACCACCCTCTTTATCTTCAAAGTTAACCACAAACCAATTTGGTGATGGGTCACCTTTATCGCTGTTGACTGGGTTAGGCGTGTTGCCATCTAATGGAGCTGGACGACCAGCATAATAAACAGCTGAGCAACTGGTATGGATGATTTCCAACACATTGTTAATGGTTATGTTGGTTTTTGACCCTAAGTCTGAATTTCCGTCAATAGTATAACCATTTTGAGAAGGAGAAGTTAAGATTGTTACACCAGATATAAGGTCAACATTTGTATAAGTAGCCGAACCACCATTTTTACCTTCAAACACAACTGTTGCACCCAAAATGCTAGGTCCAGTATATCTCAAGGTAGTCGCTTTAATTTTAGCCTCACAAAGCAAGTTATCAGACTCTGGAACATCAACAATGGCACACTGTTGATTAAGGGATAAACTACATACTTCAACTTGTGCACAGTTCACATTCGCTTCGTTGTTGTCTTCAACAGGCAATCCTGAAATGATACCTTCTGCATTTACCGAAGCGATATTGCGTTTGTTGCCGATAGAATCACATCTATTGTCCTTAAACAGCTCTGGAATAGTGTAAAAAGTATTACCAGCATCTATCGTTACTTCTTCACCTGGAGCCATAGTTAGACCGGCTAATGTGAAATCAGTAATGCCAAGCGTAGCGTCATTTATAACAATGTCGGATAAACTTTCGTCTCCGATATTGCGTACAATCAAACGGTAAGTCGCGTCGTTACCTATTAAACCATTTACCGCATCAGCAACGGTATCAGCATCGAAAAATGGCGCGTGACCAGTCAAACTTACTTGTTTAAGTAGTTCAATCTCTGGCCCTTCAATACAACGAACGTTAGCAGGATTTTCATCCCCTACGGCAGTGTTGCTGTCTTGACCTGTTGCAATCACTTTAGCAATATTATATTTATTGCCTGTGTTTTCACATAAATTCAGAACCTCTAAATTTGCAAAACCAGTATCACCCGATTTGATAACACGCGTTTCACCTACCATCAAATTAGTAATCATTTGGTTTATGCCTAATGTTGAGTCATCTATCTCAACATTATTCAGAATTTCAGTACCGATGTTTTCTACTATTAGGCGATAGACTGCATCTGTTTGGCCTACTAAACCCACTGGTACATCCGCGTCACTAGCTTGATCAGCATCAAAGAAATTTGTGCCATCAATACTCACTCGCTTAAGTAAGCGTATTTTAGGATCACCGCAGACTACGTTTGCAGGGTCAGAATCGTCAACCATGACATTAGAAAATTTACCGCTTGCTTCCACGTCTGCAACGTTCAACTTAGTACCGGTTGAATCACATATTTCAGACACATAAAGAGCAGAGAAACCGAAGTCACCGCTTGAGATAGTCACAAACTCACCCGAATTCAATGCAGCAATGTCAGCACTGATAATTCCTAGTGTTGTATCGGTAATCGACACATTGACTAAATCTTCGTTACCTGTATTTATCACAATTAAACGATACTCTGCACTCGACATTAGATTAGCAAATGCGGCTGATGCAACAGAATTAGCGTCCAAGAATGGACCACCGTCTACGCTGACTTCCTTACGGATATCGATTTCTGGCGTAGCGTTGCATTGCACATTAGCGGGATCATCGTCACTCACGTCAACATTGCTAACTACACCTGTTCCCATAACGGTGGCGAGGTTTGTTTTTAAACCTAAAGTATCCTCGCAGCGATTGGGGAAGAAGAGTTTCGAATAACCAAGATCATTTTGATTGATAATACGCACCTCACCAGGTGCCATATCGCCACCAGGAACAGAGACGGCCGCAATCATAAGCGTGGGATCGTCAATATTAACGTTGGTTAATGTTTCAGGACCCGTATTGGTAACTACATATTGATAATAAGCATCAACATTGCCAACGACACCTGAAGGAATAGTTTGAGGGTAAATATCACAGCTATCAGCGTTGATATTGTCGGCATCAAAGAAGTTGACGTTATCAATACTGACTAAAGTACAAATAGCGATATCCGGCACAGGAAGAGGCGTTTTTCCTAAGTTACCTTTTGCATCACCACTAAAGCTTGTTTCGAAGTTAATGAAATTAGAATTTTCAGACGCGTATTTTAGACTCACTACGCCGTTAGGGTAATCGCCAGCTAACTGACCACCGGTGATAGTAAAGGTCATATCGAAATTTGCAACGACGCCTCCGAAAGCATACCCAAAGCTAGTCACTTCAGCCGTTAGCAATACACCATCACCAACAACAGCGCCGTTACTAACTGCACCGATTAAAACAAGATCATCTTCAGCTATTCCGCCCACTAAGTTACCGTTTGAATCAACTTCTATATTGATTGTCAGTTCTTGAAGCCCGCCAGTACTAACGGTGACTTGCGATGGTGGTCCACTGATATTTTTAAAAGAATCCGGACGCGCAGTGACTTTAAATAAATCAGTAGCAGCGTTGTAAATCGTCGATTGGGTGGATGTTACATTTTTATTAAATACAAATTGGGGACTTTGAACAGTAACACCAATTAGCATTGCATTAGTGGTGGCAGCAAATAAACACGTTATCAACAATAAAATTGATTTTTTTCGAGTTATTGCAAAAGCTGATTTCAAAAAGTTCATGGATATAATCTTCCTCTCAAATTTGAAGAGCACTTAGGTTACTTAAGCACCCTAAGTGCGTGAACGGGGTGACTAGAGTAGATTACCTACGAATTTTTTTACGTAACCCTAATGCAATGAAACCGATTAAGAAAATTGACAATGAATTAGGAGTGGAAACTTCAACTGCGAATGTGTCTGATGACGCGTTCTCTACATCACTTGCAAAAGCAGCATTAAAACCGCCGTTGTAACCAGTAAAATTCATAATCACACCAATCGTTGAACCTATTCCACCATATAGTGCTGCAGCATCGCCGCCAGTTACATTAAACAAGAAATTTAGTGCCATATTTATGCCGCCCACTTGTAAAAGGGTTCCAGTTATT
>NZ_CAJXPA010000220.1 GCF_913058035.1 uncultured Paraglaciecola sp. | reverse complement strand
AAGTTACTTGTGAGGACAGTGTAAGAGGAGGCTATGAGGATAGCAAGACTGGAGAAAACGGCTAATTAGAAAGAGATGATAGCTATATAAATGAGTCTGCAAGGTTCGCGGATGGTTCAGTCATGCCAAGGGCTCTTTCAAACATTGTCGGCGACTGGGCGTTTAACAGTGAAATGGATAGTATTAGTTTCATTCGTTTAGGGAACCTTTGGAATGTAGCTGTTCAAGAAGCGATAGAATGCAAGCCGACTAAAGCTTATGAATGTAGAGCTGATAGTGATGGTGAAGTAACTTGTACTACCTTTCAAAAATGCGAATAGTTTTGGCATGCTAACTTGCAATAGAGTTATTTACCAAGGGGAGTTTGCAAACCAATTGCCGAATACCTTGTCGTAATTAATACTCTTAGTTCATTTTATATCTACGAATCAAACGGCCTTAATTAGGCCGTTTTTAGTTATGTGATGTGAGCGAAGTTGTTAAATAAACCTTAAAACTTGATCGGTGAGGTCAGTGACGTTGATTTTTCCAGTAGACAAAGCTGATATTTTAAATTGACTAATAGACTTGAATCAAAGCAGATTAATAAACCGACGGCTAGCCTTCAGGTCGAGTTTTAAATCTTCTGTGAACCCACATGTACTGATCGGGCTGTTGCCTGATTGCATGTTCGATCATCTGGTTAATAACGGTTGCGTCGGCCACGTCTTCTCCAGTTGGAAAGCAGGCAAACAGCAAGGACGAAAAGCTAAACGTAATTACGTAGACACCCATTACAAGTCAATCAAATATTTAAAGTCACTTGGCTTATTATATATGTGTGCGGATGTAAATTGTTAAGCCTACTTAGGGCTAATTTATTCCTGAGGTAAGGACTTCAAATTAAGAAAGGCTCAGCACAGACGGTGCTTAAAAATAAAAACAGGAAGAGGCTACTGCCTATTACATTAAGTAAAATCAAAAATCACGCCGCCACCATTTAATTCATTAAAAACAATAAGTTAATAAATATGACTTATTTAAAATTATCAATTGTGTAAATACCCCCGACACAATAAATACTAATGGTATGAGTTAGATCTCACACCTTATATCAAAAAGTGTGACTGCCTATGCAGGTTGCAGCGTCGTATTGGCGATGAATGCTATAGCAATTGGGTAATTCGAGTGTGCTAATAAACCAAGTAATGTAATAACCGACAGTTCGCTATCGATAGAGTCAGTTAAAATGTGAAAAGTCACTGACTGTCCGGTGATAGGCTCACAGGAGCCAGTCGGTCACTAGCTAAGAAGCTAGCAAAAGTATGATACTTAATTGTAAAGTATGACAATTTATTGTCGGCCTACATGACCTTTATAGTCAAAAAGTGACCACAGTATGACCGGAGTCACTTTCCAACTTTATTTAAGACGTTCCATCTTTATTTAAGAAGTTCCAATATTATTTGAATACCACAACAAACCCGATGTTTTTAATGCGTTATTCCACTGTCACACTTTTGGCTAAATTCCTTGGTTGGTCTACATCGGTGCCTTTTATCACTGCAACGTAATATGACAGCAGTTGAAGTGGCAGGGTATACACTATGGGTGCTACCGCTGCTGCACAGTGAGGAACATTGATCACGCGCATGGTATCGTCACTTTTGAAATTAGCCTCTTTGTCTGCGAAGACATACATAATGCCGCCACGAGCGCGGACTTCTTCAACATTTGATTTAAGCTTTTCGAGTAGTTCATTATTAGGTGCAACTACTATGACTGGCATTTCATCGTCGATTAACGCCAATGGCCCGTGTTTAAGTTCGCCTGATGCATAAGCTTCAGCATGGATGTAAGATATTTCTTTAAGTTTAAGAGCTCCTTCCATTGCTATGGGGTATTGATCGCCTCTGCCTAAAAACAAGCTGTGTTGTTTATCGGCAAATTCTTTAGCCAGTTCTTTAATCCCATCAGTTAAAGCCAGGGTTTCTTCTAACTTAGCGGGTAAGCTATGTAGTGCTTTTATAATATCGTCATGGTCTGTTTGACACATGTTGTTGTGTTGGCCAATCGCTAAGGTCAACATTAAAAAACCAGTAAGCTGAGTCGTAAATGCCTTGGTGGAAGCAACACCAATTTCTGCTCCTGCTAAGGTCATAAAGGCTAGATCTGATTCTCTGACCAAGGATGAACCGGGTACGTTGCAGATAGCTAAACTTGCTGAGTAGCCTTGTTGTTTGGCAAGCCTAAGTGCGGCTAGTGTGTCGGCTGTTTCACCAGATTGTGAGATAGTGACGATCAAACTATTGGGATGAACGAAGGATTTTCGATAACGAAACTCTGAGGCAATTTCTACATTACACGATACGTTGGCATATTGTTCTAACCAGTATCGTGCTGTCATACCTGAATGATAGCTGGTACCACATGCGATAATTTGCACATGTTGAATGTCTGCTAATATTGCATCAGCACCTTGACCAAATATATTAGGGCTGATGCCTGTTTCACCTAAACGGCCTTGTAAAGTATTGCGAATAACGCTTGGCTGTTCGTGGATTTCTTTTAACATATAGTGGCGATAACCGCCTTTATCACCTGCATCATGCTCTACATCTGACTCAATAATTTCACGTTCTACTACTGCGCCAGCATGGTCATAAACGTTAATATTAGTGCGGGAAATCTCGGCAACATCACCTTCTTCTAAAAACATAAATCGACGAGTGACGGGTAACAATGCCATTTGGTCAGAGGCAATAAAGTTTTCGCCTATGCCTAAACCGATGACCAATGGGCTACCAGAGCGGGCGACGATAATGCGTTCTGGATCATGTTTATCCATAATGACGGTGCCATATGCACCATGAAACTTAGTCACGGCGTTTTGTACGGCTTTAAGTAAATCACCGCATTTATCCAATTCTAAATGTACTTGATGAGCAATAGTTTCGGTGTCGGTGTCTGAGCTGAAACCATAACCGACTGAGGTGAGTTCTTGGCGTAATGTTTGGTGATTTTCGATAATACCATTATGAACAACCGCAATGCGCTCAGATGAAAAGTGTGGGTGTGCGTTGGCTTCTGTCACTCCGCCGTGGGTTGCCCAGCGTGTATGTGCTATCCCCGTTGCGCCTTTAACAGGATATTCTTTTAACGCAGCTGCCAGTTCTTTTACTTTGCCTATTCGTCTGGTGCGAGTGAGATTGCCTTGGCTGTCTAAAAGTGCAACGCCAGCCGAGTCGTATCCTCGGTATTCTAAGCGTCGTAAACCTTCTAACAATATTTCAACTACATTACGTTCGGCAATCGCCCCTACTATCCCACACATATTAAGCTCCAATCTTTGTTGTATTAGCACAGATAACATCTACGCCATGTTGTTCAATTTGTTGTTTGAGTGCTGCTGGTATTTGATCATCGGTTACTAGAACTGAAATTGCACTCCATGGCAACTCTACATTGGGTATTCTTCTTTGTAATTTTTCAGACTCGGCCATAACAATTACCTGATTTGATACGTCTGCCATTGTTTGGCTTAACTGTGTCAATTCATTAAAAGTAGTGGTGCCTTTTTGAGGGTCTAAGCCAGCAGCACCTATAAAGGCTTGATCAAAGTTATACTCTTTAAGGACTAGCTCAGCCATTTTCCCCTGAAAAGAATGGGATTGAGTGTCCCATGTGCCCCCAGTCATTAATACTTTAGGTTCGTTTTCTTGTTCTAATAAATAGTTGGCAACCTGCAGTGAATTGGTCATCACCAGTAAACCAGTCTTGTGTTTTAATTCGGGTAACAACGTAGCTGTCGTAATGCCACTGTCTATGATAATACGATTGTGATCTTTGATTAAAGAAGCCGCGGCGGCAGCGATCGCCTTCTTGTACGGAGACGCCTTTTCATTTGAAAGTTCGGAAGAGCTAGTTGGCAGTAAAATTGCTCCACCAAACTTTCTTAACAGTAACCCATTGCTTTCAAGCTCGATAAAATCTTTTCGAATAGTCACTTCTGAAGTTGAAAACAACTTAGCTAGTTCATCCACTGCTACTTCACCAGTGCGATTAAGCTGTTCGACAATTGAACGTCTTCTTTGTTGGGTATTTCGTTTTTGCATTAAATTAGAATAAGTTTCGAGTTGAAACTTATTCTAATTTAAAAGTTTTTAAATGCAAGTTTGGTTTGGTTTGTTTTATTTTGAGTTGTCGTAATGAAAAAGTATGTAAATTGATAAAAGAGCAGACAGTATTAAGCATAACTCTATTTAGTTTTTTAAATCATACCCCAGTGTAACCTGGGACTTTTAGGGTAATCCAGCTCATATATAATATGGTAACGTCAATTTATATTGGATTTTTATCATTTCTCAGGCCTGCACCAAGTGCTTATGTTCCTTTGCTTCGCTCTTGCAATGGCTAATTCATTATCGCCTACTTCTTTGGTGATAACAGAACCTGCACCTATTGTGGCATTTATACCGATTGATGCGGGAGCCACTAAAGCACTATTTGAACCAATAAAAGCACCATCACCAATGAACGTTTTGAATTTGTTCACACCGTCATAGTTACATGTAATAGTGCCTGCACCTATATTGGCGCCTTCGCCTACTTCGGTATCGCCTAGGTAGGTGAGATGATTAGCTTTAGAGCCTTTACCTAGAATGGTTTTTTTCATTTCGACAAAATTGCCTACTCGGGATTGTTCCTTCATCACTGTGCCTGGGCGAAGTCTGGCATAGGGGCCTACATTACAGTGTTGTCCCACAATGGCCTGTTCTAATATTGAATTAGCATGAATGGTCGCGTTATCTTCGATAATGCTGTCTATTAAAATACAGTTAGCGCCTATTGTGACGTTTGAGCCAATTTTTACTTTACCTTCAATAATGACATTCACGTCTATAGTTATATCCTGACCGACTTCTACTTCGCCTCTTAAATCGAAGCGTGATGGATCTAACAATGATACACCTTGCAGCATTAAGGTTTTGGCTTGTTCAGCTTGGTAGGCTCGTTCGATTGACGCAAGTTGCACTCTATTGTTAATGCCTTCCACTTCAATTGCACAAGAGGGCTGAGACGCATGAATAGATTTGCCTTCTTTAGCGGCCATTTCAATCACGTCGGTTAAGTAAAATTCACCTTGAGCATTGTTACAGTTTAATGCTGATAACCATCGTTTTAAGTCACTACCACCCATCATCATCATACCAGTATTGGTTTCCTTGATTTGACGCTGTTGTTCTGTTGCATCTTTGTGCTCAACAATGGCTGTGACTTGCTCGCCTTGTCTAATAATCCGCCCCATACCAGTAGGATCTTCTAGATTGACGGTAAGCAAGGCGAGATCCGCGTCTTTTTTCACTGCTATTAATTGTTTGAGTGTCGATTCTTTAATTAACGGTGCATCGCCCACTAAAATCAGTACGTCTTCATTATCCTTAATATAAGGAATGGCTTGCTGGACAGCATGGCCGGTACCTAGCTGTTGCTCTTGTAAACACCAAGACAGACCATTATGACTAAGTTTATTTTGTAATTGCTCTCGTCCGTGCCCGTATATCACATGTATATTTGTAGCCCCCAATTTTTTTACTGTGTCCACAATATGTTGAACCATGGGTTTGCCACCAATAGGGTGCAATACCTTAGGCAAAGAGGACTTCATCCTAGTTCCTTTACCTGCGGCTAAAACTACTACTGAAAAAGTCATTCAATTTCCTTTAAAAGTGACATGTCTATTACGTTAATATTCACATCCTTAAGCATAGGTACATTCTACTTATTTGCGGATGAACTGTCAGTAAT
>NZ_CAJXPA010000219.1 GCF_913058035.1 uncultured Paraglaciecola sp. | reverse complement strand
CATGAGCAGCGCCGTTCGAGTGAAACATGCGGTGAAAACCGCGTTGCTAAGTTGATGAAGCAGGCCAAACTCAGAGCTAATATTGGTTATAAACGACACTATATTAAGCCTTCAACGCCTCATATTTCAGCAGATAACCATCTACAGCAACAATTTGTTGTGTGCGAGCCTGATACCGCTTGGGTTGGAGATATTACTTACATCAAGACTTATAAGGGATGGTTGTATCTGGCTGTCGTCTTGGACTTGTTCTCACGCAAAGTGATTGGTTGGTCAATGCAGCCGACTACGACATCGGATATTGTGATTAAAGCGCTGCCCATGACAGTACGGCAAAACCCCCAAGCAACACAGGTGATTGTTCACAGCGATCCAGGAAGCCAATATGCTAGCGGTGATTATCGAGACTTCCTGAAAGCGCATAATCTGACTCCGAGTATGAGCAGACGAGGTCATTGTCTGGATAATGCTGTTGCAGAAAGTTTTTTCCAGTCGCTCAAGACTGAATGTGTAAAGCGAAAGGTGTACGCAACCCGAAGTGAAACCAAAGCAAATTTTGTTTGATTACATAGAAGTGTTTTTACAATCGAATGCGACTGCATAGCCATCTTGGCTATGTGTCTCCAGGTGAATATAAAATCATGTATTCACAAGCAAGCTAGGTATCTACAAAACTTGAGGAAGCTCAGATCTAACTTTATGTTCAAGCGGAACGTTCTACTGGGTATTTCACGCGCAACACGATCTCATATTTCAACCTTCGAGCCATTTTTCAGATATTTGAAATATTTCTAGGCATCGATTCTCAAGGCATAACCTTAATTTGATGCCTGAATAGCATAGCTTCTCAATTAAGGGTATCAAACATACAGTTATCAAAATCTATAACTAAGTATCACTTTTCAGATTTTTTAATCAACCTAGATAGTCTTTAATTGAATCCTGAAAACGCAGCAACGACTGCAAACAATCCTAGATATTAAATCTACCACACGAGAAACTTAACCATGTTGAAAATAGTTAAAACTTCGATCGTAATTGCAACCGCTTCATTAATGTTTGCGGGCTCCGCACAAGCCGACATAAGTGAAGCATTACAAAACATTTGCACTATTGTTAAGGCAGATGACAAAGGCGAATTACGTAAAAAAATGAAGCGTGTTCAGTCTGACTTTAGACTTAAACTTAAAGATTACTACACAGGTATCTCGTGTGGTGGTAATAGCCTCATTCGAACCGCTATGCTTAACAACGCAATTGAAACAGGGACCTTGATGGTTAAGAAAATGCCCAAAGGTGACTTAACAGCCCCTGAAAAAGACGGCAAAACAATATTAGCTTGGGCATCTGACAACGGTTTAAATGCATCACCTATTGTTACTGCACTCAACGACAGAATATAAACACCAAAAAAATTGTTCTTAAATGAACTTGGTTACGGCCACCGAAATGTTCAACATGGTGGGTAGATTATCCTAATTAAGTAATCGACCCTAAAAAACGGCCTCATTTGAGGCCGTTTTTTTACGTCTAAATATAAAGATTACGAAAAAATAAATTGAATATTTAGAACTGAATTGCGTGTCACTCGAACATATTAATTACTAAAAACTAAAAAACTGGCGAATCGCCACAGAGAAAATAAAAAAAGACTTTTTAACAATCTTCTGCTGTGCAGTATAAACGTTTAGTCTTAGCTCGAAGCAATAAAAATCTAGTCACACAGCTATCGTTAAGTTTTAAGGTCTTAAGGTCATTTTACCTTTTACTTCTCGGTTCATGACTTTATTCAACGCGTCTTTGGCATTTTCTAAAGGCACAATTTCATCGACGATCACTTTGACCTTGCCTTGCACGTACCAAATTAATAACTCTTTCATGTTATCTGCAAAGTCTTTTGGTTGATGTTGGGTAAACGAGCCCCAAAATACACCCATTACTGAGTAACCTTTTACTAAGGCTAAATTTACTGGAAATTCTGGAATAGTACCGCCAGCGAAACCAACAACTAATAATCTGCCATTCCACGCCATGCTTCTTGAGCATGCGTGAAAAGTATCACCGCCCACGCATTCATAGACTACATCGACACCTTTACCATCAGTCACTTCTTTGATGGCGGTTTTTAAATCGGTCTCTGTGTAGTTAATTAAAATGTCTGCACCGTTAGCTTTAGCCATATCTAACTTTTCTTGGGTAGAACACACCGCAATGACTGTTGCGCCCATTTCTTTACCAATTTGCACGGCAGCAAGACCCGTTCCACCGGCAGCTCCAGTGACTAACAGTGTTTCACCAGGCTGAATTTTTGCACGTTGTTTAAGCGCATGATGTGCTGTCGCGTGTGCAGTGACCAAAGCGGCGGCTTCTTCATCAGGGATTTCGTTAGGAATGGGCATAATATGCGTAGCAGGACATAATACTTTTTCAGCATAACCACCTAACATACACATAGCGATAACACGCATACCGACTCTAAGATGAGATATTCCCTCGCCTACTTCGCTGACCACGCCTGCAACTTCATTACCCGGTATAAAAGGAAATGGTGGTTTCATTTGATACAAACCTTGTACCAATAATCCGTCGGGGAAATTAACGCCGCATGCTTTAACGTCGACAATAACATGTCCTTTTTTAGCTACAGGGTCAGGCATATCTTGATATTTTAATTGTTCTACTGGGGCAAATTCTTCACATACAATGGCTTTCATTAAGCTCTCCTTGAAGTATTGACAATTAAGCAAAACCATAGGGTTTTGCTACTACATTATTGAGTAAGTTTAAGCGCGTATTGAGCTAAGGGTTTAACAATCGCTCCAACAGCTTGTGCTTCTTTGTTTGACGCATTTCCGTCTTCTGCTCTTTTTGCTACGCCCTGAGCAATGGCGCCTAAGCGGAAAAAACTAAAGGCTAAATAGAAATTCCAATTATCGATTTTCTCGATCCCTACTAATTTGCAATAAGCGTTTACATACTCTTGTTCTTCTGGGATCCCTAAGGGCTTTCTCTCAATACCGCCTAAGCCCGTGGCTTTGCCAACGTTTTCAGGCAAACGCAACTGCATACATTGATAAGCTAGATCAGCATAAGGATGACCTAATGTAGATAACTCCCAGTCCAACACAGCTAAAATCTTAGGCTCTGTAGGATGAAACATTAAGTTATCCATCCGATAATCACCATGAACTAGTGAGATTTTGCCATCATCTTCTGGCAAATGCTTTTCAAGCCAAGTGATTAACTGATCCATTTCGGGGATGTCTTGCGTTTCTGACAATTTGTACTGTTTACTCCAACGGCTAAATTGACGTTCGTAATAATTGCCGGGTTTACCGTAATCAGTCAAACCCACTTTCTCAATATCCACGCTATGAAGTGCAGCCATAACTTCAACCATTTCTTGATACATTTGGCTGCGTATTGAGCTATCGCTAATTTCTGGTAATGCGCTGTCCCAAAATACGCGTCCTTCAACATACTCCATAATATAAAACATGCTGCCGATTAGTGACGTATCTTCGCAAAGATGATAGACCTTTGCCACAGGTACCGCTGAGTTCTCAAGTGCGGCTAATACTTTATATTCACGGTCAACAGCATGGGCAGACTTCAGTAACTTGCCGGGTGGTTGACGTCGTAACACATAAGACTGATTGGCTGTCACTAACTTAAAGGTAGGATTTGATTGTCCACCAGCAAACTTAGTTGCAGTGACGGGCCCTTTAAAGCCTACAACATGTTGGGTTAGATAGTCAGCCAGAAGTTGCACGTCTAATTGATCAACTGAGCCTTTTTCGGTCATAACATTTTCCTTTTTATCACACTCATATTAAGCGTTTTGGTCTTTTATCAGATTACGACCTAACTGCATCATATGCACTTCGTCGGGCC
The DNA here is from genome assembly GCF_913058035.1 of uncultured Paraglaciecola sp. Classification (GTDB taxonomy): domain Bacteria; phylum Pseudomonadota; class Gammaproteobacteria; order Enterobacterales; family Alteromonadaceae; genus Paraglaciecola. The sequence goes on along the minus strand of NZ_CAJXPA010000219.1, from coordinate 1,943 downwards.
CATCAGCTAACCTTATGGTGCGCGCGTAAGCATATATGGCAGACAAAACATAATCCTGACTAGTCCCTCCACCGCCGTGCATTTGAATTGATTGATCAATCACATTACAAGCCATCTTTGGTGCAACGATTTTAATCGCAGCAATAATATTGCGGCTTACTTTATTACCGTATCTGTCCATGTTATCAGCCGCTTTAAGTGTTAGTAAACGGGCTTGTTCAATATCACAGTGCATTTGTGCAATTCGTTCACGGATGGATTGTTGTTTACTTAAGGGCTGACCAAATGCGATGCGGTTTTCAACTCTTTCACATGCCATATCCAAAGCACGCTGGGCACAGCCAATTAAACGCATGCAATGGTGAATACGGCCCGGCCCTAAACGACCTTGAGCAATGGCAAAACCTTCGCCTTCACCGACCAATAAGTTTGCCGCTGGTACTCTGACGTTGTCAAATAACACTTCAGCATGTCCAATTGGCTCATCGTAATGGCCCATAGCAGCTAAAGGTCGAACGACCGTAATCCCTTCGGAGTCCAATGGTACCAAGACTTGTGATTGTTGTTGATGTCGAGCCGCAGTAGGATCTGTTTTACCCATTACCACCATAATTTTACAGTTAGCGTTCATAGCACCGCTGGTCCACCATTTACGCCCATTTATGACATACTCATCACCGTCTCGTTGTATAGAGGTTTCGATGTTAGTGGCATCTGATGATGCAACAGCAGGTTCAGTCATAGCAAAAGCCGAGCGTATTTTGCCTTCAAGAAGTGGTATCAAGTACTTTTGCTTGTCTTGTTCGGAACCGTATCTAGCTAATACTTCCATATTACCTGTATCAGGAGCACTGCAGTTGAACACTTCTGAACTCCACATTACCCGTCCCATAATTTCGCACAAAGGTGCATACTCAAGGTTGGTTAAACCTGCTCCGTAGGGCAGATATTCTTCGGGTAAAAACAGATTCCACAAACCTGCGTCTTTGGCTTTTTGCTTCAATTCTTCCATCACTTCCGGCGTCACCCAACGTGTTTCTTTATTGGCAGAATTGGCATGCACCAGATTAGTATAATCTTTTTCAATAGGATAAATGTGTTCATCCATAAAGGCTTGTAGGCGGTCGATCATTTGTTGCGATTTGTCGGAATAATCAAAATTCATGGTTTTTTTTCCTTTAGCTAAAGGTGATGGAGTCCAGTCTATCTGGGCTGTCTAAATGCGGGATATTATTAAAACTTGATAAACGTGTATTGCTTTTATTAAAGTAAAAATGGCTGATACTGGTGTTGCGGACTTGCATATTAAGTTCAATTACCTGTTTCGCGTCCAGCCCTAATACCAAACTCATTATCATGGATATAGCTCCCCCGGAACTTACAATCAAAATCGGCTTATCACTGTTTTGATCACAAGCAAGATGTAAAGCACGTTGCACTCTAATTTTAAAATCACCCCAGCTTTCTTCTAGCGTGTTTCTGGGTAACAAGTCCTCGGACCATGCGTGCATCGCTAGCTTTAGCAAACGGTAAAAATCAGCGGGTGTAGGATTTTCTGGTAACTGGCTTTCTGGGTTCAATTCTAGGTAACTGTTACCTATGTTTTGAAAATTGAATTCATTAAAACCATCATCTACAGTAACAACAGGGGGTTGACTTAAGCCATCAATAATACCTTGGGTTGTTTCTCTATGGCGAACCATATCTCCCATAAATGCCTTGGAGAAAGTAATATTTCTTGCAGTGAAATATTCACCCAGCCAACGGGCTTGCTGATGTCCTAACTCACTTAGTTTGTCGTAATTTTTTGCTCCAAATGAAGCTTGTCCATGGCGGACTAAATAGAATTCTGACACTTATTCACCGTTTATAATTTAACTCACCTGATAGTATTCTTAATAGTTCTATTAGTTGAATTTATTATTTTAATTAAATTACATTTA
>NZ_CAJXPA010000218.1 GCF_913058035.1 uncultured Paraglaciecola sp. | reverse complement strand
ATACGATATCGTTCAAACCAGTTTTATCGAGCCACCGCTGCGACGGTATATGTCACTCAGGTGACAGTCAGGTGACAGTCAGCTTAGGGCGTGAAGCAGACGTTGGGGGAATTAGTTTTCTAACCGTTTAAATACCAAGTACGTTCTGAAAGCATTTACCTAAAGGCGTAAATCGAGCACCGCCTCAGATAAGTCTGTTTGAATAAAAGCCGTTCATCATAATAAGCAATATTTAGAGCTGGTTTGCACGACAGCGCAAAGCGCTTGTTCTAAATTCTGAATTATGTGAAAACAGTTGATTAATAGACGAAAAATAGCTACTGAAGTGTCCTGTTTAATTAAAGCAGAACATAGTGTTTGGCTTGTCGTCTACGCCTCACTACTCCACACATGCAGGGAGCGTCTCTAGAAGCCTTTTTACGATTTGATATTCTGAAGCTGACTTATCCATTAAACTTTCAGCTTTTTTTAACCTGTAGAATAAATCGTTGTTCCACCGATCGACTTTACAATGGTCTGCACCATTTTTAATCATGAGATCGACAAACGTGAAATTTCTCAATGCAGCAGCGCTCATCGCCGGAGTTTCTCCAAATTTGTTTTGAAAATTTACATCCGCATCATTTTTTATCAATATTAAAGTGTTGTTTAAACTTTTCGCACCAAGCGCTCGAAAAATAGGAGTATCCATTTCTGCGGTACTAACGCCGTTGACGTCTGCACCATACTCCAAAGCAAGCGACAAGTAACGACTATCATTGCTATCTGCAGCCAAATAAGTGACTGACTTTCCTGTTTCTGAGAGATCATCCGGATTCGCGCCAAGACGCAACAACTTTTCAAAGCTTTTAGGTTCGCTTGACCGTAATGCCCAATACAAAAGATTATATCCGTGCTCACCGCTAGCATTGACATCTAAACCTTGATCAGCAAGCTCGTCCAAGCTCGACGTGTTGGAGCGCTCAACCGCTTTAGCAGCTTTATTTAATAGCTCATCTATAAATATCTCATTCCGCGATTTCAAAAATCCTGCCTTTTCTGTTGAGTTACTCCCGCTACACCCCAGTGAAATCAGAGTAGTCACAACAATAAAAAGTAATTTATTCATAAGTTGTCCTTTAGCATTTTGCAGATAACGCGATACAAGCGTCCCCAATTCCGTGAGTACCATCACCTATCATATTACGCCGGCCTGCTGCGCTTGGAAGCATCGACCACAAACCAACCTGATAAAAATTAGCATCTTGTAAATAGTTTAACTCGTCGTTCATAGTGTAATGAGCAGTTATAAGGGTCTCTGCTTTTTTAACGAACTAACGAACTAACGAATTAACAAGACACCCATGATAACGAGCAGCCAAAAAAATAGTTTTGCGATTTATTATGATGGGTGTCTTTATAATTTTCTTCTTTCTGATCTAGCTCTTCAATACTTATTCTTCATTGAGTCCATCACTGTACTTCCGTAACCACTTAAACGGACCGATTCTGATGTTGCAAAAAACTCTATAAATACTATGTTTTTATACTCATTAGCGAAGATAAACCCGACCCAATTATTATGTTTATAAAAAACATCAAAAACATCAAAAACATCAAAACCATCCTTTCCATCTCTCATTCTATATTTAACCATCCATTGTGGTAGGCGTTAAATTTTTGGAAAAGCTTCGAAAAAAAGGTCTATAACTTTTGAATAGTTAATATCATGTTTGTTAAGGGGGCGGAAATTGATGGTCATAATAAGCTTACAAGCCAGTCGAAAGTTAAAATAGTGGTAAAAACTTTTAATCCAATCAACCCAAAAAATACTAATATGAATAAGGCTTTGGCTTGTTTACTTTTTATATTATTCCAGAATAAAAGTTTTGCTTGAAGTTCACCTTTTAGCTCATCAAAATTCTTTTTCATACAAAACTTTCTTTTTTTTGTTTAGTGACAGATTAACTAGAACAAAAATATAGTTAGAGGTACAAACAGAGTTTTGTAACCAGAAGTATTTAAAGAGCCTTTGGTGGCGAAGCAGATCGTCAAAACCAGTTTTTTCGAGCCACTGCTACGACTGCAAATGGCACATTGGCAACGCACAACGAATAGCTTCAATGTACGAATTGCAAAGATACGCTTGAATCAATCGCGGCTGGCAGGTCATCACTTATATGGGTTGTTGTGTAATCTGGATTAAATGAAAATTGCCTGATTGCAGAACTAAGCATTTGTAGATTTTAGCGACGATGTTCGATAATAAAGTACTATTTTCAGCCCGCAATAATTTATTTCAACACCGTAAGCACTACCTTTATCAATAATGATAAAGGTAGTGCTTACGTTTTTATGTCGATGCGCAATATAACAATGTCTTCTTAAATACCCCTTGATGTCCCCAGCACTGCGTCTAAATAAGGGGTAGACAACACAAATGTAAAAGTATGAGCGGCCAACGCTTACTTATCCTCGCTTACGTGTTCTTGTTGCTCACGAGTAAATCTTTTGCTTGGTTTATTTTTGTTGCCAGATAATTGCTTCCACCCTTATCGGGGTGGAGCTTTAGCATCAGTTTACGGTGGGCGGCAATAATCTCTTCCTCTGTTGCTTTATTATCAAGGCCCAGTACCTCATAAGCTTCAATGACCGTCATTTCACTGTTATTGCTCTCGCCAGAGTTTTGTCCACTTTCTTGAGAGCCATTTTCTGCATTGGCCGCTTCGCGCCAGTCAGTACCATATTTGCGATCAAGATAGGTGGCCAAAATCTCAGTAGAATCCGGATATTGCTTACCCGCTACGATATACAGAGAAATTAAATCCGGTAGCTCAAATTCAGACAGAAATTTACCCTCGCTAACCGTGTCCAATAATTCACCATCTATTTCACCACTTTCGTGGTCAAGTGTCATTTTGAGTAAACTGGTTTCAACGGTAGATTGCTTGGACGTACCCGAATTTTTTTTAGCTTTAGCTTTCTGGAAAAGGCCTTGAAAAAGTGGAAAGTAACGTAAAAAAGGAAACAAGCGCTTAGCCAATACAATCAAACCTGTTCCCAGTGCTGCCAAAATATAAAGCTTCCCAGTGACCGTTAGCAAGATCAGTCCCGCGATAAAAGCCAGCAAGCCGGCTTTCGCTCCGGCTTTTTTTCTTTGTTCCTGTTTCAGGGTTTGAATATATCCCACTGTGATATAGCCGATGATGACAACCGCTATTAAAGCTACAAGTATTAACATAGAGTTTTCACTTATTTAAGGTATCAGTTAAGCCGCAAAGCCAGTCATACTTTTATTTACGGTGTGGTTATTTCCGTGGAAACAGTTGAATTATTAGTGGCTATGTAATCATGACTATTTAAGCATGACTATTTTAGCTGCTGCAATAATCGGCGCACGCTCGTATCCTTACTCAATAAATGACTTTCTAGGGCAGGTTTACCGCCTGCTGCATACACGGCGACCGCCGCTAACAGCTGACCTAACTGTTTGGCACTGCCTTGATCAAACTGGCAATGTGCGCCACCACTCAATGTCGCTAGCTGTGAAAAGATACTGCCAACATTTGAATTTTTTCCTTCCTGAAAAACAAATAAAGGTAGGTTGAGTATTCCCAACTGCCCTGCTAAGGCGCCAAGTGAATCCGGGTTTTCTTCGACACAATCACCCACAAATACCAGCGCGTTGACTTTACTGGTGCGAGTCTCACGCAATGCATGTGTAAGTACTTTGGCAATTTGGGTTTGTCCAGCTAGGCATCGCACCGAAAGTAGAGCTTGTTTGATATCATCCGCGCTGCGTGTCCAAGGAAGCGCTGTAAAGTCGCCCATGCCGCGGTAATAACAAAGCTGCACATTCAGTGTGCTCACCTTATATGCCTCTACAAACATAGCCGCATGATTTTGACTCGCCATATCCCAGCAGTGCTCACGACTTGCCGTGGCATCCATTGCAAAAATTAATCTGCCTTTGCCTACACCAGTGACCAGCGGTGTATTTTTGACTTTGCCAAGAAATGCCTGAACATCCTGGGCACTCGACCTTTTATCAGGAAGCTTTGAGGTCATGTAATTCCCCTGTTTTTATAAAACCTAATGTAAAAAATCCATTCAATACTTGGCTAAAGACTTAATAAGCAATGAACAAGATAACAACACTGATACCACAACATTAATATCATAATATTAATACCACAGATAATAAGTACAGTATGTCAGCTCTGTAGGATCTGTTGTTGTTAGTATATCAACGGATCTAAAAATACAGAGATTGTTTGAGCAAGTGTTGACGTTTTATGGATATGAATAGGGATACGAATAGAGATAAGAATAGATATGGCAAGTGATTTGGAGTGAGTACACCTTGCGTTTAATCGGGTACAGGTGTTGTCACTTATATATGGTAATTCAATTCCACTTCTGATTTCTGTTTTTTAACGAACCTGACTCCGCAGGCTCCCGGGGCAGGGCACGAAGCCCTGAATTTAATTTTCGTAATATAGATGAGTGTGAAATAATTAAAGCTTGTATCTCAATCATAAAATATACTCCGATGTTGATTGAATAACTTGAGACTTAGCGATGCTAACTAGAGCATGCTGTCTGTATCGAATAGAACGGAACTGTTAGTAATTCGTACAAAAGGTATCCAATGAATATTATTTCTTCTGCCCGTTTAAGTTACAAGCTAATGACTAAAGAAGACGGCGAGTTGCTCTTTCAACTTGACCAAGACCCAGAGGTCATGCGATTTATCACTGGCGGCAACCCCTCTTCCATGGAGCAAATAAACAACATTCTAGTCCCTAGAATGGAAAGTTATTCTAATGAGCAAAAAGGCTGGGGCTTGTGGCAAGTCAATATTAGCTCAAGCAATGAATACATAGGTTGGATACTCGTGCGGCCAATGAATTTTTTTTCAGATTCGCCTGAGTTCGATAATTTAGAACTGGGCTGGCGCTTTTTTCAGTCATCTTGGGGGAAAGGTTATGCCAGTGAAGCTGCATTACATATAAAAAATACCCTTGCAACAAATAACGACCTTAAACGTTTCACTGCGATAGCGGTAGAAAACAATCTCGGATCAATAGCCGTGATGAAAAAAATTGGCATGTCCTATGTAAAAAGTTACCTGCACAAGGATCCATTGTTCGAGAGCCAAGTTGTTTATTATCAAATTGAGAATTAAATGGGGCCAGAGAATTAAGAGAATTAGCAAGACAGCCATAAGAGTTAATCCGCCTACTAAGGATTTTGCCTACTGATTTCATGGGTATCTCTGTCATTTTTTCCACTTTTTCCACTTCAAGTTTACGTTAACCCTTACTCCAGATACTTATGTGCGGTGCTCACCGGAGTTTATTCATTTTTTAAAACTGAAAATCAAAAGCACGCTTCGCGCCATCGTCCCGCGCGGCGTCCGCTGATGGTTTTTGACTCGAATGTTGGTGTGATGACGCTCAAAGGCATGTGCTGCGCGCACTGGAATCCATTCCTTTTTTCAAACAGCATCCTTGCTGTCTGACTTACTTTCTTGCTACAGCTCAAGAAAGTAAGCAAAGAAAGCCGTCGCTGCAAAAGTTTTTAACCGCATAAAATGGCTTATTCTATGGGCGCCAACCGCGTTGTCGTTACGAATGTATCCCTTCAAGCTCCACTCAAATGGCGTCCTTGCCATTTGCCCCAAGAATAAGCCATTTTTTGCTGAAACTTTACATGCGGAAAAGCAGTGGCGGGGCCACCAAAGCCAGTAAATCTAAAAATAATTGGCGAGCCTACATGCGAGGGTAGGGCCAAAGCATTGGCTTAGCCGCCAAATCACGTTTGTTGAATCTAATAGGTTCACTATTTTGGCTATCCTGATTATTTTCGGCCATGTCAGTCGGATGGTGAAAAGA
>NZ_CAJXPA010000217.1 GCF_913058035.1 uncultured Paraglaciecola sp. | reverse complement strand
AGTTTATAGTGTGAAGACAAAATTATGTTTGTATTGTTAATATATCCATCAGAAACATTCTATGATTAGAGATGATGAATCCATTGATTTCTCAGCTGTATTAGGTTCCGCTGTTCACGATATGAAGAATTCTATATGTCTCATAATGCAATCTATCGAAAATTTAGGAAATAGTCTGGTAGATACAGATTTATTATCAAAAAATAATTTAGCCTCAGTCCATTATGAGGCCTCTAGACTAAATACTGGACTAGTACAATTATTGTGTTTGTATCGAACTAGATTAAATAACCTGCCTCTTAATATAGATGAGTATGATGTTCGAGATTTAATGGAGAATTTAGTAGATACTAATGAAATTTATTTAAAACACAAAAATATGATTTTAGAAGTGAATCAGTCAGCCAATTTAATATGGTACTTAGATGCAGATTTGATTGGTATTTTGCTGAATGATGTATTAATAAACGCAATGCGATATGGTCAAAAAAAGATACAATTGAGTGTATATACTAAAAATGAACAGCTGGTATTTAAAGTGGAAGATGATGGTCCCGGTTACCCATCAGCTATGTTGGAAGCTCATGATATGAGTATTCAACACTTTGATATCAGCCAAGGAAGAACTGGCTTGGGTTTGTTTTTTGCCAGGTTAATTGCTCAAGCACACACCAAAGGAGATAATAAGGGTAAAATATCCTTGAAGAATGGTGGAAGTTTAGGTGGTGGGGTTTTTGTCTTAACATTACCTTAGACAATTAATAAATTAATTTACTGCAACAGCACCGGGTAATGAACCCAAAGTGTGGAAAAATTATAGAATTATGTTATTTACAATAATAATAATGTTGATCCTCTCATTAGTTTTAATAGGTATTATTGTGAGTGCATTCCAACAACACAAAAATAAATTAGAAGCCAACCGTAGGACTGAATTATCCAAACAAAAAGTCATTATTGATATCACTGAAGCCGCATTGTCAGCTGCAGAACAAATACCTATTTCCCAAAAATTAATTTTTATTATGCAGCGAAGAATTTTACCTGCTATGAAAATGGCTAATCAAATGGGTGATAAATTAGTAAATACAAACGAAACAATAAAAAATACGGAAGCTATTTTAAAAAGCATTGACGTTAATGATTCTCCTCCTCCAGAAGATAGTTTTAAATTGCCTGAAGGTGATAAACAAGTTATTCAATTTATTCGTGGTATCAAAACTTTGCGAGCGTTATTACGAGCTGAATTTAAGAAAAATCGTCTTGAAAGTAGAGTGTTTTTAGCCGAAGACAAATTGCTTGAACGGCTGCAACTTCGTGCTAACGTCGAAACGTTAATAAGACGCGGAGAAAATGCAATTAAGAAGGATCAATTAGGCTCTGCGAGGCAGTGTCTGGAAAAGGCTATTGGTGCTCTTGCTGCCCAACCTAATCCAGATGAATACATCACTACAAAAAAAGCACAATTAGAGAATCAATTAGATAATATCGAGGTGAACCTAAAAACTACAAACATCCGAGATGTAGCCAAAAAAGAAAAATCCGAAAAAAACGATCTTGACGAATTGTTTGCGCACAAGAAAAAATGGTAACGCAATTCGGTGCTGACCAGTATTAGCTTAACTTGGGTACGAAATATTGTTCACCGTCCATTGCCAGAATGACGTGGCTACTGAAGATAAATTAGCGTTTTTTTGACGAATAATTCCTACTCTTTTGCTTAAACCACTCTGATGGATCCTCAAACAAAGCAGCTCTTTACTGAGCATTTGTTCTTGGCATAAAGCTGGAACTACGGACACGCCGAGGTCATGTTTCACAAACTGACCTAAAGTGGCAAGTTGACTCGCTTCAACCACTATATTTAGTGACAAATGATTAATTACCATAAATGAATCAATCCACTGGCGAATAGCTGATCCCTTATTCATGGCGACAAAGGGATATAAGGCAATTTGTGACCAAGACAAAACCTGATGTTCACTCAAAGGGTGATTAACTGGTAGGACTGCAATAAAATTATCGGTAAGAATAGGGTGGAATTCTAATCCGTCCATTTTTTCATGTTCGAATGAAAAGCCAATTTCAACCCTACCCGCTTGAACATCTTTTATCACAGACTCCATCACCACGTCAGTCACTGATAATTTAATATTGGGAAACTCAGCTTTAAACTGTTGCAAAATACCCGGCAACAATCCAGCAGCAAATGAAGGCATAGCGGCTATCGATAACTTGCCTCTGCCTAATGAAAAAAGATTATGTAAGTCTGAAAACGCATCTTGCCAATCGCCAATAAGTCTAACTGCAACGGGTAAAAATTGCTGTCCTTCAGGGCTTAACTCAACTTTACGAGTGGTACGTGAGAACAGTGACCCTCCTAACTGTGATTCCATTTTTTTTATTGCCGAAGATAAAGCTGGCTGCGATAAGCACATTTTTCCAGCAGCCTGGGCAAATGTGTGAGATTGCGCAATACACACAAAAATCTGAAGTTGTCGAAAAGATACGTTATGCATAGCTACTTATACTCATAATAATAAATTGATAAATAAAATCTATTAATACAGACATTAATTCAATTTTACTATTTAAAAGTATCTTTTACACTGTAGTACAGTATTTAGATTGAGATTTAATCATGGCAGGTTTTAACAAGGTAGTAGACAGTTACGAAACGGCAATGGCCGGCTTACAGGACAATATGACAGTCATAGCTGGCGGATTTGGTCTTTGCGGCATTCCTGAAGGTTTAATTGCGCAAATCAAAAAGATGAATACAAAAGGTTTAACGGTTGTATCAAATAACTGTGGTGTTGATGGGTTCGGGTTGGGCTTATTGCTTGAAGACAAACAAATCAAAAAAATGGTTTCGTCTTATGTGGGTGAAAATTCCCTATTTGAACAACAGTTGTTAAATGGCGAACTAGAAGTTGAATTAACACCTCAAGGTACATTAGCCGAAAAAATGCGTGCGGGTGGTGCAGGTATTCCTGCATTTTATACCGCTACAGGCTTCGGCACACCGGTAGGTGAAGGTAAGGAGTCTAGAAAATTTAATGGACGTGATTATATTCTTGAAGAATCGATTACAGGTGATTTTGCCATTATAAAAGCATATAAAGCTGACCGTTACGGTAACTGTATCTATCGCCATACCGCACAGAACTTTAACCCTATGGCAGCTACCGCAGGTAAAATAACGGTTGTTGAAGTTGAAGAAATAGTAGAACCAGGTGAACTTTCTCCCAGTGAAATACACACACCAGGCATATACGTTGACAGGGTAATCGTGGGCAACTTTGAAAAGCGTATAGAACGTAAAATCCTTTCAACAGCTACCAGTAATCAATAGGTCATTATTATGTCATTAAGCAGAGAACAAATAGCCATGCGTGTCGCACAAGAGTTTGGTGATGGACATTATATCAACTTAGGTATCGGTATTCCTACCCTGGCTGCCAATTATGTAGCAGATAATATCGAAGTTATGTTGCAATCAGAAAATGGTTTACTTGGCATGGGGCCCTATCCCAATGAAGAACAAGTCGATGCAGATATGATCAATGCTGGAAAAGAAACCGTCACTGCAGCAACAGGCGCATCTATTTTTGACTCAGCAGAAAGTTTTGCGATGATCCGCGGAGGACATGTCGACCTAACAGTACTTGGAGCATTTGAAGTAGATTGTTGTGGCAACATTGCTTCATGGATGATCCCAAACAAACTTATCAAAGGCATGGGCGGCGCGATGGACCTAGTGGCAGGCGCGCAAAATATCATTGTGACCATGACTCATGCAGATAAACATGGACATTCAAAGTTGTTAGAACAGTGTTCATTACCTTTAACTGGGGTTAATTGTATTAACAAAATTATCACCGACTTAGCTGTGCTCGAAGTAAAAAATGGCGCGTTTCATTTAGTTGAAAGAGCGCCGGGCATCTCAGTAGATGAAATTAGAACTAAAACAGCAGGCAAATTAGTGGTGCAAGGGAACATACCTGAAATGATGTTTTAAAATAAACTGACACAATTGACATCAGCCTTGTATAATTGTCAGCATATTAGTTTTTAGAGCGTGTCTTTTGCAATTTACCGACCTTCCAATACATCATAATCTATTAAAAGCCCTTGAAATAAAAGGGCTTGATACACCGACGGAAATCCAAAGTAAGGCGATCCCTTATGGCTTAATGGGTAAGGACTTAATTGCCTCATCCAAAACAGGCTCTGGTAAAACACTTGCGTTTTTATTACCAGCAGTACATAGGGTGTTAACTAAGCAGCCTCTAAGTCGAAGAGATCCTAGAGTGCTTATTTTAGCGCCTACCCGAGAACTCGCAAAGCAAGTTTTTTTGCAGCTCAAAGGACTCATTGCTAAACAGCAGCTAAAAGCGGCTTTGATATTAGGTGGTGAAAATTTTAATGACCAAGTAAAAGCCCTTAAACATCATCCGCAATTTATTGTGGGTACCGCAGGCCGTGTGGCCGATCACCTTGCAGGGAAATCGTTATTCTTAAACGGTCTTGAGATGTTGATATTAGATGAAGCAGATCGAATGTTAGATTTGGGTTTTGCCACACAACTTAGACTTATCAATCAAGCAGCAGATCACCGCAAACGCCAATCTATGATGTTTTCTGCGACCCTAGATAGTGCGGCTTTGCATGAGTTGACCCAGACACTATTAAAAAGCCCACAACGTATCAGTGTTGGTTCTGCTGGTGAAGAACATAAAGACATTCAACAAAAGTTTTATTTAGCCGATCACGTGACTCACAAAGAATTATTGTTAAGTCATATGATCAACCAGAAAGAATATCGCCAAATCATCGTATTCACTGCCACACGCGCAGATACAGAAAGGCTGACCCTTATACTCAAAGAGCAACATTTACACGCAGTTGCCCTAAGCGGTGACCTAACCCAAGGTCAACGTAATAACATCATGAGTGAGTTTGGTCGAGGTCAGCACCACATTTTGGTCACGACTGATATCGCCTCTCGCGGTTTAGACCTGCTAAATGTTGCTTTGGTTGTGAATTTTGACCTGCCCAAACTAGCAGATGAATATGTGCACAGAGTCGGCAGAACTGGGCGAGCTGGTAACAAGGGTCAAGCGGTATCTTTTGTTGGACCAAAAGATTGGTTTAGTTTTTTAGCCATAAAAAGCTTTATGCAACAAACCATTGAGTTTAACGAAATTGAAGGCCTAGTCGCTAAATTTAAGGGCTTGAGGCCACCTAAGGCTAAAGTAGCGTTAGGTAACAAATCAACCGATAAGAAGGTTAATCAAGGCAAAAAACCTCAACAAGCACCAAGTCGCGTCAAAACCATGCAAGGCAAAGACGCTGGTGATATGCCTATGAAGCGAAAGCCTAGAGCGGTTTTAAAGCCAGAGGAAGACGCTGAAGAATAAGTGAAAAGTAAGTGAATGATGAGTGAAGAAACTGAGAGTTTCCAGCTTTGAACTTTGGACTAAAAAAAGATTGGTCGAAACACAAATAACAAGCACAGTGCAGGGATTAACTTACTGCACATGCTGTCAACTGATTTTGACCTCTTATTTAAGTAATTTACTTCCTATCGCCTCGCAACAGGATATTTTCTTGCTGACCCGGGCTTCACAAAGATAAAAAAATTAGTTAGTAACCTTTCTTCACTAATCAGTGAATGAGGCTCAAACACCTTAATGTTCTATGCTTATCTTTTTCTGAACTAGCCACTTTCCACATGCTTCTGCTTTTTAACATCGTTACACTTGATCACCAGATGCTTATTCTGTTTTCGACTCAAGATAAAATTTAATAGTTACTTATAAAATATGAAACCTATTATTTTATTAAAGATGACCGTTATTACCTGATGTTTACAG
>NZ_CAJXPA010000216.1 GCF_913058035.1 uncultured Paraglaciecola sp. | reverse complement strand
TCGTCACTCCGATCAAATTTTAGTGCTTAACCAAGGTAAAATTGTGGAGCTAGGTAGCCATCAATACTTACTGGCGAAAAAACGAAGTTTATTCTAGCTTACTGACGGATGACGCCAATGTCGCAGACGATGGAGACGAGCTATTGCCCAAATATGGCTGATAGCACCATCTAATCAAACAAAAATAAACAACAGACCCACCATAATTTAATCAAATAAATTGCGTAACTTCACCATATTTATAATGGGTCTATTGATAAGTCAATTGTGGCTGCACCGATTGTTTTAGTAATTATTTGGATATATACGCAAATCAAAAAGCGTGCGTCAACAAAAATTAGCAAGACCTATCCCGCTAGTATTTGTAACCTTGGTTCAGAACGACGCAAAGCATTCCAAAAAAGCACTACGCAAAGCGCTTGGTAACGCCGACCACTTCGTTCAAAAACTGAATAGCGATTACACTGATCCTTCTGGCCAGTAAATAACTGCTGAAGTAGCTAAAAGTGAAACAACCGAAGATGAAAAGCAGCAGGATGCCTGAAAAGTAAATCCAGCCAATAGTACAAAAACAATTTAAGTTAGTGCAGTTTCTGAACTGCGGGGTAAAGTTGTTGAAACAGTTGAAATCCTAGTTCCATATGAAAACAACTATATTGACTGCCTCAGTGAGTTGCGAGTTCTATATTCGAAATCAACTATTTATTCTTAGCTGTAGTCTTAACTTTGCTCGTCAAGGAGCAGTTTTGAACCCAGAATTATCAGTACACTGCCTGTTATGCCCTCCATCCATTTCAAAGCCATAGGGTTTGCAAAAAAACGTTTAGCGGAGCTAACAGCTCCAGCAAGCCCGCATTGCCAAATCATCGCAATCACGAAATGTATTCCAGCCATGGTCAAAGCCTGCAGTAAAGGAGAGTTTTGAGGGTCTATAAATTGTGGCAAAAACGCAAGATAAAAAATCGCTGTCTTTGGATTTAACATGTTTGACAAAAAACCCTCTTTAAGCGACTGACTAACACTAGACATCCTGGCCACAGAGCCATCAATTGTTAATCCTGAGTGACTTTTAAAGGCTGCTTTTAAGCCTCCAATACCTAGCCAAATTAGGTAGGCAGCACCTGTCAGTTTCATTGCAAAAAAAAGCTCTTCTGATTGTAGCAAAATTGCCGAAATACCCACGGCCGAAAACGTTGCATGCACAAACAGCCCAAGACAGATACCAAGGCTGGTTACCATGCCATCTTTTCCACCCGAACGACTGGTGTTCTTGATCACAAGCACCGTGTCAATACCAGGAGTAATCGTTAATAAAGTAATAGCCACAAGAAAGGCTTCAAAATTTAAAATATACATTGCTCTAAGTTCACTATTGCTTGCGTTCGCTAATTAAATTATTACTACATTTTCATTCCATATCAAGTAGGCAAATATGTATTTTTGTCTACTTGATATGGAATGAAAATAAATGCAGAACACTTAAACTAATCATATTTATATTTATATTCAATTAAGCTGTTAAGTACATAACCATCACAGAGTAGATGCTAAACACGACAGAAAGACTTTTGAACCAGCGCGGAATTGTGATCACTAAAAGCATGAGCAAGACGCCTATTGCTGGAATTACAATCGACCACACCATAGAGTTGTCAAACATAAAAATATTGACATATGGGCCAATTAAAAAATAAACCAACATGGACATAGCTGAAAATCGGCCCAAACTTTGACTATGTAATAACATATCAAAATGCTCATCATCTGGATCAGGCAATGCCATTTCAGCAGCGCCATATATACAAATTGATGCGGATATCAAAATCAAGAAGTGTAAAAATATCCAATCGGTAAAATCTCGCAATCCCCAACCAATCCACCATAACTGCAGAATAAATGTCATAACACTTAAGCCCCAAATTGCTGTTGACCAGTGGAACCTTACTTGACTATGATAACGAATTAAATCACCCACGACGTGTAAAAGACGAGTTATGGCTAACCCAATTACAATTGATACTGTAACAAATATGTACTCATGCTGTGTCATTGCTTACCTAGACGATCCTCTTTTATTAATCATACAAACATCTAATCTTGAATAAAAGGGTTCAAAGTCAGTTAAAATTTTTGTAATCAATTTATTCTTTTTTTCGTCCTGCTGGCCCTCCTTTTTTCCACTCATTGACCTGCCGCTCAGTCAGGCTAACTAATCACTCAAAAAATATGATTATTACCTAAGATCCTTGTTTATTGCATTGTGTGTGTGTTCCGATGAGATATCTTCTATCTGATGTGCAAATAATCAAGCTAACTTAGGCGCCTGTTCATTAAAACCCAGCAAAGTTTAAATATTATTATAAAGATCGTTAGGCCCTGTTTATTTAACAACTAGCAGCTTTATAAACGAGACGCTTATCGTATAAAACTCACAAGCTAAATATTTTTATATCTGGCAATAAACAAATATTTAGCTTCGCCCCTTTGACGAATAATAAAGGTTTTTTTAGAACTGCATTCAATTTAAAGATGCTTGAGTTGCCCATTCTAATGATGGATTTTGACTAACTAGGTTTAAGTATTATTACACCAAGTTGCGTGGCAATAAGCAACTTCAATCTATTAAAGCTAACACACGAGTATCTCATGACTAAGACCTGAATGAATTTTTGTCTCTGTTTTGATCCATCTACTTCTTACCATAAAGGGGGTGGCATCTAACTTGAATTATTTTGAATATTTCCTTTGTGTTGTCATTCTCTTTTTTCAATTAAGGTTATTATGACTTAACAAGGGATCACATATTTTCAAGCCGCTCAATATTAAAATAATACTGAAGTACAAATCCATAACTTTAAAAATAATTTAACTGATTATTAAGGTTGCGCGCCACATATCAATCTCAACTTTTTAGATTAGATTCAATAATGGGTAACCAAACAGTGGCAGCGGTTCCCTGACCTATAACACTCACAAACTCGACATCTCCCCCATGAATTGAAGTTATCTCTTTAACCAGCGATACGCCCAATCCGCTTCCCGGTACGGAACCCGATTGATCTGCCCGGTAAAATCTCTCTCCAACATGTTCAAGCTGCTCAGGCGTCATACCTATACCACTGTCAATAATGCTGACACCAAACTGCTTATTTCCGTGCTTTTCTCTCACACTTGTTTGCAAAATAACATCTTCATTTTCAGCTGAATATTTAAAGCCATTACTTAATAAGTTTCTAAATACCTGACGCATTTTTTCAATATCAAAAGATAATAAAGGCCAATTTTTCTGTATTTGTAAGTTTACTTTTCGTCCACTAAATGCACCTTCAACCTCAATACATGACTCTTCCACTATCTCTTGAAGTGTATTGTATTCCATGTAAAAGTCTTTTCCTGCTCGAGCTTCTATACGAGACAAATCAAGAAGCTCATCCAGCAAATGCTTGAGATTTAATGACTGACGATGAATGGTTTCATAAATATCATAAGATGTTTTTTTGTCGTAATCTCGAGACATTAATAATTCAGAAAAGCCATAAATACTGGCAAGCGGTGTGCGTAACTCATGAGCCGCAGTGGATAAAAAATCGCTTTTCATCCTATCAACTTCTGTTTCATGGGTCACGTCTCTAAAATACAAAACTTGGCCTTCTTTTGCTCCCGTCAATCCATTCATGGTTCTGATATTACAATGAAGGATGCGTACAACAGGACGCAAGAGGTAGACTATTTGCTCACCATCTTCACCACCAATACACCTTACATCTTCCATTTTACCTGGGTCAAATAAACTAGCCATTGATTCAACAAATATTTCAATAGGTTTACCAAGTAATTTATCAGGTTTAAACCCTGTCATATCTAAAAAAGCGGGATTAATATAACGAATACAATTATCGTCACTCACTAGCACTAGGCCATCTGGGCTTAGTTCTAACATAGTATTCAATTCATGCGTTCGTTTGTTTACTTTTACTTCCATTTCAGAACGGTAACTATCAAGTTCGGTAATATCTTGCCCTACTCCTACGACACCCACTACATTCCCAAGCGCATCACGGCGTGTCGTTGCATTGAGCAATACCATAACCAACTTGTTATTTTTAGTATAAAGGGGAAATTCAAAATTAGAGGTTTCGTCGCCACGTAATGCGTTCTGAAGCACTTCGCTTACTGAATGATGATAATTTGTAGTAATAAATTCTTTAACTAGGTCTTTTCCCAGAACTTCACTGGCATGAAACCCCGTAATTTCAGCAGATTTCTGATTCCATTCATTTACCTTTCCGTGGGCATCAATACCAAAAATAGGTGCGTTAGCGGTGTCAATAAGCATCGTTAAATCTTTGGCTACACGTTCCATCTCAGAACGATAAACTTCAAGTTCTTTTTGATTGGCAAGTTCTTTATTTGCGAGGGCTAACTCATATGCTTGCTTTTCTTTTTCTTCATTTTGAGAAGCCAGTTTTTTATTGACAAGAGCCAACTCAACCGCTCGCTTTTCTTTCTCTTTATTTTGTAAAATAATTTCTTTATTAGCTACCTTCGCCGCATTGGTTGAAGCTTCAAGTTCTATTATAAATTTTTTCTCTTGTTTACGTAAATATAATGTTTCAGAAATACGTTTTAACGCATGATGTAGTAGATCAGTAGATAATGGTTTTGTTAAAAAATCAGAAACACCAAGTCTAACCGCCTTTAACGCATCTTCAACATCATAATTGCCTGATACAATAATAAAGCTTAAGTCGTGTGAAGCTGGAACAATACTTTTGATTTGTTCAATTAAACTAAAACCATTCAGTCGGGGCATTTTTAGGTCAGTGATGATGATGTTTATTGCAGGATCGTTTATGAGTATGTCACAAACATCTACCGCTGATACCGTCGAGAAAACTTCAAAACCTATGCTTGCAATATACTCTGATAATTCTTCAATAATTGCGACCTCGTCATCAATAATCAAAATTTTATGATTTAATGTGTTATCCATTCTTAAAATCTAGTTTTAGGGAATATATTATAGTGTCAAGTAATAGATCAATATCAACGGGCTTACGTAAAAAAATGTAGTTTTCTGCTAGCAAATCACAACCGTCAATCGATGGACTACCATGGCCTGTGGTTATGATAAAAGGATATATTTTTTTATAACGTTTATTAACTTCATGGATTAAATCGATACCTGTCTTACCCGGCATTTTTAAATCGGTTATAATGACACTAGTATCAGTATTTTCACTGAGTATATCTAAAGCTTCGTCAACAGATATAGCAGGTAATGCTTGATACCCATCTTCTGTTAATGTCTCAATGATTTCCTCTAAAATTGGTTGCTCGTCATCAACAACAAGTATTTTTATCATGCTTCTACCTTTTCAAACATCAACTAACATTAATCTACCGAATAACAATTTAGTAAAATAAAACACCTTACTATGATGCTTTTCACTAAAATCTTTCCCTTTCGTATCTTTAAAAATGTTTAAACTGACCACTAACCATTAAATAGTTTGTTTGAGCTTTTCGATATTATTAAGACAAATTATAACTGGGCATGAATCGTAATAATTTAGGATTTCGTGCTCTCAAGTATTGCCTTATTATTTTCAAATAATGGGTTTACCCCCTCCAACGTGCATAAACGCACCATTAAATAAGTAAAAAAATAAATTGTATTAAATAAAAAATCAGACCTAGTATTATTAAATGAAATTTTACAGCATACTGATAAGTATCGTTTTTATTTACCGAGGATAATCAAGTGTGACAAATTTTCATATCTCCAGTTTTCAAATTGGTACTTCAAAATAAAATTAATGTTTATATGTAAAGTATAATATCCATAAAACTTTAGCTAATAAAAAACAAAATTAAACGGTAGTTCGAATTACATAGCAC
>NZ_CAJXPA010000215.1 GCF_913058035.1 uncultured Paraglaciecola sp. | reverse complement strand
GTTTATGACCGAGTGTCACGGCTGAAGAAATTCATGCCGTTTTTATATAAGTGACTTAAAGCGCAAGTCATCACTATCCATCTATTGTTGTTGTGCCACTGACTTTAGTTTTTTCGAGTGCCAACAACGGGTATGAGGTGCTACCACCATTATCCAACCAGATAAGGTATTGGCCATCAATAGTTAACTGTGTTGTTAACGAATTCAGAGCACAAGTTGGAGACAGCTTTACTATTACCGACAAGGGATACGAGCAGATTACCTCGCATCTTAAAGCACTGTTAAATCTTATTTAGAGCAAGTCAGGAAACAACATGTATCAATCAGGTGAAATTGTTAGTTCCAAAACTAGAACGGTCGAACTAGATAAAGGAAAGCACTTTAGAGCAAAACTTGGCTTTATATTAATGTCCACGGATCTAGCGGCTGAATCAGATTTCATTGAAATGGTTCCTGACGGTGTAGGCATTCATATAACCCGATTAAAAACAGACGACCTGACCACCAACGAAACTTTAGCTCATCACATTGATGAAATGGCCGATGCTGCGTCTAGAATACAACCTGATGCCAAACCTGATGTTATTTGTTATAGCTGTACCAGTGGCTCCATTGTTAATGGCGAGGAAAACGTCATGGCAGAGATTACTAAAGGCGCACCGTATGCTAGGCCAATGACGATAGCAACTGGCGTGGTAGATGCATTAAGGGAATTAGGAGTCAAAAAAATAGTGGTGGGAACTCCTTATATAGACGAAATCAATACAGCAGAAGCTGATTTCTTAGTTGATAAAGGTTTTGAAATATTAGACATTCAGGGACTAAACTTAACAACAGGTCTAGAGTTTGGTTACGTGACACCCGATTATTGGAAAAAATTTGCTTTAGAAATAGATCATCCAGAAGCAGATGCAATTTTTCTTAGTTGTAGCGGTATTCGAGCATTAGAAGTCGTAGACGAAATTGAAGCAATAGTTAATAAACCAGTTATTACCAGCAATCAAGCTCAAATGTGGAGTTGCCTTCGTCGCGCAGGCATAAACGATAAAATCGTCGGGTTTGGTCGTATATTTGAAAAACTTGGATTATCTCTACAACCATCTAAATCAGAATAAATCCAAACATTGCTGTTATTCTATTTTCGGGGATACTCTATTTTGTATTTCTAAAGGTCGGCGCAGGTTTAAGGGGAAAGCAAAAATAAATCGAGGCTGTTATGCGATCAATTATGGTATTCAACTCAAAAGGTGGCTCAGGTAAAAGCACAATCTCAATTAACTTGGCCAGTTATTTTGCTTCGCAAGGTAAGAAAGTGGTTATTGCTGATTTCGATCCTCAGTCTTCCAGTCTTGAATGGCTAGAAAACAGATCCAGTGGTGGAAATTTAATAACTGGCATTGACGCTTCAAAGGGTAACTTTCGAGCCCCACGCAACGCCGATTACATTATCTACGATACTCCTGCAGCAATTCTGGCGAAGAATATCACTCATTATTTAAGACGTGCCCAAAGTGTTATTATTCCGGTACTACCTTCTCCAATCGATATACGTGCTGCTACCCCTTTTATTCAAAACGTATTGGCTAATGGACGTGTCATTCGCAAAGAATGTCGAGTAGCCCTAATCGCCAATCGATGTAGAGAAAACACCAATATCTACCAACAGCTGAACATTTATTTAAAAAAAGTGCGCAAAGCACCTTTCTTAAGCGTATTGCGTGAATCACAAAATTACAATAAAGCATCAGAGAAGGGACAAGGGATTTTCGAACTACCACCTTACCTCGTTAGTCGTGACTTAGATCAATGGGAACCGATTATAAAATGGTTGAGGAGTAAACGAAGTCAACCAGCAAATTGAGCAAAACCTATCAGTTTTCACTCTATCTTTCCGCGGCCAAAACAGAATCAATTTATCAGGGTCAGGTAAAATATATAATTGTTGAAACTGATCAGGGTATAAAACTGCAGTTACCCGCTCATAATTTCAGGCCTTTTGTGAATTCGAATGGAATTCGAGGGAGTTTTAGATTGGTTACTGATGATCAAAACCAATTAAAAAAAATAGAAAAAATTTAACTCCTAACGGGGTTAACTTCGTTTAGCTAAGTTCTTTTTAACTTTATTCTTTGCTGCAACTTGCTTAACAGCTGAACCGATGTGTGGTTCGCCTCGTTGCTTAGCTAGTTGTACTTGTTTTTCACGTTCCTTGAACCTCATCTGCTTAACATCTGATTTTTTATTGTAACAACTTGGACAGCTCACACCTTGGCAATATTTTTCGCTCTTCTTATCTTCAACCGTTATGGGTAATCGGCAAGCATGGCACTGATCATAACTGCCTTTTTCCAGCGCGTGATTTACAGTAACTCGATTGTCGAATACAAAACACTCTCCTTCCCAAAGCGACTCAGATTCAGGGACATCTTCTAGATATTTTAATATGCCACCTTGCAAGTGATACACCTCTTCAAAACCCTGCTGCTTTAAATAAGCGGTTGATTTTTCACAGCGAATGCCGCCTGTGCAAAACATGGCTACCTTACGTTGTTTAAAATTCGATAGTTCATTGGTCGAATAATCGGGAAACTCACGAAAGGAAGTTGTGTTGGGAATCATCGAATTTTTAAAAGTTCCAATAGCTGACTCATAGTCATTTCGAGTGTCGACCAGCACTACATCAGGATCAGATATCAAAACATTCCAGTCTTTTGGCTTAACATAAGTACCAGAAGAATTAAGAGGATCGATATTTTCCACATTCATGGAGACAATTTCCTTTTTCAATTTCACTCGGGTCCGGTAAAAAGGGATGCTATCATCATATGAAAACTTGGCATCTAGATTAGCTAAACGAGTATCGGATCGAATCCAGTCGAGTAATTTATCAATAGATGCCTGAGTTCCCGCAACCGTACCGTTAATACCTTCATGTGCTAACAGTAAAGTACCTTTGATATCCAGTGACAACATTGTTGTGAGCAATGGTTTTTGTAAAGATCGAAAATCATCAAGCGTAGTAAATTGATAGAGTGCAGCGACTACAAATGAATTTGACATAAAAAAACCTGTTAGCTAGCTGGAACGTAAAACCAGTGCCTTAAATTGACCAGTAAGACTAACGCTCTGTAATTAGAAATGTATAGTTAGAAACGAACAGTTTTAGCTGGATTTTAAAGTAACGTTGATTGACTGACCGTCAAAAATAATTCTATCACCCGGTATTATTTTCTTCCGTTTTTGAGTTTCGACTTCACCGTTCACACGTACAAGGCCATCCGCAATAACTTGCTTGGCAAATCCACCACTGTGTGCCAGTCCTTCAAATTTAAGAACTTTGTAAAGCTCAACAAATTCAGCTTCGAGTTCGGTAATAATGTTAGCAGAGTTGGTCATTAGTTCGTCTCTGTTGATGCTGATGGAGAATTAACCGCTGTTAAAGCATTGCCTTCAAATACAACCCCGCTCCAGCCGTGTAATATAAACTGTCGAATATTTTGATGATCGTCACCCTCTGGTGACGCCAAAACGTCCTGATAAAAACCACCAAAACAACTCAATGTCTGTTGTACATTCAGTTTTTGTATCAGGCCAAAACTCAGTATTTTACAGGAACCATGATTTTGTGCTGCAGAACTTGAGGCACTGCCATTACGAAAAGCGGTTGGTGTAAAATGATAATGTGATTCAATTAATGCAATCGAATCAGTAAACTCAACCAGACTGGATGAGTCATTCAGTAATTCTAGAAACCGAGATAAATTCAAAATATCTTCCAATGTTGAGAGTCATTGATCCTAAAGGCACTCTATATGATTAAGAATCAAATAATTCAAAACATAGCACAATACGAGAAACCATACTATTGGGCGCAGAGTATTATTTATGGTGTGAATGACATTCTGGTTGCATTACATATCGATGATGGTGATCAGTAGATGAATCACTTTCTATCGTGGGGCATCAAAAAATAATCTAGTCTGATTCTGATTGATGGTAAGTTGCCGTCATTTAAAACTTTAGGGCTTAGGTTTGAAATCGATTTAAGCGCCGTTAAAGAATGGGCAAGATTTTAACAACGCAGAAATAATGACTGATTTGGTTTTGAAGTTTGCATTTGATGATAAAACTGACAAGAATATGGGAGAATGGATCATCTCAGCAAATATTAACAATAGTAGAAAAATTATGATCCAGTGGTATCCAGGTCACATGCATAAGGCGAATAAGGAATTTAAAAAAATTCTGCCTCAGGTTGATATCGTGATTGAAGTGCTCGATGCACGTATTCCCTTCTCAAGTCAAAACCCGATGTTGGCCAGTATTCGTAAATACAAACCGACCATAAAAATACTCAATAAAAGTGATTTAAGTGACCAACACTTATTAGCGCTTTGGCAAACCGAGCTTGAGAAAGACGACACGGTAAAGACTCTCACCTGCAATAATTTAGGAACGGCTTACGATAAAATTCGCGGCTTGTGTCGTTCACTCATACCCGAACGCAACAATCGATCGTCAATGGTTTACGCCATGATAGCGGGCATACCCAATGTTGGTAAATCTACCATTATCAATTCTCTGGCCGGACGCGCAATCGCTAAAACAGGCAACGAAGCAGCAGTTACGAAAATGCAGCAACGGATCGAAATTTCACCCCATCTGACTTTGATCGATACGCCCGGCGTACTTTGGCCTAATATCGAAAACAAAAACAGCGGCTATCGATTAGCTGCGACTGGTGCCATAAAAGATACCGCAATTGATTTACAGGACATTGCCTGTTTTGTAGCTGAATTCATGCTTGAAAAATACCCATCTAACATTCAATCTCGATATGGGTTAGAACAGTTGCCAAAAACTGAAATAGAATTATTAGAAGCCATTGCGCTAAAACGCGGTTGCATTGTTTCAGGCGGCGTGGTCGATTTCGAAAAAGTATCACGCATTGTAGTGTCTGACTTACGCAGCGGTGGTTTTGATGGCATTTGCATGGAAACCCCCGACCAGATACTAGAAGAGCTTTCCCAGCTTGAAGCTTTGCGTGCACTCAAGTTAGAAAAAGCTCAGGCAAAAAAATCTAAAAGAAAAAGCAGATAAAGTAGCCAAGCTAAGCCAAACAGATAAGAGATACAGAGTATGATAATCCGACAAGCAACCATAAACGATACAGCCGCGATCGCAGATTTCAACATTAAAATGGCAAAAGAAACAGAAGACTTGGCTCTAATACCCGATGTCATTAATGCCGGTGTACGTAACATGATTGAAAATCCGGCAATGGGTTTCTATTTGGTAGCGGAAGATAACCACGTTATTCAGGCGTCTCTCATGGTCACTACTGAATGGAGCGACTGGCGTAATGGTCTGTTTTGGTGGATTCAAAGTGTTTATGTACAACCACAATATCGTCGAATGGGGCTGTACAGTAAACTCTATGAAAAAGTAAAAAATCTAGCTCAAGATAATAACAATGTGTGTGGCTTCAGGCTCTATGTAGAACACGAAAATGTAACTGCGCAAAAAACCTACCGCTCCCTAGGTATGGAAAAAACAGATTATCAAATGTTTGAAGAAGCAAAATCTGTGATAAAAATATCCTAATAACTAGGCATCAAAGCTGTTGTTCTAAACGTTTAATTTAGGTTATGAAAAAGGGGTATTAGAAAAACTAAACCTAGGTAAGGTCTCACCCAATAGGGACAAGGTCTATCCAAATAATATAAAGGACAATGCCGCAATATCATATAAAAAATCAAGTTTAGCACTTCAGTTAAAAGGAGTATTACAGCGCTAGCAGCTATTTCTTACCTAATAAACCTCTGTTTTGTAACAATCTAATGTAATCATTCAAATATAGATGGTGCTCTATCGTATATACTTGCATTAAGCAAAATATTCCAAACATAGTCTTATACAAATGGAATCTAGTCACAATGACAAATATGGCATTGTATTTATAA
>NZ_CAJXPA010000214.1 GCF_913058035.1 uncultured Paraglaciecola sp. | reverse complement strand
AGCTTTATCTCCACCACATTTACCTTCGCCGCACTTTCCTTCTTTCATGGTTTTGACCGCTTTTTCAGCTTTATCTCCACCACATTTACCTTCGCCGCATTTGCCTTCTTTAGCACTTTGCATGTAACCAGAATCTAATGTGTTAACACTAAAAGGGCTAGTATTCGCTTGGACACTGATTGAAGCAAGTGAGCCAATGACAACTGCACCAAGTGCTCCAGCAATAGCCTTATTTTTGATTTTTTGCATAATTAGTTTTCCTTTTATATTAATAGTTAGTCAAAATACGATTGTTAAATACGGTTATAAAACACAGCTATAAATTAAATATAAAACATGTCTTTTAGGTTTCAAAATATTAGACCTAGGTGCACTAGATATTATTTCAGGTTTTTTATACCTATCTATTAGCACCTGCCGCTCAGTGATTCAACAAATTAACTATCGCAAAACATAAGGATGACTCGTATTAAACAGCGTCTTCATTTTCTTCGCCCGTGCGAATACGAATAACACGTTCTACTTCATAAACAAATATTTTACCATCACCTATTTTTCCAGTTTGCGCTGTTTTCATAATGGTTTCAATACAACGCTCAACTTGATCATCTGCAACTATCAACTCAACTTTTACCTTGGGCAAAAAATCAACATTATATTCAGCACCACGATACAATTCCGTATGCCCTTTTTGACGTCCAAAACCTTTTACCTCAGTAACAGTCATGCCATTAACGCCGACTTCTGACAAGGCCTCTCGAACGTCATCCATTTTAAAAGGTTTGATTACAGCTTCGATCTTTTTCATTTTATGTCCCAATTAGTGTGGTTTATTAACTTAAAATTATTAGTCGTATATGGTGGGTATAGGTATTCGTTTATGCTGTGTTTTTTCAAAAATAGCAACCAGCCTTTCAATAATATCATCTGCCACGAGTTTGCCTTCTAAAAAATCATCTATTTGTTCATAACTCATTCCTAATGCCTGCTCATCAGATTTTTGTGGCGCTAATGTTTCTAAATCGGCAGTGGGAGCTTTGTGAACAATATTTTGTGGTGCACCTAAAAACTCTGCAATTTGCCTTACTTGGCGTTTATTTAGACCAAATAAAGGTGCAAGGTCACATGCACCATCACCATACTTGGTGTAGAACCCAGTAATATTTTCTGCTGAATGATCTGTACCTAAAACTAAACCATCAAGTAAACCGGCAACTTGATACTGCGTTACCATCCGGGTACGTGCTTTGACGTTACCTTTGACAAAATCCTGTTTACTTGCGCTATCAGGTAATAAATTGGTGCTCTGCATAGCCATTCGAGTTTGTATATCAATCGCATCAACACCAGGCTGTACATTGACTGTCAAACTATGGCTTGGCTGAATGAAGTCGATTGAAGCTTGAGCGTCAATCTCGTCTGCTTGAATGTTGTACGGTAACCTTATCGCTATAAATTGATATTTATTTGTGTCCTGTAGGTTTGTCTGCCCTTGATTAAGTTGATTAACTGCAAGTTGGGCCAGCCTTCCCAATGTACACGAATCAACACCTCCACTTACACCCAAAACTAAAACTCTCATGCCACTTTTTATAAGCTGGGCTTTAATGAAATTAACTCGACGTTCAACTTCAAAATTAACATCAATTTTAGGTAGAACCCGCATTTCTTCTATCACAGTACTCTTTTGCATTTTTTACCTCAATGATGTTACACCCGTCAAAAATTTCGACTAGGATAGTGATTACCGTCGTTAACATTAACGAGCAGTGATAAATTTAAAGGCAACAGATTTAACCTTACCAACATGTGTATGTTAATTCTAACCTTTGGACACTATTTCATACCTTAAAAGTTCAAATATAGTTTATCTTTGGTACCTAAATAACGGAGTTAATAACGTGAAACAACAGAAAGGTGTGACACTGGTTGAGTTAATGATCACTGTTTCTATTGTCGCAATAATACTGGCATTTGTTGGCCCAAGCATTCAAGGCATTTTAATAAAAAATAGAATTGTGGCAGAAATCAACGAAACAAGCTCTTTGATCCAATATGAGAGGCACCATGCGATAGACGAACAAGCCCAAGTTGTGGTGTGCCCTTCCAAAGATTACTCTGTTTGTTCATCTGATTGGAATGACCCAAAATTGTGTTTATTAACGATGACAATAATGCCATTCGAGGTGTCACAGAAGAACTGTTAGTCATTACAGGCGCAACGTCTTCAACTAGTTTGATGACCAACTCAACTAATGACATTAAATTTTCCGGAACCGGTGCAGCAAATTTAGCAACTGAAATATTACCGTGTCATAAAGATGGCAAAGCAGAATACGCACGTTCATTATCTGTCTCCTTGCAAGGAAGGGTTAAAATGAGTGCTGATAGCGACAGAAATGGCGTAAACGAAAATTCTGCTGGTGCCGAACTTTTATGCTGAGAACGGCTGTGAATTAAGTCAAAGATAATTTATTAATAGTGACCATAATAAATTATAGCGAGGTTAAAAAAATAGAAATACCTACCATCTTTATTTAGGCCAACAGGCAATACCTAAGCAATAATATCTATAAAATAGTTTTCCGGTTGTCATATTATGTTCCTATTCTTACTCTACTATGCTCAGATGGAATCAAACAACATCGATTCCATTATTTCGTAATCATAAAAGGAATAAATATGCGGTTACTACATACCATGCTGCGAGTCGGCAATCTTCAAACCTCAATTGACTTTTACACCAACTTTATGGGTATGAAACTGCTTAGAAAAAGTGAAAACGAAGAGTATCAGTATACTTTAGCATTCATCGGTTATGGTGAAGAGTCACAGACTACTGTGCTTGAGCTAACCTATAATTGGGGTAAAACTCTGTACGATATGGGTGAAGCCTATGGTCATATTGCTATCGCAGTAGATGATATTTATGCCCTTTGTGCAGCAATTGAGCTGCAAGGTGGCGACGTGTATCGTAAACCTGGACCAGTAAAAGGTGGCAAAACGGTTATTGCTTTTGTGCGTGACCCAGATGGTTATGCTATCGAATTAATTGAAGGTAGATAAGCGAACATTATGAAATTATATCTTTTAGGACTATTAATATTGGCTTCTACCAGCCAAGTGATTACAGCTAAGCCTCTGGTGATTGCACACCGAGGTGCGTCAGGCTATTTACCTGAACATACGCTTCAATCTGTTGCCTTAGCTTATGCGCAAGGTGCTGACTTCATAGAGCAAGATTTAGTTGTAACTAAAGATTCAAAAATAATCGTTTTACATGATATTCACCTTGAAACAGTGACCAACGTAGAACAAGTATTCCCCAGCAGAAAACGTCCAGATGGACGTTATTATGCCTTAGATTTTACTCTGGCTGAATTAAAGACCCTTAATGTACATGAACGACAAGATGCACAAGGCAAGCAGGTATTCCCCAATCGTTATCAAGGAAAAGGTACCTTTCAGGTTGCCACTTTTGAAGAACAAATTGAATTGATCCAGCAACTCAATCGACAGTTAAATAAAACTACCGGTTTCTATCCAGAAATAAAATCACCTGCATGGCATAGAGAACAAGGCGTGGACATAAGCCAACTGGTTATGGCTGTTTTACGTAAACATCAGTTGGATGATGCAGATAAAGCCATATATGTGCAGTGTTTTGATTTTGCTGAGACTCAGCGATTACGAAATGATCTAGAGGTGAAAGTAAAACTAATACAGCTCATTGGCGAAAACGACTGGCAAGAGTCACCTACCGATTATGACTTTTTAAAAACCCCACTTGGTTTAGAGGCCATAGCTAAAATCGCCCAAGGCATCGGCCCTTGGATACCACAACTGATCGATCTTAAAACCATGCAACCTTCAGCTTTGGTCGAACAAGCACATTTAGCGGGTCTTCAAGTTCATCCTTACACTTTTCGAAAGGATGCATTGCCAGACAATATTAACCAAAAACAAACATTAAACATGTTGTTTAACGATCTACAAGTTGACGGTTTGTTTACTGACTTCACTGATACTGTGGTTGATTATCTGGCCAAATAATCAGCATTGATTGTCGCTAACTAAAAAAAGTCTTTGCCTTGTAGGGGCTTTTCCATAGACGTTGTTTTAATTTGTTCCTACAGGGATGAAAACTAGAATATAGGTAGACATGTGTTTTCAAATAAGAAGTATAAAAGTTAATTCTATACTTCATTAAATTTGATTGGGTTCTAAGATGTCGTCTAGGTCTATTACAATGAGTTATTTACTGAGGTCAAAATGGCCAATTAGCATACTTCGTCCGTTAATGATCACTGTCACTTTATGACGTCCGAAATGCAAAGCACGTGATCATTTTTAGATACATAAATTATAGGCGGCATAAATATAAAAGACGCTAAACTAATATTTTATCGTGTTCCACAAACGGATCCAAAGGCGCCAACAAAAGAGCTACAGCCTGTTTAATTTTGTCTGGGAGAATCTGTTTTAATGCGGTGGTAATTTTTCGAACTCGAACACTTAATTCAAAAACGTCATAACCTTGCTGAGCGCGATAGACAAAACTTCCAAATTCAGATGTAGGATGGACCTCACAAATCATCTTACTAATTTTTTTCAGACACATCTGTCGTGTATTGTTCTGTGAGTAATTCTACCAATTTATTCCCACTTAACGTCACACTAAAAGCTGTCGTTCAACACTTGTAACTTACTGTTATAACGTCTTTCATCTTTTGGGGTGTAGGCTAACTCAGCAGCTTTACGCATCGCCGACTTAGCTTTTGTGGCATTGCCTAATTTAAAATGAGTTTTTGCCTGACCATAAAAACTTTCGGGTAAGTAAGGTGCCATATCTGTAGTCTTTTGAAAAAGACGCAAGGCCAAGGTGTATTTTTTTTGTTCATATGCAAGGTTAGCAACGTCATACCACCGGTATGGATTGTCATCTTTAATATGCATATATTGATTTTCATACGACGTTGCTTCGTTATTTCTACCCGTATCTCGGAGTAAAATCACATAATTGCTTAAGACGCTTACAGAGCCTTTTGAATGCTGCAACACATATTTATACAGTGATTCAGCTAAAGCATGATTGCCTGACTTTTTATACAAAACAGCTAAAGTATTCAATGTTTCGATGTTGTTTGGTGACAACTGCATAGCAGCAGCTAACAGAGAGTAAGCATAGTCAAAATTCTCTTCAATTAGAGCCTTAGCAGCTAAGTTATGATAATACATAGATTCAAAATCAACGTTTTCAACAACCCCACCAATATGACTTCTAGAGGATGGGAAATAATCGATTATAACTTTTGAAAAGAAAAACGTTGACTTCCTATTATCGAGTTTAGCGGGAGCATATACATGGGTTTGTACATGCGAAGAAATAGTCATAATGTCATTTTCACGAGAATAGACAGGCTCAGAATTAACCTTACGATACTCAACTTTAAGACCAACTAAGGAAGCATAAGCTTTGGTTAAAATAGCAAGCGAGAGACAGTTGCCTGCATGTTTAGTAGAGGCCAAATCGGCATTGTAAGTGTCGCCCTTATAAGTAAAGCCGCTGAAAAAATGTTCTAAATAGTTATATAACCGCTTATGCCCATCGATAGTCTGAATTTGAGGATCGTTATTTTGAGGGTCGTTATAGAAAGATAAAAAATGCTGTTTACTGGCTTCATGAAGATAAAAAACATCTTAAACCTGAAAGACTTTAATTAAGGTATAAACATCACTTTGCCAATTCATATTAAGAGCAACAGAAATGGGCTTATTATCTGCAGATATTGATAAGTCATTTTGATTTGCACATCCCATCATCAATAATGGCAAGCATGACAAAAACACCGTTATAAATCGAAATATGCAATTCATCTCAGTCATTCATTGCTTACGCTAAAACGACACCTGAGTAAAAGGTATCGAGCTTAACGCAAGCTATCCATATAAATAATGACTTTGATTATTTG
>NZ_CAJXPA010000213.1 GCF_913058035.1 uncultured Paraglaciecola sp. | reverse complement strand
TCATGGATCAGAATAAAGAGTTAAAAAAAGCGGGACTAAAGATCACTCTTCCCCGTTTGAAAATCCTAGATATTTTACAGCAACCTGAAAATCAACATATCAGTGCTGAAGATGTGTATAAAATTTTGATTGAGCATGATGAGGATATCGGCTTAGCAACAGTCTACCGAGTTCTAAATCAATTTGATGATGCAGGCATTTTGAACCGACATCACTTCGAGGGTGGTAAATCAGTTTTCGAAATCAGTCATAAAAAACACCACGACCATTTGGTTTGTTTGAAATGTGGCAAAGTAATTGAGTTTGAGGATGATGTTATTGAAAGGCGCCAAGAAGAAGTAGCTGAACGCCACAACATGAAACTTACCCACCACAGCTTGTACTTGTATGGTGAGTGCAAAGTAGAATGTGACGAGGATTAATTGTTACGTTTTTGTGAAAAACGCCACCAACTAGTGGCGTTTTTTTGTTTTATACGATGAATTTAGATGACTAAATCTTAAGAGTAAAACCGGCTTCAAAATTAATGGTGAATGGAAAGTCGGATCTTTATTAGGCTACCCTCTGATAAGCTGTTTTCTCAGGTACTTTTTATAAGTCACAGGCGCCAAAGAGTATTCATAAGCTTGTAAATAATACCCAGCATCATTACGTCAGTACCTGCGCCTATTTAGTCCAAACGCCCATCACGATATCAACAAGCAACAAGGTTGTTCAACATGCCACCCATGTCACCTCAATATTTTAAGCAGCTATCGATAACCCCGCGGACAAACCGTCCAGATTTTAGCATTGCCATTGATATCTTTCGTGTCACATCTGGGCCATCCGCATAAGCCTCATCCCCTTCGTAAGCAAGCGTATTTAGTAACTCAATCTTTGTTTGCAACCTTGCTAGACGAAAGTATATCAACTGATTATTACGCATTTGATAACAAAACCCTGCACCTTCTGCACCAATAAGGTTACGCTGGGCTCACACAACGTCAAAAAATATTTACGTAGTATCAAAAGGTTGCTTCCCAAGTTTTTCAAAGGCTTAGAGAAACAAATACCTCGAGTGTTGGTTGGCACAATCACAAGTCACTTATTTTTATGTGCCAGCTCATCACTATTATTCACTAATAGACAAATGTAATCAGCTTATGCAGAAGTGGTGATCCAAATTTTGATCCCATTAATCACATCATCATCACCTTCTTTGCGTGCATTTTTTATGGCTGTCACATCATAGCCAGCATGAGGCTCGTTTACACCAGTTGCCATGGGCAATCCGCCACATCGAACGCGACCCAGTTCTTCCAAAAAAAATTTTGATAGCTGTAATCAAGACTCACATCACCATATTCAGTAACTTATGAATACTCAACAAACTTGAGTCACCTATTTTATTTACGCTTAATGGGCTGGAAAAGTAGCAGTTTTTTCCCACTCGTCGACATGGATTGATTTCCTTGTCGATAAACTGCGCAGTTGTTGCGCAAATGGCATTATATTCATTGGTACAGTATGACTAATTCCTAGTTGAGTACACTTTGATCAGCGCCTATGGTTGAGGCTTTTTTAAAGGCTGGACGAGCTTGAAGCCTCGCAAGATAATCTTTAACTTGTGGGGTGTATTGACTGTCTAACCCCAAAGATTGTCCCAAATGCAATGCATATCCCACTGCGATATCCGCAATCGTAAAACGTTCATCACATAAAAATTCCCGTGACTCAACATGCGCATCGAGGCGTCTTAATCGAGCAATAAACCAAGCGGCATAATCCTCTACAGCCTGAGGCAAACGCCGTTCTCCCTGCTCTAATTTACTATAACGCAGTACAATAGTTTGCGGAAATGTCAGCGTAGCATCACTATGATATAGCCAATTCAGATAGTCCCCGTATTCGGAATGGTCTGGTCTTAGGCCAACATCATACCGACTATACTTTTCGACTAGATAATGGCAAATACCACTTGATTCCGTCATAGTAGTATTGTCGTCTTGAAAAAAAGGAACGGTTCCTAACGGATTTATAGCTAAGAAATCCTTTTTGAAAAAACGCGGTGGGAACCGGAGCAACTCCACCTCATAAGGTAATTGCATTTCTTCCATTGCCCACAAAGGACGCAACGAGCGCGCACCATGACAGTGCCAAAGCTTCATTTTCATATCTAATCCCTATCACTACGCGAGTAAATAGCACGGTCACCACTTTTTCCCATCGAAAAATAAAGCAACTTTATAATGTAGAGCCAGATAAACCATTATATAGTCATCTTTGGCATCTAAATCTAGCCCTTAGCGCTTGCTTAAACCTGCCTTAGGTGGACTAATTTAGTGGCACCTTAAACCTACTCAAGAACACATTTAAGAATCTCAATTTGATTATTTTATTTACCAACTTAAATCATCTGGAATGTCATAGTCTGCGTACCAATCGTCATCTTCGCTGCTTTTCTGATCCGCGTCACTGATATTGTCAGCACGATAAACAACACATGCCTCATCACGCTCTGCAATTTTATCCGCAACTGGGGTCGGCACTAGCTCATAACCATCGTTTAACTTAACAATTGCGAGCTTACCCTGGGTGATTTGTTTTTGGGTAGATGGACTAACATACATGCGTTTGATCATAGTGCCATCAGTAAAGTTGCAAGCAACTTCTTCTTGGCGACCAGAGCCACTAAATTTCGGTTGTTTATTGGTTTCAATTAGCTGTTTAATTTGCCCCACCAATGCCTTTTGTTCTGCTTGTTGTTTTGTTTTTTGGTTGAGCTGTCTATCTTTTGTTTTTTTAGCTTCAACCAGTTCAGCAGCGGCTAATTTTGCTTCATTTGTTTCTACCACATTATGATTTTTTTGTGCTTTTGCTTGTTTATTTTTTTGTTGCCGAACTTGGTTTGCTTTTTTCTTATTGGTTAAGCCAGCTTTGAGTAATTGTTCTTGTAAAGACAACGCCATAATTGAATGCCATATTGCTAAAGATTAATTGAACTTATGGCAATACACCAGCCAGAAACTGTGGTATTGCCTTAAATATTTAGACCTACATTACTTTTTAGGTTTCTTACGCTTATCTTCCACAACCCATTTTTCGTCGGTACACCATGCAGACCAGCCCGTCGCTTTGCCTTCTTCATTTTCTGACATAACGTACTGCTGTTTGGTCTTTCGGCTGTAACGCACGATAGAAGGGCTACCATCAGGGTCTTTTGCGGGTGCATCAGCTAAATAGTAAAACTTAGGAGAAATTCTATCTCTGAATCTAGCAAGCTCCTCTACTTTAGGGGCTCGGGTCTCTCTTGATTTAGGAAAATTGTGCGCTGCTAAGAATATACCAGATGCACCATCTCTGAGCACAAAGTGAGCATCAGATTTTATACATTCTAATTCAGGCAAATCAGTGGGGTCTTCCTTAGGTGGCGCAGCTTCGCCATTCCTAAGTAATTTTCGAGTATTTTTGCATTCTTCATTTGTACACCCAAAATATTTACCAAAGCGTCCACTTTTCAATTCCATGTTAGATTGGCACTTGTCACATTCAAGAATGGGTCCTTCATACCCTTTGATCTTGAAGGTACCTTTCTCTTCATAAATACCTTCACATGTTGGCGTATTACCACATACATGTAACTTGCGAGACTCGTCAACCAGATAACTATCCATAGCTGTTCCACAAACGCCACAGCGACGTTTAGATCGTAACACTTCGGTTTCTAATTCTTCTTCGTCTTCAACCTTGATGACTTCATCACCGGAAGTTAAATTCATGGTGCCTGTGCATCGTTCTTTTGGGGGTAAGCTGTATCCAGAACACCCCAAAAAAACACCTGTACTAGCCGTGCGAACATTCATCGGACGGTCACACTTTGCACAAGCTATATCGGTAGGCACAGCTTGATTTAAACGCATGCCACCTTCTTCAGGCGATTTTTCAGCAATAACGAGTTTTTTTTCAAAATTCTCATAAAATTCGTTTAATACGCCTTTCCATGAAGCCTTTCCTAATGCCACTGCATCCAGTTGCTGTTCCATATTGGCAGTAAAATCATAACCAATTAAATCATCAAAATTTTCCAGCAATCGATCATTAACTATCTCACCCATTTTTTCAGCATAGAATCGTTTACTTTCGATCCGTGCATAACCTCTGTCTTGAATGGTTGAAATGATACTGGCATAGGTAGATGGGCGACCAATTCCACGTTTTTCTAACTCTTTTACCAAAGATGCTTCATTAAAACGCGCCACAGGTTTTGTAAAGTGTTGCTTGGCCTCAAGAGCTTTAAGCGTTAAGTCTTCACCTTCTTTTACATCAGGCAACAATAAATCTTCTTCACCTTTTTTACGCTGTGGATTTTGTACTTTTGTCCAACCATCAAACTTTAATACACGACCTTTTGCAGTTAACTCGAATTCGCCAGCTTTAACTCTTATAGTGCTGGCGTCATATTTAGCTGGCGTCATTTGACAAGCAACAAATTGACGCCAAATTAATTCGTATAAACGCTGAGCATCTCGCTCTACTTCACTAATTGATTCAGACTTCAGAAGAACATTAGAAGGGCGAATAGCCTCATGTGCTTCTTGTGCGCCTTCTTTACTACCATATTTTATGGGGTTTTCTGGTAGATAAGCGTTACCAAAATTGTCATTAATATAATCGCGACAGCTATCCACCGCCTCTTTACCTAAATGAGTTGAGTCGGTTCGCATATAAGTAATATGACCTGCTTCATATAAACGCTGAGCCATCATCATGGTTTTTTTAACACCAAAGCCCAAACGAGTACTTGCAGCTTGTTGTAAAGTAGAAGTAATAAGCGGTGCTGATGGTTTACTTTGAGTCGGCTTAGATTCGCGACTCAACACTTGATAACTAGCGCTTTCTAAAAAGTTTACCGCTTTATCAGCTTGCACCTTGTTAACTGGTTTAAATGCGGCGCCACTTTCTTTTACAACTTGCATCCGTAAACTGGTCTGTTTAGCGGTGTTTAAGTCTGCATGTAAGTCCCAAAACTCTTCAGGTACAAAGGCTTTAATTTCTCTTTCACGCTCGACCACTAAACGAGCAGCTACAGATTGAACACGTCCTGCAGACAACCCGCGTGCCACTTTTTTCCATAACAACGGAGACACCATAAAACCAACAACCCGGTCTAAGAATCGTCTGGCTTGTTGGGCATTCACCATTTCGATATTCAATTTTCCAGGATGAGCAAAAGCTTCTTGAACAGCGTTTTTAGTAATTTCGTTGAACACTACTCGCTGAAAATTTTTGCCAGGTTCGTCAATAAGCTCACGTAAATGCCAAGCTATCGCCTCTCCTTCTCTATCCAAATCCGTTGCGAGATAAACAGTATCGGCATTCTTAGCCAGCTTTTTTAGCTCATTTACAACTTTTTCTTTACCTTCTAGTACGTCGTAGTGCACTTGCCAATCGTTTTTTGGATCGATCCCCATACGATCAACTAATTTTTTATATTCATAGTCGCGTAAATAATTTTCACGCTTTTTTTCGGAGAGAAGTTTAAGTTCTTTTGCTGGTTTTTTAGGCGCAACTTTACCCACAGCCTTGTGAGGAAGATCTCGAACGTGGCCGACACTAGATTTAACAATAAAATCTTTGCCGAGATATTTATTAATCGTTTTTGCCTTTGCCGGTGATTCGACAATGACTAGATGTTTTGCCATAAATTGGTATTAACCTTTGATTTTTATAGGTTTTTATTGGTTAGGCACATACTAAGTGGTAGTTACCTATCAAGAATGCTTTTTTACATATATCGACAAAATGAATAGAAAACAAGTTCTTCTTCATACTTATCTAATATTCTTTTTCAAAAGAGGCTTTTACTGTTCACTTTTAGAACAGCCTGATTGGCAGAACAAACAAAAACAGTATAATGCACATCTAATCGTTTTTTGTATGTGATTTCAGATAATAAATATCCAGTACAAATTACCCAATTGCCATAGATAAATAACAATAATGGAGGTTTAGATGAAACAGTTTGAAGCCAATTTTGATGGACTGGTAGGACC
>NZ_CAJXPA010000212.1 GCF_913058035.1 uncultured Paraglaciecola sp. | reverse complement strand
ATATAAAGGTGAGAAGAGAGCGGGTGGCTATTACCAATATCATTGTCGAGGCGTATCCTGCGCTGATACACAACTGATACTTAATTTTTCTGAGGAAAAATCAACAGAAATTCTCATAGCTTCCATTTACGCAGGCCTTCCGTCCACATTTAGA
This sequence comes from uncultured Paraglaciecola sp., assembly GCF_913058035.1. Classification (GTDB taxonomy): domain Bacteria; phylum Pseudomonadota; class Gammaproteobacteria; order Enterobacterales; family Alteromonadaceae; genus Paraglaciecola. The sequence goes on along the minus strand of NZ_CAJXPA010000212.1, from coordinate 5,882 downwards.
GAACTATCTAAATATCGAGGCAAAAAAGCGGTGCCATATCAAAATGGTGACCAATCTATTGTTTATACTGAATTGGATTTATAAAATTTGGCAAGGCCTCGTGATTGAAGTATCAGAGGTCAGAGTCAACTTAACTTAACTATGTATCACCGCTTTTGCCCTGACTTACATGGACATCCAAGATATCGGCAAAGTGATGTCTTAACTTTTGATATAAGTAGACCCTGTTCAAGTCAGATCCAGTAGGCCACTTTTCTATAACCGTCATCATTTGGTAGAGTGGGGGCTATGAAATGAGCAATATCACCAACAGGAAATGTGGATGGTGAATATTGAATGTTTTATCAACATAACGACAAAGAGGTTCTACTTGTCGACAGTATTACCGTAGGCCATAGAATGGCCGTTTACGAGCATCGAGTGGATTTAGCATTAGACAGTGAGCCTGTCACTTCAGATTGTGAAGTAACAATTGGCAGCGTAAATTTTGGAAAATAAGGTTCTGGAAGTACCACCAAAGTTCTTTGTTCTAATACTCTTTCTTTAGAGAAAGACGAGCTATATAACAAGAACGGTTCACCAAATTATAGGTGTTTTTTGGAAAGAGTGAGTGGCACATAACAAGGTCATAAAGTAAACGGACATATAATAGTCTGCTGTACTCGTACCTCGCTATTTTAGCCAACTACAATTTGTCCCTTACAGGGTGTTAACATCCCTCCACTTTTGAACCGTGTTACAGATTAAAACGAGAATTCCTGTATGACTGCAATGGTGGCAAATTTCCCGTATAAAAATATAAATTTTGTCTTAATGTTTATGTCACAACCTCGTTACTGTATTTGAAAGATTCGATTGTCTGCTTCTCAGTAGTAATGATCATCAAAAGAGCTAAATCGTTGAGGTACCTTTTGTTATGCAGTTTTTAGTTGTTAACACCATACAAGTCCCTCTAGCATAGGTAAGCTATTTAACTTTTAGCAGAAAAAAGATTTAATCTTCGCTAAAATAACTTGCTTTACCTCACGCTAAAAATAATTAAAAAAGGAAACCTGTGGAACATCTTCTCGCGTGGCAGTACGTCTTAATTGGTTTGATTTTTGTGTGGAGTGGTTTTGTTCGTAGTGGCTTGGGTTTTGGTGGTGCGGTATTAGCTTTGCCATTTTTGTTACTGGTACTGAATAAACCACTGGTGTTTCTGCCGATTATTTCGATTCATCTGTTATTTTTTTCCAGCTGGATTGCTTGGCGCGGTGCTATTACTAGTAAAAAACAAGCTAAGTTGGCAACAGAGCGCGGCGAAGTGATACATGAAGGTGAAGGCAATATTGCCTGGACGTATCTAAAAAAAGCCCTTGGCATCATGATTATCCCAAAACTTATTGGTGTGTTTGGTTTGTTGACCTTACCCAACGATATTGTTACTGGCGTTATTTTTGTTATTGTGGCCATTTTTGCTGTGTCTTATATCCTCAATAAACCTTTTTATAGTAATAACAAAACCCTAGATACGATATTTTTGATGCTTGGCGGCTATGTCAGTGGTACTTCATTGATTGGTGCGCCATTAATTGTTTCGGTATTTGCTACCAAGGTACTGCGCCATCAATTGCGCGATACTTTATTTGTATTGTGGTTTATTTTGGTGATCATCAAGATGATATCGTTTGTCATTGCTGGGGTAGACTTGCAATGGATTCATCAACTTTGGTTATTGCCGTGTGCCTTAGTAGGGCATATATTTGGGCAACGCATGCACGAACGTATAAAAGAAGTTGAAACTCCACGTTTTTTCCAATTTGTCGGTGTTGCTTTGTTGGTAGTATGCTTGATGGGAATATATACGAGTATTATTCTTTAAAGGTTGACTGAACATGCATAGGCTTTAGTCAGTGCATTCACCTGATTAGTAACAGTAATTTTGATGTGTAACGCGTTGGCATCATAAAGAGTCATCTTGCTTAGCAATAGGATATTACTGGCGTCGTAACACTTAGAACAATAACGAAATCATCAACACATCAAGTCACGTAAATAGGGCTTATGTAACTCAATCTCTTTTGCGCTTAAGCCTTTTAATTCATAAGGAAATACGAGCCAACTCTCGGTTTCATGAAGAAAGTAATTTAACGCTAAATCAGTACGTTTGTAATCCTTACGTTGGTAAAGTGTGGCAATTCGAATATCTTTTGGTAAATTCTTTTTCAAGTGTTTGCGCAGTCGAACTATCGTCGCCTCGATACTTAGCCCAGTGCTGAACACGTCATCGACAATAAGCAATGAATCGTCTGCATTTAAATTTTCAATAAGGTACTGAGTGCCGTGCACACGGATGGTTTCAGGGGCATTCACCATCGATTGGTAGCTTGGCATACCACGATAGGATGTTCGAATAGAAATATGATCTGTGTCGATTCCCAATGTTTGTAAGCATTCCTGAACATAAATGCCCACTGAACTTCCGCCTCTCCATAAGCCAACAATAAATGTGGGCCGAAACCCTGATTCAAAAATCTTCACGCCAAGACGAAACGCGTCTTGGATCAAAGTATCTTCATCTAAATATATTTTTTTCATCGTTTACCTATAAGAATGGATATCATCTCAGTATGATGTACGCAGCGATTATACACGGTTAAGATAATGAAAAAAACGTACCTCTCTGGCGAACAATTGTTAGTCGACTCTTTCAAATTGGCCCAAATGATTTTTGTTAGTGGTTTTAAACCGACCTTTATCATCGCTCTTTGGCGCGGGGGTGCGCCGATTGGTATCGCCGTACAAGAGTATTTAAGTTATCACGGTATTGAGACTGATAATATTGCGATAAGAACATCGTCATACGCCGCTGGTATTGATCAGCAATCACGAGTGGTAAAGGTTCACGATCTTAATTATTTAGTCAAAAACGTGCAAGAGCACGACAAACTGCTCATTGTCGATGATGTCTTTGATACGGGTCGTTCTATTGCTGCTGTTTTAAAACAACTGCGTGTTGAAACCCGATTAAATATGCCCAAAGAAGTACGTATTGCTATCCCCTTTTATAAACCTAGTCGCCGCGAAGTTGATTTTGAACCAGACTACTTCGTTCATGAAACTGCGGCATGGTTAAAGTATCCCCACTCTTTAGAAGGACTGAACGTTGCGGAAATCAAAGCGTATCGCCCTGAATTATACGAAATCCTCAAAGCTCACCTACCTCCTTCTTGATCTAATACCTAGCAGTCGTTTTAAAACAAAGACTACAACGACGTCTGCGCTCAGTGGCAGGATTACTAAAGTTAGAAGTTACGGCATACATTTTTTTAAATATACTGACTCTTATTAAGGTAGAGGAACTGAAAGCAGAGTTAACAATGAATTAACAAGACACCCGTCTCAATCACAATACCTCCACATAGTGAGCTATATATGTGCTTGCACAATATAGATTTGGACTGTACTGCGTGAAAGCGCCACGTCACAAAAGCATCATTAATATGGCTTATGCTGGGTGTATGTATAATTTATTTTATGAAGAATAACGCTTTATTTTACCTTTACTCAGGCTATCGTCTGCGTATTAACCTCACCAGTCTAGTCAGTCCAACGCTGAAAATAACGAGAGTGGTGGGCCCTGGTGTTGATAGGACAACAAAAGCATTTGCCTAAATCAACTTATGGGCGACGGCGGTAGGGTAAAAGCGTCTCGTAACAAAAATTTACAGGATCACAAACGATTGTTAAGATACACAGTACTGATACGTTCATCATCAAATAAATTCGCATCTGGTTCTAGTATTTGAATATAACGGTCGAAGTATAAAAATTGTTTCAGTAATAATGTAAAGGAACGGGGAAAACGTATACCGTGGTCTCTAGCTACTTCGCCCAATGTATTGATCACATCATTGACTGCTGGGGCTACGTTTAAGCCATCATTAGCCATTAAGTCTTCACCATCAAATTTGTTTATTGATATAAAAATATTTTTTATATCAATAAACAATTGTTGTTCATCAATATTTTTTCGAGTCATTCCCACCGCCAACATAGAGTGTGCAACTAGAGCATAGTCCTGATCATTTAAGCCCTTAAATAAACTTAACATGGCTTGCCATGTATCGGGACTTACCCTGCCCACCATACCAAAATCAATAAATCCGACTCGCCCATCTTCAAACAACATCATATTACCACTGTGAAGGTCAGCATGAAAAACTTCACAGTCCATCAGACTGGCAAACCATACATTTAAAGCTTCGAATAAAGCTTTTGCTGGATCACCTCGAGACTTATTACTGGCGCCTTTGTCGGTTAATGAGCATCCGTAAAAACGCTCCATGGTTAATACACGAACGCCTGATGCATGATCATAAACTTTGGGTGCAACAACAGTATTAATATTTGAAGCATCTATAAAACGTCTGAAGGCCCTAATATGTTGAGCTTCTTTAGTAAAATCACATTCGTCTATCATCGCTTGATACATTTCGGACACGATACCTGCTAATGCATCACGATCTGTATTGGGCAGCATAAATTCTAACAAGCGCACCACTACATAGACCGTATTTAAATCAGCAGTAATAATTGCTTGCACACCAGGCTTTTGAACTTTTATCACCACTTCTTCACCCGTCACCAATGTTGCCGCATGCACTTGTGCAATAGATGCTGATGCCAAAGGTTGCTGGTCTATATGGCTGAATATATGGTTTGTGGGTTGTTTTAAATCATCAGAAATGATTTTTTTGATAGTTCGAAAAGGTATAAATGATGTTTGATCGAGTAGTTTTTCAAATTCCTCTACATATTCCTTTGGAAAAATGGAAGGTGAGCTAGCGATAAACTGACCAAACTTAATATACGTTGTACCAAGTGCTTCAAATAACTCTCTTACTTCATTTGCAGGAGGCAGTTTGCGTTTTAATCCCCAGCGTATAGCATAAGGTGTTACTTTAGCCATAGTCTGGGTTAGCCGAAGGCTGCTTCTTATTCCCATTTCTGTAAAGCCAATATTGCGTTTAACAATAGAATGAATATCAGGAATGAATCTCATTTAATGATACCTAGTAGAAAAGTTAAATATTTGATCTCTAATAACCAGCGTTTCAGAATTTTGAATTACTGTTCAAAAAAGACATAATTATATCGCTCTGATTATAAAAACATAAGAAATTAGAGTGCTCAACCTAAACACTTTACTCAGATACTTCACCTAGATACTCTATCCAAAAACTGATTGCATCACTCACTGTGCGTCTTAGTTACCTTTTGGGTGGAAATGAGTGGGACACTCATGGCGATTGGCAATTCATATGCCATTAAAATAAGTGTCCTTGAATTCTCTGTCGGTAGCACCAACAATTCGCTTTAGACTTGGAGTTTGAATCTTTTTTCTGCTGGCCTTGGTGTTTTTAATCATATAATTGGCCTCAAGCTTAGGTTCACCAGCAATAATTTGTGCGCAAACCGCAAACCTAATGGTAAAAAACAGATAATGTTTCGCATGTATTTTGATTCTATTCTTCGGACAGGTATTGTTGTCATTTTTCAGTGTAATCTGGGTCATACCAGATAAATAATTTTTCTGATAGAGCAGGTGAAAGTTGGCTAGGTATTTTATTACCTAACAATGTGTTTTTCGGCAATTGTTGGATGGCTTGTTTTTTAGGTTTCTTCAGATATGACTATTTAAGAGTTGTAGAGTCCATTAAAAACACTTTCAAAATTTTAATGGGGGAGCTTTTTAAAAGCCTATTTTAAAGAGCACTGACAACATCTGGATTTATTGAGTCTGTATTTCAAAATTTAGGAGTAAGTCCTAAAGGGGAAATCACAAATATTCGAATGGCAGAACAACGTTAAATTTATTAACCTTGTTCTGCCCTCCATTA
>NZ_CAJXPA010000211.1 GCF_913058035.1 uncultured Paraglaciecola sp. | reverse complement strand
AGCTATAATTAAAATGGAATCTGACTTTGATTGGTTAGCTAAACCTCCAAGACAAAAATTATTTAAGGTTATACCATTTAAGAGACCGTCTAGTTCATTTGGATATTCACAAGCAGTAAAGGGAACTTGGGAACAATATAAAAATGAAACTGGAAATAAATTAGCAACAAGAACAAGGTTTAAAGATAGTGTGGATTTTATTGGTTGGTATACTGATAAAACTGAGTCTCTTTTAAAAATTTCTAAGAAAGTTGCCTTTAGACAATACCTTGCATATCATGAGGGGTGGGGTGGTTATAAACGAGGCAGCTATAATGGAAAATCATGGCTTAAAGACGTCGCTAAAATTGTTGATGCACGTTCCTTGCAGTATGCAACTCAGTTAAAAACCTGTGAAGAAGAGCTATCCAGAGGCTGGTTTTGGCGATTGTTTAGTTGATGTTTTAAAAATAAGTAGCAGCCATTCATTGGTCTTTACTTCATCCGAATGTTGCTCGCATATTTGGATGAAGTTAATCTATATCACAAGCATCGCATTTGTTTATCCAAGTCTGTTTATAAATAAGTTTATATAACCAACAAATTTTTATGAAATTAATAACTGGAAAATTAAAAAAAAGTACCTAATACTTTAATTTTAGTTTTTTAAGGAACTTTTTATGAAAGGAATAGTTTTCGTAAAGTTTAATGAATTTATTGAAGAACTTTGGGGAGAAGAATTCTGGGATGAAATACTAGATGAAGCTGATTTGTCAAGTGAGGGAGCTTACACTACAGTCGTCACGTACGATGACCAAGAATTATTTAAATTAATTGGTTTAGTAGCAGATAGACAAAATATATCAGAAAGGGAAGCCCAGTTTGCCTTCGGTAAATGGGTGTTTAAAGAGTTTTATAGTATTGCCCCATCAGGTGCACATGACTTTGAAGATGTGTTTGAATTTTTGCATGCAGTTCAGGATTTTATCCATGTTGAGGTGAAAAAGCTGAACCCAAATGCCTTAGTACCTGAATTCAAGTTTTTGTCTGAAACATCTAATAAACTTTCATTTCATTACATTTCCCCACGTCAGTTATGTTTTTTTTGTGAAGGTATTGTTTACGGCCTCGCCCAGCAAATTGGTCAAGCAGTCAATGTATCCCAATCTGAATGTGAACATGAAGGCGGTCAGCGTTGTGTGTTAGTGGTTGAAAAGGTGTGAAAAAACACCTAGAAACTCAAATGGGTAAGCTTGTATTGAGTGAGTTTAAGTCTGTGGAGGAACTTCAGAAACGTATTGCACTTCTCGAACGTAAAGCTGAAAGAGAAAAGAAAGCACGGAATATAGCTGAGAACCAGCTAGAGCGATACTCTCTAGAAATTTATCAAACCAATCAGTCTTTGAAAAGTGCACTGGCTTATTCTACAAAAATACGCTCTGAGCTTGAATACCTTGGTAAATCTTCAATGAGCATTGCATCTGAACTTACGCTAAACGAAATGATCGGCAAACTGGTTGAACTCACTTGTGAATACTGTGCTGCTGAATATGGGTTTTACTTTGTGACTGAATATGCACTAGAAATAGGAGATACTTTTAACAAGGCATGGAGTAAAGAGCTCGGATGGCATTGTCAAAGTGGGCTACAAAGACTCATTGGCGATAATTTACCTTTTAGTAAGACAGATATAGTAGACCCTTGGTTTGTTTCTGTTGCCAACGAAGTTAATCATCATTATTTAAAGCCGCTTGGTTATATATTGTATTTGAATTTTGCCTTATCTGGAGGCAAAACAGGCTGGCTAGCATTCTGGAGTCAAATGGAGTTAATTGATGAAGACATATTCCCAGTATTGGCAACTGCAAGAGATAACTTAACCAGTGGCATTCAAAAAAGATTAACTGATGAACGTATCTTAAGACGAAACATACAACTTCAAAATTTAGTCAATGACCTTGAAAAGGCTCAACGTCAACTCATTCAATCAGAAAAAATGGCATCACTGGGTCAGTTATCTGCTAGCGTTGCTCACGAAATTAATAACCCTATAACTTTTATCCGTTCAAATATGGAGGTTTTTAAAGAATATTTAAAAGATTACAAAAGCCTTCATGATGATATTAAAAGTGAATTGGTAAAACATAAAAATCTGGGTATGACCTCGTTTACTGCAATATGTGACAAGTTTGATCTAACATACATAGATGAGGATTCTGCCGCCTTATTAATTGCCAATATTAAAGGGTTGGATAGGGTGAGAGATATTGTAGAAGATTTAAAAAGTTTCTCTCATGCCGGAGATCCTAAGCTGATCAAAGTGTCTCTTAATAAATGTGTTGATGCTGCGTTAAGAATTGCTGGAAACGTATTTAAATATGAGCATCAAGTCAGTAATCGAATGACAGGATCGTGTCCTTTAGTTTTAGGTGATTTAGGCCAGTTACAGCAAGTATTTATGAACATTTTCACCAACGCAGCCTATGCGATGAGAGGAGGTGGTAAGCTAAGTATATGGCATACTCAAGATAATCAAACCGTAACAATCCATATTGAAGACACAGGGTGCGGAATTAACGAAGAAACAATTACAAAGTTATTCACCCCTTTTTTTACTACTAAGCCCTTTGGGATTGGTCTAGGTTTGTCTGTTTCTTATGTTATTCTTGAAGCGCACAGTGCGCAGGTGACCGTTGACTCTGAAATCGGCTTGGGCACTACCTTTCATATATCCTTTCCAGTGAGTATCTAAGTTTCAATCTGGTGTTCTTCTACTATTAAAGAGATCAGTTTTGATTGACTTTTTTCGAACTGTACCAGTTTTGCTATAGTCACTTTATTGAACACATGTCCTTCGGGCAATAATAAAATATGTGTGTTGTTGAACAAGTTATATTTGAGCACCATACCCGGTTCAAGTGCACCAGTGAGAATTTGTTTTTCGAAAAATTCGTCAGAAACAATATTATCTGTATTGAACAATATCTCAAGTATCTCAGGGTCATATCGTATATTGGCGAACTTCTTCATTTCTGTTTTTACTTGCATTTCGTTCATGTTATTTTTCGTCATTCGACCTAATGTATAACGCCAGTAATCTCTCGCAACAGATAGAATTTTTGCTCCTTTTGGGATCTGCGGGCCAAGGAGTTTGTTGGGGCCTCCACCATTGTAGCACTCAAATTGATAACTGATAATATCTGACACAGTTTGCAAGTGAAGAGCTGGTCCGAGAACTAGTTGTGCTATGTTAGTTTGATCAAAATAATCCTGTGCTTGGTTATAGTTAAGTTCGTTAAATGGCTTGGTATAAATGGCTGTATCCAAGCCCAGCAAACCAATCTCACACAACAATCCTGCGAGGGTTACATCACCGATTTCATCATCAGGTAAGGATAAATGTTTGGCTATTCTCTTGGATAGTTGGCTAACACTATTTGCAAAACCGCTATTGATATTGGGATTGATGTTAATCAGGTTGTACAACACCTTTTGCGTAGCGTTATTGTTACGTTTTATTCTATTCAGAGCAGTGTGAATTTGTTTGGTACGCAATATCACCTTATTCTCGAGGTTTTGGTTTAGCTCTTTGAGTCGAATGTTTTGATTTTTTATAAGCTTTTGTAAATATATATTTTCGATATTTAACCGAACTTTTTCCAATCCTTCTTCTATTGAATTAATGAGCTCCTTGTTATCCCATGGTTTTTGAAGATATCTGTGGATCTCGCCTTTATTGACAGCGCTAACTGTGGACTCCACATCTGTATACCCAGTCAACAAAATTCGATAGCAGTTAGGATAAGATGTCGCTACTCTTTCTAATAGTTCTGCACCAGACATAGCCGGCATTCTCATGTCAGAAATAATAAGATGAACGTCGTTCTGTTGCATCAGCTCTAATGCCTGGGCTCCACCTGAGGCAAATAACAAGTTGTAGTTTCGTTTGCGTAACAACCGTTTCATAGCATGAATGATATCTAATTCATCATCCACGCAAAGTACTGTCATAGGTGTTCTATTTACTGTAATTTTATCATTCATGAAAACGGCTCATTAACGTGCTAGTCATTATTTCTAATAGACAAATATAGTGTTGAAAAATGATACTACACTTAATTTTTTCAACGGTCTGTCAGTTTAAAGTTATGATTTGTATATAAAAATCAATTTCCATCGTACAGCAAAATAATATTCATTATGATGAGCAAAAAATATAAGCAAACATTTTTCACAAATATTGATTGTTAGTTTCAATTATATATACAAAGTTTAGACTAATTTTCGATCTAAATTTAGGAGCCGCTAATCAATATTAAATACATGAACAATATATTTTAAGCAGCCGATACCCATCACTTAGTCACTTGTGCTATAAATTATAAGCAGGTGTTCCCTGATTATTTGAACAACAAAGCTATAGCCACCAAGGTTAAGCCAGTTATTTTCGTAAACTAAAGCGATTCAGTATTTTGATTAGGGGATGAATGGTTATAAGTCGTTCGATGATTATCAAGAAACTAGCCTTGATTATCACTAACGAGGTCAGCGTTGTTGTCGTTAAGAACATTAATTTAATTAAGCGCTGTTTTTACGGGCCATTTTGGTATCGATTTAATCCAGAGCACCTCGTTATTAAAACCACTACTGCGTTTTATTTTTGATAGATAGTTAACGCCTAAAAATACCACCCGCCATATCACCAGCTTACGATGAAGCAGTATGTTGATATAACGTGGAATGATATTTTGGGTCCAAGTTTTGTAACGAGCTGTAGTGGCGTTGTGAAACAGATTTAACACCGGTGTAATAGACAAATCCGTTGGCAGAAATAAACAAACGAGTACTACGTCTCTTATTATCAACACTTAAAGTTACTTTATGTTTTATGCCTCTTAGGGGCTGTAAAATACACAAAAATAATTTTCGCACATTTTCTGGATCAGTAGCTGGATTGTTTTGGTAAAAAGTAAAAAGTAAAAAGTAAAAAGTGTTTTTGTAATCAATACCTTCATAGATATTAATCACAGGTACTTGTATCGCCAAAACATAGATATGAGAGTAGAAGGTATCTATGTTTTAACAACTTGGACCATATTTTAAAATGAATATAAAAAACTTATATATAACATAGGTTTTTTTGTGTGGTCAGGAACCTATTCTTTGACTGATAGTTTGCAATTTGCAACTCAAAACAAAATAGATTCTTAAATTAAGTCATTTAATTGCACGCTGCAGCGCGAATATTCACTTTTTACTTGATGTGAAAATGGATTGTTTATTGCATCACAAGTCTCAGGATTAATCTGAAATCAGTTTTACAAGGGTGTAACCATGAAAAATAACGTGCTGGTATTCAGTATTGCACTTAATGGCTATCAATGGCTTTATAAAGACTGTATTGCTTCTCATAAACGTTATGCAGAAAGCAATGGGTATATCTATCAAGTTGTCACTCGACCATATGCAACCTCTATTGGTGTGGAGTGCTGTTGGCTAAAGTTAACCTTAATGATTGAAGCGTTGGACAGTGGTTATGATGCTGTATTATTTGTTGACGCAGATGCCTATATCCAGACGCATACGCCTAAACTAAGCAGCGTATTACTTCCTGATAAATATGTGTATTTAGCAAAAAGTTATACAGGACGATACAACTCAGGGGTTATTTTATTAAAAAACCATAACAAGGCTCGTCGCTGGCTTAACAGTATAATAATAGCTAGGCATCAACCAATATCGGCTAAAAATGATGTAGGTTGGGGTGAAAACGGACACATTATCGAGTATACCCAGCACTGTCAGTTTGTCACTACCTTAGACAGAGTCTGGAACAATACTTACGATCCAGAACTCGATGATTATATTCGACATTTTAGTTTTGGGCCCCTACGTACTAATTTTTGGCTTAATCTAAGTCATAAAATGTTGGCCCGATTGACTAAATTATTCAGTAAATGTCATGCTTTGTTCGAGGTAATCACTCAATCTTATCCCCCCCAAGATAAACTAACTAAACTTACAGAGTTGATTTTACAGCGTTATTCTAAGTTTGGTCGTACATAGTGATAGTGTAAGCATATAAAAACATAATTATAACGTTAATCATCATAATACTG
>NZ_CAJXPA010000210.1 GCF_913058035.1 uncultured Paraglaciecola sp. | reverse complement strand
GCAATAAACAAGTCACCCATGTTAAAATAATACCTGCGCAGGTTAATTTTTATAAGCTGTTGAACAGAAGACCCTTGAACCGAACAGCGTTAGAGTGTCATCCACTATCAAGCGATATCAATAGCGACCTATGATGGGGTTCATTTTTTAATTCAGGGGTCTTTATCATTCCATTTGATTGCTTTTAACGAACCAGCCCACTGAAGTCCTGCAGGACTTCAGTGGGTATGACTTTCTTTTTTAGTGGGATCGCCCGACATTGGGTTTCCTTGGGTATCATAAAATCCTGAGGCACCACGTTCTATGAAACCCAAGTTCATCATATTTGTTAAAAACGGGTCAGTATGATCATCACCAATATCCGCATAGTCTGTCGCGTAATAGGCGTACCGAGATTTAAAGAAGGGCGTAATTTGTTTATTAGACAATGCTAAGCTCTTCAAAGACCATGTTTCTAATATATTATCAGAGTCTTTCTTTTTAATAATAAAGTGACTTACTAAGCGCAACTCAGAAAACCATGTGATTTCCATCGATAGACTCTCATTCTTAAATTGTTTTGTTTCGACGCGATTGCACCCCTCATTAATCACATTCGTGGTGGTAAACTTTTGCAGCAGCGAGTCACTTATTAATTGATTGCGATAGGACCAGTCAGATTCTGTTTTGCCGTGCACTTTTTCACCCGGTTGATATTCGATAGCGCGCTGGTGTAGGTCAAAAAATCGAGTGCTTTTTATTTGATCCGCCTGATTCAATTGCCAAGATTCAGTGATCCCTGTTTGCGGATATTGATGTGCCACTTCGTTGCCGTTTCTGACTAAGGTAATCTGCAATTCTTGCCCTAATTTATCACTGGAGTGATTGCTCTTTGCGATTTCATACACAGCAATAAGATTACTTGCGGGTAAAGCTAAATCTGAACATTGATCATTTGATAGCTTTAATTCGCTTGGTTTTATGAATGAGCTTGTATCGATATTGTAAGGACTATTAGCGAGTGCGCTAAACGCGGTAACACCCGCGATAGAAACACATAATCTAATGATGTTCTTCGTCGAATTGACTGTGATTTCTATTAAAGATTTCATAATGGGTACTTATCCGTTTTAATTTTGAGGTCTTTTAACGTGACGTCATGCTTTTATTGCATGCTAGGTCATGTTTATACAACCGTTTGTTCTTATCTCTAATGGTCAAAACGAGGTATAGCGAATGAATCATCATCCACTATACCTAGAGACTAATTTGATTAGACAGTGAACTACTGAGTACTGTTTACCTGACCGCTCAAATCAGACGCAAAGTTTATGACGTGGTAAATCATGTTTTGCTCATTGGTACCGTTTAGCAAAAAAGCGCCTGGCCCTTTTGCATAGATTCCCACATCTTCACCTGAGTGAGTTTCACTCGTCAAAGGCACTAAGGCTTCTTGGTGAAAGCCGGCTGATGCAGTATCGACGTCGGTCAAGTCTTGGCGACCTGCAGCAATTGGCATGGAATAGGAAACATCAGCGTCAGTCACTTCATTTCCTAAATTTTGGAACCCCCTTCCGTTGGTGTAACCCAATGTTGTGTAAGGCTGGCCGTCAGCAGCTAATGCGGCTTCTGTTTGCCCAACGCTAACTACTTTGCCCAGTATGGGATTACCTCGCTTTGGATATCCAGCAATTGTAAATACATGACCATGATCGGCAGTTACGATAATTAATGTATCCTCATCATTGGTCATCTCATCAGCCATGGCAACAGCCTCAGAGAACGCAATGGTATCAGTGAGTGCACCATAGGCACTGCCCGCATGGTGGCTATGATCGATTCGACCCGATTCAATGGATAGAAAAAAGCCTAAAGGATTGTTATCCAAGATGGCAATTGCCTTGGCTGTCATTTCTGCAATGCTCGGTTCACCCGCAATATCATTAGCTCTGTCGGCTTCATATTGCATGTGTGATTCATTGAACAAACCAAATACATGTGTGGTGGTGTCAGTATTAATTGCATTAAACCCTATTTGGTCAAATACATAAGAACCCGAAGGGTAGGTAAGTGACCATTGTGCTGTTAAGTCGCGACCGTCTGTACGATCGCCTTCTACTGCACTAGCCGCATCCGTGCTGTTAAATGTTGCGTCTTTAGGTAAAAAGTGTCTTCTACCGCCACCAAAAACCACTTCGATTCCATCCACACTGCTACCTTCAAAACGCGTTTCTAAATTAGCTTTAAAGTTAACCAGTTGTTCGGCTATATCTTTGCAGCCCGCAGTCACTGCTGCTTCTGGCATATCAGAAATGTCTTCCCAATTTCGATCAGCTGATTTTGCATACGTTGCCGCAGGTGTTGCGTGCGTAATCCTAGCTGTGGATATGATACCCGTTGATTTGCCTGCTAACTCGGCAAGTTCTAGCGCAGTAACCAATTCATTTCCTGCTACCGTTGAACAATCACCGCGTACAATATCTTCATCAACGCCAATAACACCCACATCCGTTTTAACACCGCTTACCATTGCGGTCATGGTGCCAGCTGAATCAGGTGTTTGTGCGTCAACATTGTAAGTTTTTGCTAAGCCTGCAAATGGAAAGCGATCAAAGGAAAGACTGTTTTCTTCGCCCAATTGACCCTGCATCTGGCCTTCTAATATGCGAGAGGCTGTCACCGTAGACACTCCCATCCCATCACCCACAAACAAAATAACATTCTTGGCGGAACCTTTTAATTGCTCAATAAAGGCTGATTTTTGTGCCGGACTGGTAGTTTCGTATGACGTCACTTGTTGTGCAACGTCGGTATCGCCGCTGCTACTTTGTGCGCCGACTCCGCTAGTTGCGGTTAGCCATGTATTTTTGTTTTGTGAAACAAGTGCTGCACCATCAATGAACCATTGATTATTTAAGCTGGTAAGCAATTGCGTTGAGCTTACTTCAGTAATGCCAGGAACGCATACGAAATTTGTGCTAGTGATTTCACTGGGTTCTAGGGTACCGCTGATGTCAGCGTCAATCCCAGAATCAAATTTCACACCACTGTTGGGACAGTTTGTGTCGCCAATAATCAAATTGGTTTGCACCATTAGGCTGGTGGATCCCGCCGAGCCATCTTGGCCATTAGTACCGTTTGTGCCATCTTGTCCTGCGACGCCATTAGTACCATTTGTGCCATCATCGCCTTCTAATAAACAACCATTTAGTCCAATTACGGCAATTGCTATAAGACTGAGTTTTATATTTTTCATTCAAATTCTCCCTAATTATTCTTTGATAAGCTCAAGTGCTTGATTAATGACATGGAACAAAGCGCTTTGCTCTATAACACCTTGTACTAACTGCGCGCCTGGTCCATTTGCGTGTAAGGCTACATCTTCACCGCTATGAGTTTCGGAGCTCAGTGGCACTAACGCCTCTTGGTGAAAGCCTGATGATTCAGTGTCAATGGCAGATATGTCTTTGCGGCCCGCATTGTTAGCCATTGCGTATGAAGCATCAGCATCTGTTTCATTGCCCAAGTCCATCATTCCAAGGCCGTTGGTATAGCCTAGTGTAGTATAGGGTAGGCCATCGGCATCTTGTGCTGGTATATCTGAATTGACCCCTACGACTTTGCCAAGGATAGGGTTGCCACGTTTCGGATACCCTGCAATCGTAAATACGTGACCGTGATCAGCAGTAACAAGAATTAGGGTGTCTTCGCTGTTGGTCATGTCATAAGCTTTTTTAACTGCATTGGATAATTCAATGGCATCAGTAAGGGCATTGTATGCGCTGCCAGCGTGATGGCCATGATCGATGCGACCTGATTCAACCATCAAGAAGAAACCTTTTTCTTGATTATCTAAAATATCGATCGCTTTTTCGGTCATCTGCGTCAAGCTAGGTTCGCCTGCGATATCGTTGCTGCGATCAGCTTCATATTGCATATGAGACTCGTTAAATAGTCCAAACGCTTTTGTAGTTGTTGTCGCATCAATTGCGTTAAATCCTGTTTGGTCAAAAACATAATTTCCAAGTGGGTACTTCGCTATCCATTCTGCAGTAAGATCGCGTCCATCGGTGCGATCACCTTCAACCGCACTTGCTGCATCGTCACTATTGAATGCTTCATCTTTTGGGAGAAAGTGACGACGTCCGCCACCAAAAGCGACGTCAATTCCGTCTACATCCACTCCGGTATAACGCTTTTCCAAATAGTCTTCAAAATTGACTAACTGATCAGCTATGTCTTTACAGCCGCCTGTTATTGCTGATTCCGGCATATCAGAGATATCTTCCCAGTTTCTATCTGCAGATTTCGCATACGTTGCTGCTGGTGTCGCGTGAGTAATACGCGCAGTTGAAATTATACCTGTGGCTAGGCCTTTAATTTCAGCCAGTTCGAGTGCTGTAATCACTTCATTTCCAGCAACGGTAGAGCAATCACCACGACTAATATCTTCATCAACGCCGATAACACCCACATCTGTTTTCAGGCCTGACATCATTGCGGTCATTGTGCCCGCAGAGTCGGGTGTCTGTGCATCAACGTTGTAAGTTTTGACCAGCGCTGTGTGTGGAAACGATTCAAAACTAAGATAACCTTCTTCCCCTGGTTGGTTATTTAACTGTCCTTGTAAAATTCGAGCAGATGTCAGTGTTGAAATACCCATACCATCACCAATAAATACGATGACATTTTTAGCTTTAAAACGGTTGTTAGTTTGCAGTTTTTCCATCAATTTAGTGTGAGCATCGGTGTACCAAACATTCGATGTTTGGTGCTCAGGCAGGGCTGTTGCGGCAGCAGCTGTACTCAGACCTGCTGTGAATGAGAAAATAGCTATTTTTCTGATTAAATTCATAATTTTTCCTAGACAATCCAAGTCATGTTAATCGATTGAGGGCGAGCTGATGAAAATAAGCCATCATCAGGACGGCATATCATAGAAAGTAATTATGATGATTTCGGGTCATAAAAATGAACAATTAGTGTCTAAAAAGTGACAGTGATTTTACGTTTTCATGACTATTTGCTGATGCTTTTATTAACGCAAGATTACGCTTTTATGACAGGGTAGGCTGACAACAACCCACTGCAGATTTGAAAATAGGTGACTGGGAGTAAAATACTTTTAAGCAAACGAACAAGGGCAACGTATCTTTTGAGGTTACAAATAAGCACAATGTTAATTTGCACTGAAAGCATCCCCTAAATTGGCATTGGGTGTTGATACACGGCAAACATCGCATCTGTTTGATAAAGGTCTGTAAATACAAATTAATGGACTCTATCAAATATTCAAAATGCTGCGCGAGTCAGTTCAATTCGAGCTACCACTCAACAATATTCTAGATGTAACAAACAAAGCATGGGTGCTAGGGTGCAACCGCTTTACACAACGGATCTAGCAGGTTAGCAGGTCTTACTGATTTGCATTAAGGAGGAGGTAGCAAGTCAGACAATCATAAGGATACGCTAATTCAACCATCTTGCTCTCTTGATCTTGAACCATTAATTGTTCACTCACTTGAATCAGTAAAATACCTAAATCGTCGAAATTCAATATTCAATTATTTAAAGTAACTAAGGTAGTAACTTATGTAGTAACTTAGGTAAGTTGTTAATAAATAATGTTTTCTTACATAAAATGTAGTTATGTTAAGGTAGTTTGAATTTTTAAAAGGTGAAGGTTATATGAGACAATTATTAGGTATGCTCGTTATTTTAAGTTCGGCGATATGTGCAATGTTACTTAACGGCGAGATATTAATGTTTGTTAATACACCCGCAGCCATGATTTCTTTGGGAATATTATTGACTGGATTTATATTCAATGACACGAAAGAAATCAAGTATACAACTCATTTGAGTAGAGTATTTAGCAGTAAAGAATTAACGCAGTCAGAAGCTGAAAGTTCAGCGATTTTTTACTCTAATATGAATAAATTTTCGATTACCGCATCAGCTATCACGTTATTTATTGCTATTATTGCAACCTTGAATCATTTTGAAAATCCTAAAATGTTGGGCCCAATTCTATCGGTTACCTTACTTGTTACAATATACACAGGTATTGTCTCCACATGCTTTTTTATTCCTGCAACTTTTAAGCTTCTGTCTTCTGTTCCAGAAAATAGCCGAATAAATCCTCAGCAATCAGCTGCTTTCTCTAAAGCCATTTTAGGCGCTATTCTGATCAACGCTATAT
>NZ_CAJXPA010000209.1 GCF_913058035.1 uncultured Paraglaciecola sp. | reverse complement strand
GTTTTATAACAAAAAATAAAAATCGCTATTTAAATTATGTAAAGAATGGTGACACTATTGCACTTCTATTATCAGTTTACATCCAGGCCCTTTCGTTTAGCAAGCTCCATCAAGTACTTAACCGGTATGGCATAGCTAATACCAGATGGTTTTTCAAGCACGGTTTCTTTCGATTCTTTTACAAAAACTTTGTTTAATATGCCTACAACTTCACCGCTTTGAGCATCGTATAACGGGCTACCGCTGTTGCCAGGATAGGCAGTAATATCTAACTGATAAATCATAAACTTTTTATCCAATCTATCTAAAATATTCATAGACAACTGGCTTGAATGTTGGGTGGGTATAACGTCAGGTGTGGTTGCAGCAATGATGCCTCTATGTGTTGCAGGGTAGAGCCCCAACACTGCACCTATTGGAAAACCAGTTAATAAAACCTCGGTACCATCTTCTACATATTTGGGTGACGAAAGTGTAAGGGGCGTTAAAGGGCTAGGCAATTTTAAAATGGCTAAATCGTGTTCACGATCTCTAGCAATTATTTCTACTTTAGCTATCTTGGGATTTCTACCCGTACCTGTAAATACGATATGGTACTGCACTTTTTGCGGATCGAGCTCTTTATCAATGACGTGATAGTTGGTAGCCACTAAAGTACCGTCGCCAAAAACAAACCCTGTTCCTTGCAGTTGATGCGTTTGGACACCTAATGCATCGTATAAACCGACTCCTACCACTGAAGGTTTTACTTTGGCTACAATTTCGGTGATTGAATGGCTATCAGCATTGGCACTTAGTACCAGTGAGATCCCTAACAAATTTCCCAAAAGCAATAATTTACGTATAAACATCATTTTACAACACTGTCAGCAGAATATCTGAGTATAATCACAAATATCATAGCGCTACGCTAATGATATTTGTACATTATGAATATTAGACAAAAAAGGTTTGGTTTATGAAGGTGTTGGTAACGGGCGCAGCAGGTTTTATCGGTTTTCACGTGGCAAAAGAGCTACTAGCAAGGGGAGACACGGTGATAGGCATAGACAATATCAATGATTATTACGATGTCACACTTAAAGAAGGTCGCTTAAATACCCTTGCAGAATTACCACTGTCAGGAAACTTTACATTTATTAAAATGGATATCGCAGATAGAGATCAAATGAAAACCTTATTTGCGTCATCCGCTTTTGATAAAGTAGTGCACCTTGCTGCTCAAGCTGGGGTGCGTTATTCAATCGAAAATCCCCACGCTTATGTTGACAGTAACTTAACTGGCTTTATGAACATACTAGAAGGATGTCGACACAATACCATACAGCATCTTGTCTACGCTTCTTCTAGCTCAGTTTATGGTTCAAACGAGTCAACACCCTTTGCGGTTACTGATAACGTTGACCATCCAGTATCACTTTATGCAGCCAGTAAAAAAGCCAATGAACTGATGGCTCATACTTACAGCCACCTTTATCGACTACCGACTACCGGACTAAGGTTTTTTACCGTCTACGGTCCGTGGGGCCGACCCGATATGGCACTGTTCAAATTCACTGAATCTATCTTGAACGAAAAACCAATTCAAGTGTTTAATTACGGCAACCATCATCGAGATTTCACCTATATAGATGATATTGTCAGTGGCGTCATTCTCTCCTTAGACAATGTAGCCCAATGCAATGAAAATTGGGACGGGAAAAACCCAGATCCAAGCAGCAGTAAAGCACCTTGGAAAATTTATAACATTGGCGCTCATAATCCAGTGAACCTTCTTAAATTCATTGAAACCCTCGAGGCTGCCTTGGGCAAAGAGGCGATCAAAGAAATGCTCCCTATGCAGCCAGGAGATGTTCAAAATACCTATGCTGATGTATCAGCACTAAGCAAAGATACGGGATATCAACCCAAAACAGGTTTAACTGAGGGAATAGGCAACTTCGTAGCTTGGTATCGCGCTTTTTATTCATAAGTTTCTGCAACATCATAGCTGGCTATAGCAGCACCTCAGTTTTACTATCAAGGATTATTTAATGACGCTAGCCTATATTGCCTCTGTTATGAGTTCTCCAGTCGTTCATGGGCCTGTTCTTTTCTGTATAATTAGAGTAATGGCGCATTTTAGTAAAAAACCAAAAATATACAATTATTTGTCAGTTATTCCTCTAATTTGGCTTTTCTTGTGTTCGATGACATACCCAAGTGTATTACTCATCAAAAGTTTAGAAGATAAGTACCCTGTCGTCTTCTTGCAGTCACAAGAGTGGAGAAAGACTGACGCTATTGTTGTTTTGGCTTGTTATTATTTTGAAGACGACGAATTGCCTTTTATATCACGTTGGCCAAATTGTTCATTACAAAGAAACCTGCATGCAGCGTTGATGTATAAAGTTCACGCTTTACCCATATACCTAGGTGCCGGAATGTCGGGTACAAAAAACAAATTGTCGCTTGCTGAACATAACCAATCATTTTTTGAAATAATGGGCATCAATAGTGCTGATATTATTACCATACCCAAAGGCTCTGGTACCGAATCAGAAGCCAAAGCATTAAGCCCTCTTTTACAAGGTAAGTGGATTTCATTGGTTACTTCTGCAAGCCACTTACCACGTGCGGTAAAATATTTTGAAGACCTTGGGATTAAAGTATTACCAATCCCAGTTGAACATTTGAGTCGACGAAAAATAGAACCTATGATTAGCTTGCCCAACGCGTCGAGTTTGTATAGAAGTGAAAGAGCCATTCACGAATATCTTGGGCTAATTTATCAGCACTATCTCAACTAGCTGACTATATTCATTGTATATCTTGTCAATTACCTTGGGGTTTACGTGTGATAAATCAAATAGTTCCTATTTTTTCAGGTGGTGGAACTAAGCTATCCGCACATATTGGAATTTTGGATGCCATTCACACTTTGGGCATTGATTTTCAGCATATAGTGGGCGTTTCTGGTGGCTCTATTGTTGCCGCTTTACATAGCAGTGGCATGCCACTTGAACAAATAAAACAATTAGCTATGGATACAAGCTTTAAAAAATTTAGAGGCTTTAGCCTTTTAACGCTAATTTTCCATGGTGGACTCAGTTCAGGTGATGCTTTTGAACGCTGGATTGATGCGCAATTACAAGGCAAATTGTTCAAGGATATTGACAAAGATTTACACATTTTAGCGACAGATGTTAACGGTGGTGGCCCCATTGTATTTAATAAGCAAAATTCACCTGACTTAAAAATTTCAAAAGCTGTCCGCTTCTCAATGTCGATACCCCTTTTTTTTAGCTTTCAGTCATATAAGGACTATATACTGGTTGATGGTGCGATTCTGTCAGAAGATGCCTTGTTCAGGGATTGGGCTGGTGATAATACTAGGGTCATTTGTTTTAGGCTGAAAAGCGAACACATTACCAGTCAAAATTTTAAAAAAAGTTGGTTACCTTTGGGGCAATATGTGATGATGTTAATTAGAACGTTTATGACTGCGCTGTCTAGGGAATACGTACATGACGACTATTGGAAAAATACTATAGTTGTGAATACCGGCACACTTTCACCAGTTGACTTCAATATTTCAATGGAACAGAAAGAAAAGTTATACCGCATCGGGTATCAAACTGCCCTAGAATTCATTCCTAAAAGACTGAGTTTGCAGTTAACCGGTCGCGATTACATAGCAACGGATAAACCATTGTGAAAAAACTCAGAGAATACGCCGACAAACCGTTAATTGGACCGTTAGTCAAAAAGGTTATTAACTTTACAGTTAGCAAACAAGCAGAGCAGATTTCTCAACACTTTTCAGAATACTTATCTCCGGTAGTAGCATTTAGACAAGACCTCCAAGAAGAATCGTTTAAAATTCGTCATCATGTGTATTGCGACGAGCTAAAGTTTGAAGATAAACAACTAAATTTCATGGAACAAGATGCTTTTGATAAGCAATCAACACACTGCTTAATTAAGCACTTACCCACGGGTAGTTATGCAGGCACAGTAAGAATAGTGAAATCCACCAATCATCAAGAGTTATTGCCTATAGAAAAATACTGCAGCCATTCAATAGATCATGAAAATGTCCATCCTAAGGATTTTCCTAGACATGAGATATGCGAAATATCAAGATTAGCCGTTCCGGCACAGTTCAGAAAACGTCAAACTGACCGATTTGGGGGTTCAGCAACCGGTGTTATAAATGAGCAGTTTTATTCTGAAAGAGAACTCAGATGTTTTCCTTTTATTGCTGTGGGACTATACCTTTCTGCGGCGTCAATTTGTTTGCGACAAGATTTAAATCATTGCTTTGTGATGATGGAACCAAGATTAGCAAGAAGTTTGCGGTTTGTTGGTATTTCATTTGAAAAAGTCGGACCTATTGTAGAATATCATGGCCAACGTGCTCCTTATTATATTAGCCGCAATCTATTAATGACGGGATTAACACCTGGCTTTAAGAAAATCCTAAATAACATCGATAAAAAGATAATCAGCCAATTTAAAATTGGTCAATAGCCTCAAAAATGTCAGCTTTTTTTACAATTTTGATTTTTTTAAAATGACATAAAAACACAATTAATTGTTTTTAAAAGCATTTTTATTTTTGGCACGAAGAGTGCTTAGTATTTGTTAGGCAGAAAATTTCACAATCGCAAGGAAAAAAAATGAAAAACTTATTTAACAAATCAAAAATGATTTCAGCTAGCGTATTGTTAGCGATGTCAGTCGCTGGCAGTGCTAGTGCAGCAACAATTAACTTTGGGTCATCATCTGACCTCAACGGAGTCGCTCAAGTAGCAGATGACAATTCTGGACTTACCAGTGTCAAAGTTGATGCTAGTAATCAAACAGATGGTGGTAATGGTTTTTTCGTTGAAACTTTTGACAAAGCAACTCAAACATACCAGCCCGGTACTACAATTCCGTTCCCTGTTGGCACCACTGCTTTTAATGATACTGATACTACTGCTCATGCAGATTGTGCCGTAAATGGTGTCGGTGCTGGGATCCAAGTACTTGGTAGTTCGTTTGACGCTTTTGGTGTTCGTAAAGGGACAAAAAGCGGTGTAGCAGCGTCTCCAGACGGTGACACAACTTGTTTTGGTTATACACCCAAAGAAGGCGGTACAGTTCCATCTTGGGTTGAAGTTGATTACTCAGCTTTCTTAACAAACGTCGGTCTTGGTGCTATCAACTATCTTGGTTTCTACTGGGGTTCAGTTGACACTTATAATGGTTTTACATTCTATAATGAAGATGGTACAAGAACTGAACTCTCAGGTGCAGAGGTACTTGCAGCAGGTAATGCCAATTCTGGTAGTCAGACTCAGCCAGGCGCCAACGTGTATGTAGAAATTGTATTTGATGCTTCAGAAGTATTTACAAAATTAAGGTTTACTTCAAATGCTGTTGCCGGCGAATTCGATAATATTGTAATTGGTCTTTCAGATAGAGAAGTTCCTGTCCCTGCTCCAACGGGTATTGCTTTATTGGGTTTAGGTTTATTAGGCTTAGGACTTAGAAATAGACTTCGCAAGTAAATTACACCTAAAATAAAAAAAGCCAACATTGTTGGCTTTTTTTATATCTGGAGAATTATATTGCTCATATATTATCTCACCAAATAACTTCTGGTCTTACCATCACTGAATATACATGAACTCCATTGTGAAGCTTGTAAAATAAATCAACAAATGTCTTAATCATATCCTGTAGAGTGCCTTCTAAAGGAATTTGAGAGATTTATGCAAATCATTGACGAACTAAAAAAACAGTTTTCTGTAGAAGATGACGTGCTTTTGATTGAGACTAAAGAAGCAACCCAACATTATGGAAAAACAACATTTTCAGCCCCTATCAATATTGATTGTGTAATTGTTGTCAAAAAAGTGATGACAATAGGCAAAGCTCTAAAGCTAGCCAATGTTTTGCAATTTAATTTATACCCAGTAGGTACTAATAAAAACTGGGGATATGGTTCTTTTAATTTGTGTTCAGGCCGGCCAAACGTCATCCTTGATCTAGGTCAGTTGAGTAACATATCTAGCACTGATAAGGAACTTGGACTGGTTACCCTTGGTCCAGGCGTAACCCAGCAGCAACTGTATGACTTTTTGACTGAGAACAATTGGGAGTTCATGGTACCAGTCACGGGTGCAGGGCCAGAGGCTGGCGTTGTAAGCAATGCGCTGGAACGAGGTTATGGAATTACTCCACATAATGATCATTTTTATGCTTGCACTGCCTTGAAAG
>NZ_CAJXPA010000208.1 GCF_913058035.1 uncultured Paraglaciecola sp. | reverse complement strand
TCTTCAGTGGTTTTAGTCCCTGTATATTTTAGTGTACCTTGATAAGATTGTATGGTAGTACCGTATTGATTCTCGATCTGATAAGACTCAATAACCTGACGAAATTGTTCAGACGTTGTAACATTTGAATTAGCCATGATGTCACGTAAACGTTCAACACGTTCTTTGCGCTCATCAAGTTTAATTGGAACATCGAGGGCAATAAATTTCTCAAGACTATCAATCATTCTGAACATCAGCGGAACTACGCCACGTTTGACTCCATCGATACCATCAATTTGAGTTTGCAGTGAGTCAATACTACGCTGCTGGTCTGTTACAAGTGTAGATACATAATCATTATACACTTTCAGATTTTCGGTTTCATCGACGACTCCACGATACTCAACAAACAATTCTTGTGACTGCTCGTACAGATTGTTTATTTTCTCTTGGGATTTCGCTGCAGCCGCATGAATTTTTGCTTCTTCTTTGTGAAGCTCGTTAAGCGGATCTGCGGAGACGACGGCGCTGCTACCCAGTGCTAAAGCACCAACGACGGCAGAAGCAATAAGGTTTCTCTTGCTCATTTTGGACATAATTCCCAACCATTTTTTTTGTTTTAAATCCTCGTCGAGACTTGTATTTTGTCGACAAGGGGCTTTAGGTTTTGTTGTTTAAGGGGCTTAGAATTTATTAACATAAATACTAGGACTAGCGAATATTCACATGGATGTAAGCGAATTGTCAAGGAAGTACTGTCAGTTTAAATTTACATTTAATTAAAATTAATTGTTGATTTTTACATGTATTTACAAAATTATTTTGATCCTTCAAGAATTGATAGATATTTTTGCTTAACTATCATACAACCGTTGTCTTTTAACTCATACTTTTCCATCACATCACACCAACTTAATACGTTGAAGACCACAGAGGTATTATTCAGAATACATACACATTCTTTAATAAGATTATATGTGTAAACATTGACAAAACAATCGTTAAACATTTTTACATATTCGTTAGCATCTCCAAAAGTAAATAATTTTTACGCTTTTTAAAACATAATAATCGAGTCCCTTAACTTTAACTCGTGTTACATATTTAATTTTTGTTGTAAGGTAACTTAAATAGACCGCAAAGCGTTATGTACAATCACGCTACGTTGAATCAACACTATTAACGTTTCAGCGTTATCCATTTTAAATATCTCCATTTTTGTCAAAATATACCCACACTTTTAACAATTATGCTGCTACCTTTTAACTTAAATAAGAGTGTTAATTAACCATTATCAGTTACTCAATTACACTCTACTTCACCAATAAAAGCGTTATTTTTGACCTACAATACGACTTCTGTGTTGCCGGAATACAGCCAAGAAAAATGAATTGTAAGATTACCTAGGCTTATTTTATTAATAGGTTAGAGTCCGACGTTTAAACGTTTTCAAAAACTTTTCTATTGCTTTATTTACCATACTACTCATTAGTAGCTGAATTAACTGACCTCATGAGTCATGCAGTATTAAAGGTTTACAATGATAATTTAATCATTTATTTCAGACGTAACTTCAAAAATTGTTAGCTTACTTCTATTATCCTTTGAATACAGATTAGTCTTTTCCACTCTAAGCAATGTTCTATTCTGCAATAACTGCATTATAATTACCTTATTATAAAAATTGTTTCAGTACCAAGATAAATACATAGCAATACTTTTAAACACGGAATAGAAAACGAATAATACATTAGGTTTTATGTTGCGTGTTTGTAATTTTTGTTACAACACTCATTATTGAATTAAGTGTTATCTTCCTGGACAGACATAATAGATTTATTATCAGTCTCGGCGAGGCGATTTCATAGCTAAAGTACCTTGCAAGAAGCAGAAAATTATTAGGCATTTTAAGATTCAGTTCAACATATTGATACCATTAACTATTCAGGTGTGATTTCTTTAAAGATTGAACTTAATTTGTCTGTCATTAAACTTATAAACAGTACAGTACACTATCCAGTCGATCAAATAATGCGTCTACATTAGTTAATCTGAGCAATCAGTATCACAAATACCAAGAATATGGGAAGACGATTGTCGTTTAAAAATCATTGAATATGAGCCCAGAAAATTCAAATAAAAGCTAATTATGGCAACACTTTTAAACGTTTAAATCATTTTTAAAAGCACATTATTATGATTATTAAGTATTAGAAAATCCTCCCAACTTAGTTTGAATTCAACAATTCCCTACACAAGTCTATGCAGACACGCAGTTTGCATCTTCGGCTTTGGAAAGTATGCTTAATACAGTCAATCTAGTACTTGATTCTATTCATGTAAGAACACGTCGAGGTAATATTCTAAAACAGGCTGTGTTTCTAAGAAGCTATAGAATCCTTCCCTGGTATCGGCATGATATTACTTGACGAATTAAACACAAAAATTAGCCTTGGTAATTGTTATCTGCACTTAGCTAAGATTAACAAGCAATAGCGGCACTACTAAAAAAATCTGAATAAATATGTAATCAGTACCTATATTCAAGTCAACGTTAACCCTATGTATTACTAGTTTTTCCAATTTTTATTTCAGCGATGAATCTCTTAATAGAATTTTTAGAGTTAGTTCAAAAACCCATCAATAAATAACCTTTCTGGTATCCACGTTAGGGAGTCACTGTATAAAAAGTCATAATTTTATTGGCTAAATATATACATAAAATTTCCAGTTTAAGAGATGATATTAAATATATTTCTGACATATTAAATGTTAATAAAACATAATTTACAAAGTAGCTGGTAATACCGATATCAAACTCATTCCTTAATATCGGTGTTTCTTTACTTAGCGATAAATTATTGATGAGTGTTTTCATATAGGGAACATCAAATTGGTTTCTCTATTCTACTGTCTATTCGCTTTAAAACACGCCGCTCGAGTCATAGTGGACTATTTATAAACGTCTTCTCACGTATGGATCATCATTATGGTCAGACATTTGAAAAACTGAGCTATTTTTATCAAACTTTAATAAATTGTTAGCATCAGGTTTTTCCTGACAATATTTATGATTATTAATGCGTGGCGCTGGTTTCTGAACAGGAAAAAGAAGCAAAAATTTAATCAAGGCATGTGGATTGATATGTAACCTACGTATCTAAAATTCTATCAAGAACCGTCGAGTCGTTACACTTTGTAAGACCCCAACGCAAAAACCAGTATAACAATCGGATTTAACCGACTTTAAGTTTTATGGAATAGGTATGCAAAACACAATAGGAATGCAGAAAATAATTTAAGAAATAAACTATCAACAAACTATGACATTTTTGATAGCTATTATTTTATGAATTTAACGTTTGTTAATGGTTGTTTCATTATAAAAGTGTGAAATCAAATTGTAACGAACACCCTTTGTAGTTTCATTTACTTCGTGTAAAAGTGATGAAGAAAATACCATAGCTGTTCCTGGTGTGGTTCTATAACCATGAGGATTATATTCATTAAACACTAATTCTCCACCTTCGAAATTATCATTCAAATTCATAGAAAACGCAAAACGACGATAAGCTGTAGCGGCACTAGAATCATCTCGATGCCCCATTTTATTACCTTCTCGTTCGCCTTGATATCGAGCAATATGTAAGTCTTCACGGAGAGTAACATCAAAAGCAAAAGCTTTTTTTATCATTGGAGTGACACGACCCCAAATTCGTTGATCAAGAAACTCTAAGATGTTGCGCTCTTTAATTATTTGGTCAACCCTGTCTTGTCGATTATGTTCATAAACAGGCATTTGATAATCGCCATCAAATTCACCTTGACGCGGCGGACGTACCGTAAAAGGTGCACCGAGTTCATAATAATCCGTTAAACGGCGACATTCTTCTGGTGATAAGACGTTGGGAATAAGCAGAATAGGAGCATGCGGTTGTGACCATCGATCGGGTTGTTGTGATTGGTCAAGTGTTGTTTTATTCATAATTTCCTCAAGCGCATTTTCAATATTGGTTGCTGAATCAAACCAGGTTCTAATTTGTCGAAGTGGCGTCAATAATACTAATCTGCTGAGTTCTCCGTGGCATTTATGTAAGCCATATGAAGCAAAAACAGCGCCTGTTGAGTCGCCAAGGATTGGCCAGTCAACATTCAATCGGCGTTTTAGCTTTCGATTTGCCTGTGCGTCACTTGATGCTGTGATAACAACAACTCGAAGTTTCTTATCTTCAAATTGTGCTTGTCTTTTAGATAAATTGGACAACAGTTCTGTAAAACGGTCTAGATTGAGATCATTTAAGAAAAGTAATAAAAGATTAACTCCCGATAAATGATCATCCGTGAGTTTGAGTAGACGTCCATTTTCATCCCTCAGCTCAAAAGGCAATGCAAATTCACCGATCCATAAAGGTTGTACATATGCAGCTATTTGACTGGCTGCACGATCGTAGGTAGAGCGTTCTTCTGACATAAGATAACAAATAATTTTTAATCACAATAACATGTTATTTCAATTTGGAAAACTACGAGACACAAGTATGATTATATTGCTGATTGTTATATAAATAATGTGTTAACTTCATATTTCACCAACAATGCTCATCTATAGGATGTTCTAGTGCCTCTGAAAATCAGCAAGTTTTGTCGCTTATAAAAGTAAAACTATTCAACTTCAACATAACAGAGTCGGTGTTAACTTAGGTACTCATTGATGATAACAGCCCAGAATATGCTCACTGAAGCTCAATAGTGTCTGGGTAGTACCAATAAATCCCACAAACATTCGGTATTGTCAAAACAACTCGTGTTAGCCCCGATGAGTCTCTATTAAACGAAAACTGTGACGATTTAAAATGTAAATGGCAGGCTCTGTCATGACAAGTGGCGACCAAGGCAATATCAAAGACGGCTACTATTGCCGTGCTTTTTTTGCACAAGACATTTTGTTGTTTGACTTTGTTGTACGGTCTTGTTTATAGGCTGTGTAGAGCAGCTTAGGAGAGACCTGAGCCTAAAAGCTCAGCGGTTCTTTTCACTACAGTCAGCTATAGACACATAAATGGTTTTGATTTAGCACAAACTTTGCCTAATCTGACGTGGTCCCACCTCAATTAGCCTCTAGTAGGTGAGGGTTTTATGAAAGATAAACTACTAATATCTTCATCAACCTCATCAATAACTCATCACACTTCCCTAGCATTCTTTTGGCACCGACCTCAAAGTCACCTCTTCGCTCCACTATCAATAACTGTAAAGCAAAACATCATTTATCCTATAAATCCTTCATAACTTTTACTATGCATTGCAGCGTTGTTCCTAAGGCTAACCCAGTGTTGTCAATATTTACAGGCAAGATATAAGTTACATCTTCATTTGGACACATATAGATCACAAGATTCATAGATATTAGGTAAACGTTACCACGAGTGCGAACCAAACATTAGTTAGTCCAATAATTGAACCTGATACTAAAAATCTGGCCTTCGATTATCGACAACTTTGGCTAAGACTCGATATTGGAATTGATTTGAGTTTCAATGTTTCCGATTATCACCGCTGAATGGCCCTATGAAATAGCCATTGGTATGGTTGCATGTATAAGGTGCTAGGATTTAAGGTATTTGATAAGAAAAGTATCCTGTCATTTGTAAACTCATATTGTCAAGGCTTACATCTCAACGATACTACCGTTAATGTCCAATTAGGTAATCCTACTGAAACAAGTTATTAGCCTAACAATCTTGACTATGAATAACTTGCCCATAAAAACAGCCTGAACAGTCAACTATAAATTTATAACTTTATTTTTTTGACTCGTTTTCTAACATCACAGGCGACAGTAAGACGATAATATTCTTCGTTAAAGGGTACGGTTCCGTGCCATAGAAATGAAGGGAATAGTATTAGTTTTCCAACTTCAGGTTTTATATATCTGGTCGGTGTGAGTTCAGATTGAAGGTCAATGTTGGGAACACCTACATAAAACCAACCTGCTTTTTTTTTCTCATTTTGAATTTCTTTAGGTAATGTTACGTAAAAGGCAGAGCTTAACCACCCTAAAGGGTGCATATGGTTAGAATGGTACCCCATATCGTGTAACTTAACAGACCATGATCCACTGAAGTAACTCGGTTCATGATTTGTAAAACCGGGGTAGAGACAAATATTTTGTAATTTATTTATCTCTTTAATATATGTTTTTGCATCTTCAATGTACCTTTCAAACTCATCCACTAGATGTGTAATTAATGGATGATTATCATCGAACAAGTTTCCTCTAGTCTGCACACCAAGGTGAAGTGTTTGTTCTAACGGTTGGTGTTTACCTTTATGCAAGACCTGTAAGTATTTATCTAACGCTTGGCAATATGT
>NZ_CAJXPA010000207.1 GCF_913058035.1 uncultured Paraglaciecola sp. | reverse complement strand
CTGTTGTAGTATCATCGACCTGCGTGCCTATTGTGCGTCTGTCATGGGCGACGGATACAGCACCCATGCCTGCGCCTATGATCAACCCGGCACAGCCTTGTAACAACAATGTCGCTGAGAGTATTAACGGTAAGTAGAAAGTATTTGATCTAAGCATGTATTACTCCTGAAAAATTTCAGGGAATAGACAGTTGTCTATCCCCTCGCAAAGGCTGTGTACCACTAAATAATGTACCTCTTGTATTCGTGAGGTGCGATTCGAAGGAACACGAATTTCCACGTCATGTTGGCTTAGAAATCCTGCCATTTTGCCTCCATCCATACCGGTTAATGCCACAATTGTCATGTCGCGACTAAGCGCCGCCTCCATCGCTTTGATGATGTTGTGTGAATTACCGCTGGTGGATATGACAAATAAGATATCACCCGCTTGACCTAATGCACTAACTTGTTTTGAATACACCTCATCAAACGTAAAATCGTTAGCTATTGATGATAACGTTGCCCCATCTGCAGTGAGTGCTAAAGCTGGCAGACTAGGCCTTTCACGTTCAAATTTGTTCAACAACAAAGATGAAAAGTGCTGGGCACTCACAGCCGAACCACCATTTCCACAACATAATATTTTGTTGCCGTTTATTAAGGCATTAACCATCATACATGTGGCGTTAGAAATGGGCTCAGGTAACAACTCAATTGAGGCAATTTTGATTTGAATACTTTCAGTAAAGTTTGCCTTAATGTTTTCTAACATAACACTCCTAATAAATTAATTGCTGCTCCTAGCAGCTTACGATTAAACACTTTTTAACCAATTGATATTTTGTTGTTGCCGACTTTTTCCCTCAATGCCCACCAAGTCGATTCTATGTGGGACAACACTGGGGTTAAAACCTCGCTCCTGCATATAGTGCATTACAGCAGATTCAAACTTACGCTTTTTACTCGCATGGAAAAACTCTATTGCAGAACCGTATTGATTCTTACTACGGAATTTTACTTCTACAAACACCAGTTCTTCTGTGTCTTGCATGATTAAGTCTATTTCACCTGTGCGACATCGATAATTTTGCATAATAAATATGAGACCTTGCTGTTCTAAGAAGGTTCTAGCTAAGTTTTCTGCTTCTCTGCCAATTAAAGGAGAGAGTGCCTGTTTAATCCATTGCAAGTAACTTTACTCGGTCTTGTACAACTTTAGCCCAAGGCAAACGTCTGTGTAAAACTCCATGTTCGTCAACATTGAGACTACCGGTGAGTCCACTGCTAGTGAGTTGGGGAAGTGTTTTTAATCGACGCAAATTTGGTAGCAAGTTATAAGCGTCGAAACCCATAGCGAACAACCTCATTAAGGTGCCTTGTTTTTGTGGCCAAAGTTGTGTTGTCTGCTTGGCAAGGTTCTGCCAATTATGATCGGGTAACATCCATGGCATATCTGTAAATGTGAGGTTACGTAAATCTCTAAGGTTATTGTTATTTAAATCTGAACTATAGCTACGCGAAGATGCAAATACTGAAAGTGATTTTCGAGCAAAAGGGCTAAGGCTAGCTTCGATAATAGGATTCAGCAACTGCGTTTGCTCAGGGTTGGCAAACAACACTATCGCATCAATATCTCGACGATTTCTTTCTACTCCAAATACTTCAACATCAGATAGTATCTCCATTTGTCTAATACGCTGTTTGCTTTGTGCAACATCCAACATTTCTGACACACGAATACGCATATCTTTGTTGTCGGTAAATATGATTAAGTCTGGCACAGTGGCATTAGGTGTCTTTTGCCAATTGGCAATAAACGTTTGTGCCATTCTTTGGGTTGTAGGGTTATCTGCTGCAAAAATAATGGGTCTAATCAATTGTTTTTGTTGCATATGCGATGCAAGTTGTTGTGCTTCATCTTCCGGTGCTAACGAAAAATAATAATGTTCAGGAGAAGGTAAGTTTGACTCTTCTAACATATTTACAACACCTGTTGTTGGCAATGTTGTATCTAATTCATCTCTTAAACGAGGTGATGTTTCGGTTCCCAATTGCACTCTGTTTAACGCTAAAATTATCTTGTCTTTGGGCAAAACCGCAGTCAATTCAGTAATTTTTTGTTTTACCAAAGGACCCAAAATTACATCAAAATCAGCTACTAATAAGTTTATTTGTTGCGACGTTTTTAATGCAGAATCAAAAAAACGGATCTCACGATATTCCTGGGGGTTGTTCTGAGTTGCGTAGTCGAGTAATCCGCTGTCATCGAAGAAGTTGTTTTGGCTTGGTTCTGTGCTTTGTGTGCTTTCAAGGTAAGCTGCTAGAATACCCTCTTTTATTGCTACACCCTGATTCGCAAGTCTGCCCGTTAAGGGCAATAATACTGCAATACGTTTTGCCTGAATTGGTGATTGTAGTAACGACTTTTCAATTTCTGCAGGTATATTGTTTACCAGTGGGTGTTCTAGATGCCTACTTTGCCAATCGATTAGCTGTTGGTTAAACAACTTCGGCTCTAATGCAAAACGTTTGATGATGATGGCAAGCTGAAGCCAAGGTTGCAGCTCAGGCTCTGATAGTCGCGCCTTTTCCAACTCAATTAAATCTAGTTTACTGATCCACCGCCAAGTAATTTTGCTTTTTTCAAGTGCTTCAAGATCAGTGCCTTGTAGCACTTTTGCCGCTGTTAGCCATTGCTTTTTGTTGACATGTATTTTTGTTTTCAATAAGGCTATCCGTCCTTGATAGCCATAAGTGTTGGAGATATTAAAGAGTATATTTTCGACTTTTTCTAATGTTTTGTCAGACAAAATTAAATAACATTCAGCTAAAATTATGCTTGCATGTGTGTAATGTCGATTGTCTTGTAACTCAGGCTTTAACACCTTAAGCATTTTAATGCTTTTATTACACTTTTGTTCGAATTTTAGGGCTTCTGCGGCTTGTATTAAGAAGTCATTACGTCGATATGCATCATAGTTTTGTTTGGCCTGGTTTAGGTAATAATGACTATCCTTCGTCACTTCTGTCACTTCTGTGACTTTGTTTACTTTTACGGTGGTATGTTGACCTTGCCGGTTAGGGTTGCTTGTACAGGAAAGCAAACATAAAATAGCGATACAAAATATAACAAACGTTCGAAAACTCATCGCTGATACCCTTAGAAGAAAGTACTTAATAGTTTATAGTAACGAATATAAATATCTAATGCTTTGTGAATAGGTTCATAGATAAAATTTATACTTAGCAAAACGTAGGTTATCGCTTTAATTTGGAGAATTTCAATTGATTGAATCAGGCACGTTATTTATCGTCGCCACGCCTATTGGCAACCTGGAAGACATCACACACAGGGCTCTGCGCATATTAGCTGAAGTCGATTTGATCGCAGCAGAAGATACTAGGCATAGTCAGCGCTTGTTACAACATTACGACATTTCGACGCGATTAACCTCGTTACATGACCATAATGAATCACAGCGGGCTAAACAGCTTATCGAAAAACTTAAACTAGGTGAAAATATCGCCTTGATTTCTGATGCGGGTACACCGCTCATAAGCGATCCGGGCTATGGTCTGGTCAGTCAATGCAGAGAGGCTGGTGTAAAAGTTGTGCCTTTACCAGGACCGTGTGCGGTTATTACCGCTTTATGTGCTGCTGGTTTAGCCACTGACAGATTCAAGTTTGAAGGGTTTTTACCTGTCAAAGCTGTGGCTAAGCAGCAGGCTTTGCAACGTTTATTAACCGAAACCAGTACCAGTGTTTTTTATGAGTCTCCCCGCAGAGTAGCAGGCACCGTCAAACAAATTGTAGCTGAGTTAGGTGAAGACCGACAAATGGTTGTGGCAAAAGAGCTCACAAAGACATTTGAAACGTTTTACTCAGGCAGTGCACAAGCATGCTTGACTTGGCTTGAAGCTGATGCAAATCATCAAAGAGGTGAATTTGTATTATTGATTGCGGGTCAAAAACAGGATCAAACCGATGTTTCAGCTGACGCACTAAATTTACTTAAATTGTTAATTAGAGAATTACCTCTTAAAAAAGCGGCTGCTGTGACTGCTGAGCAATATGGCTTAAAGAAAAATCAGCTATATCGACTGGGTTTAGAACTACAACTATGATATTACAATGCAAAACATTACCAATTTGGACGTTTTACATGTAGGTCTATGATATCACTGCATCGGGTTAGTCTGAGAATAACCAAAGAAGTACTATTTTAACATTTACAATGAGTCGAGTGAGCCTGCTTAGCAAGTGCAAGCGTCAAAACAAGCGCTGGATAAAGAAAGACGGCTTAATTTTTTAGATAAACGATTAAAAGGCAAAGGTTGCCTTAGAACACAACTTTGCAAGCGTAAGCTAGTTTCACAATTATTATTGATCATCAAAAGCCAGCACAAGACCTAATGATCACTACTGATTCAGCCCTTATGTCAACCAGCAGTGTTTTTTCAGCCTACTGCAACGTTGAATTGGCATAGGCGTTATCGTAAAAGGACATACGGTAGTTGACGGTATCGCAATATTAAAATATCGGGAATTAAAAATGGAAGAATGACTATGACTATAAGTGTTCGAACTAAACTGATGTGTGGCGAGTCAGGCAACACCAATTATAGTTATTTTGACCTCTGTAGTTAACAAAAAGTGATTTTGTTACTAATTATCCTCCAGGCTAATACGAACATTATTTTGGATGAGGTGGAAGATGCTATGATGAGCTCCTGTTGCCCAAATTTTTTTGAGTTATATTTTTCAATTGTGTTTATTTAGAATCGATTTCCATTTCTTAATCATTAACTAAAAACGGGTATGTTGTGAATAATCTAAGAGGTCAAGCTAACGTTTTTACCCCTACTATTATTGATGTTGAAGCCAGTGGTTTTGGATCGTTAAGTTATCCCATTGAAGTGGGTGTCATTGACCAGTCAGGTAAAAAGTTTTGTAGTTTAATTAAGCCTCAAAGTGATTGGACACATTGGGATTCACAAGCTGAATCACTGCATGGTATTAGTCGGCAGTTACTGGCTCAAAGAGGTTTACCTGTGCAGGAGGTTTGTTTGCAACTCAATACGTTTTTGATGGGGCAGATAATATATTCTGATGGATGGGTCGTGGATGACACTTGGCTAATTAAACTTTTTAACGCAGCTAAAATAGTGATGCAGTTTCATGTCAGTTCTTTGGAGATGATTTTAAACGAAACACAAATGTTACGATGGCATTCAACCAAAGATAGACTATTTCGACAAATGAAAGAGCCGCGTCACCGTGCTAGTAGTGATGCTGCGCTTATCCAAAATACGTTTGTGACAACTCAGCATCTATGTAATGTGTAAACTAATCGAAAAAAAAGGCTAATTAGTTTCTAGTTCCTCAATTTTCATCTACCTAGCACTAGCACTAGCACTTACGCTAACACTCTATTTGTTATCGACTCTTGGCAGCTACAGAGTGTCTGGTTAATCAAGGTTGTGCTAGCTGTTTATGCGTATCGCAAAGATGGCGTTTTAAAGAATATTCATCAGATTTGATACGCTTCATTGAAGCTAGTTGGTTGTATGTTTTGTGGGTTAATGCTGGCGATTATTGGGAAGTGTTTGTTAAAATAATAGTATAAGTTCAGCTGGTATTGATATGACAGATTTTATTGAAAAAACATACATCGAAGAACAGCTTATTGACGATATTGCTGGTGCTTTAGTGCAACAAGGATTCTGTCAATTGCTGCATTTTTTACCCAAGATACATGCTGATCAGTTGATGTATGAGGCAAAACGTCTAGCTTCAACTGAGTTTAAGCCAGCAAATATTGGTCGCAATGAGACTCAGCAATTCAATTCAAAAGTAAGATCGGACTCAACTTTGTGGTTAGAGGGCAATTCTGCTACTCAGCAGATATATTTAGACTGGATGGAGCAATTAAGAATAGGCTTGAATCGGCGACTATTTTTGGGGTTATTTGATTTTGAATGTCATTACTCACGCTATGCGAAAGGTGACTTTTATCAGCGTCATTTGGATACCTTTAAAGGGGATAAGTCAGGAGCAAAAAGTAACAGGGTGTTGAGTACCGTATTTTATTTGAACCCAGACTGGGTTAAAAATGATGGTGGAGAGTTACTTTTGTATGCTGATAAACAAGTATCACCTTTACTAATTGTGCCACCGTTATTTAATAGCTGTGTGATTTTTCTAAGTGATACCTTCCCTCATGAAGACCTTAACAGCTGTCTCGTATACACATCAGACGCGGCCGACGAAGAGGACAGTATAGATATCGGAAGTTGCCGTACACCCAAAAACAACAAAGACTATACATGACAACGATATAGCAGTATCAAAAACTATCCCGAACATTAGAATGACCTCGGCGACGTCTACTAGAGACCATACAG
>NZ_CAJXPA010000206.1 GCF_913058035.1 uncultured Paraglaciecola sp. | reverse complement strand
TAAGATACCTACAAAGAGGATTATAGCCTTATAGTGGCTATGCTTAAATTATTGAACGCTGCTAATCCTACGCATTACGAATTGCGCAGATAGCCAACATATGCGCCATAACAACAGAGCACTCAAACTATGCTAAGACGAACCAAAATACTTGCTACTCTAGGGCCATCTACAGATACAGTTGAGCAAATTGAAGCAATTATTAAAGCTGGAACCAATGTGGTTCGAATGAACTTTTCTCATGGAACAGCAGAAGACCATATTAACCGAGCAGAAAAAGTTCGTACCGCAGCAAAAAAATTAGGTAAATACGTAGCTATTTTAGGCGACCTTCAAGGGCCAAAAATCCGTATAGCTAAATTTGTTGATGGATCGATTATCTTAAAGATTGGTGACCACTTCATTCTGGATGCCGATATGAGTCGTGATGACGGCAACCAGCAAGCGGTGGGTATTGACTATAAAGCCTTACCCCAGGATGTGAAAGAAGGTGATTTATTATTACTTGATGATGGACGTATACAGCTAAAAATTACTGCCGTTGAAGGTAATAAAGTTCACACTGAAGTCACTGTTGCCGGAAAGTTATCAAATAACAAAGGTATTAACCGCCAAGGTGGAGGGTTATCTGCCGAAGCACTGACCGCCAAAGACAAAGAAGATATTGTTACCGCAGCAAAGATTGGTGTGGATTATTTGGCAGTTTCTTTCCCCCGTTCTGGCGATGATTTGCGTTATGCCCGACAACTCGCTGAAAAAGCAGGTTGTTATGCCATGATTTGTGCAAAAGTAGAACGTGCAGAGACGGTTGCTTCTGACGAAGCCATTGACGACATTATCGAAGCATCGGATGCAGTGATGGTTGCTCGTGGCGATTTAGGTGTAGAAATTGGTGATGCCGAATTAGTGGGCGTGCAGAAAAAACTTATAGCTCGATCTAGGCAGCTTAACAAAGTTGTGATTACCGCCACACAAATGATGGAGTCTATGATAACAAGTCCAATGCCGACTCGTGCAGAAGTGATGGACGTGGCAAATGCTGTGTTAGATGGAACCGATGCTGTTATGTTGTCAGCCGAAACAGCTGCTGGTGAATACCCAGTAGAAACGGTTGAAGCCATGTCACGCGTATGTGTAGGCGCTGAAACTCACCCAAGCGTCACTATTTCGAAGCATAGGATGGATGAGTCGTTTAGTTCTGTCAGCGAAACAGTCGCTTTGAGCGCTGTTTATTCAGCTAACCACTTAAGCACTATTAAAGCGATAGTCTCATTAACCGAGAGCGGAAGTACACCTCTGTTAATGTCTCGCATTACGACTTCTTTACCTATATACGCTTTGTCTAGATACGAAAACACGCTTAATAAAATGGCATTATATCGTGGTGTTATGCCGGTGTTTTTTGATTCAAGAGGTAGCGATCCTGGTCAACTTAAAAATGATGTTGTAGCCGCTTTGCTGGAAAAAGGAATTTTAGAGTCAGGCGATCAATTTATTATGACCTACGGTGATGTAATGGAAACAATCGGCGGCACTAATGCCAGTAAGATTGTTACGGCATAGAAAGTTACACTGCTTGGAGTTTTCTAGTTAATGTACTGAATAAAAAACGAGTCTGTGACTCGTTTTTTTTGTACTGTGTTTTTATGTGATATAAACCGAGAATACAGCTTTATATCAATCAAAAGTGTAATCTGTTTATTAATAAAGAATATAGTTAGCCATTCCCCAAATAAATTAAAATTCAAGTTAATCCCCATTACACTCAACATACTAAATTTGATGGAACGTTTAAGGAAATGTCTAATGAGTATAAATAAAGAATTCGATATTGTTATTTATGGTGCAACCGGTTTTACAGGAAGACTAGTTGCTGAGTATTTGGTTAAGCAATACGCTGGTGATAATTCAGTAAAATGGGCAATGGCTGGGAGAAGTGCTGAAAAACTAGCTTCAGTAAGAGATGAAATTGGTGCACCTGCAAATACTCCCTTAGTTGTAGCTGACTCTGAGGATTTAAGCTCAATTCAAGCGATGTTAGATAAGACTAAACTGGTTTTAACCACTGTAGGTCCATATCAATTATACGGTTCAGATTTGGTGGCTATGTGCGCTAAATCTGGAGTAGATTATGTGGACTTATGTGGCGAGCCGGTATGGATGAGTGAAATGATCCCTGCCCATGAGGAAGCAGCTAAAGCCAGTGGCGCGCGTATAGTATTCTCTTGTGGTTTTGACTCTATTCCATCTGACTTAGGAGTTTATCACTTACAACAATTAGCCAAAGAAAAATTTGGTCACCCTATGCCTAGAGTAAGATGTCGTGTTAGAAAAATGAAAGGTACTTTCTCAGGTGGTACAGCAGCAAGCTTTAAAGAGACGCTTATAGCGGCTAAAAAAGATCCGGCCAAAATGCAGGCTTTGCTTAACCCGTTCTCTCTTACTCCAGGGTTTAAAGGTGCCGATCAACCTTATGGCAATAAACCATACTACGAGGAAGACTTGGGATCTTGGGTAACACCTTTTGTAATGGCAGCCATCAATACACGCAACGTGCAGCGTTCTAACTTTCTGTTGAATAGCGAATATGGCGACGATTTTGTGTATGACGAAATGTTTATGACAGGACCTGGCGAAAAAGGTGAAACTATCGCCAATGCTATGGCGAATGACAAAAGCATGGGGGGTGACGGTGGTCCCAAACCAGGTGAAGGTCCAAGTAAAGAAGAACGTGAAGCAGGTTTGTATGACATGGTATATGTTGGCTCTGACGATAATGGTAATGTCATTAAAGTGGCAGTTACAGGCGATAGAGACCCAGGCTATGGTTCTACTTCAAAAATCATCACCGAAGCAGCTATTTGTTTGGTAAAGGACGCAGTAGACACTCAAGGTGGTATTTGGACATCAGCTCCAGCCATGGGCGAAAAACTGATTAAACGTCTTGTGACAAACGCAGGGCTAACCTTTACGCAAGAATAATAAACGTAGTAATTATAAAATATCGTTCGCATAAGTGAACGATATTAATACTTAAGATATTGATAAAATCTATGATTTTAAAAGTTTATCTTACCATGCATATAATCTACTACTTTACCGTTTAGTAACACACGATTACCGATAAGTTGACATTTAACTTCTCCAGATCTGGGTGATAACTGCTTGGCTTTCAATCTTTTTTTATTCAATTTTTTCGACCAGTAAGGGGCTAATTCGCAATGGGCTGAACCTGTTACGGGATCTTCATTAACATCTAACTTAGGGAAAAAACATCGGCTAACAAAATCAACATCGCTACCTGCTGCAGTCACCACCACACCTCTAAGATCAATGGTCTTCCATAATTCAAAATTAGGCGAAAGTTTTTTCACTGCTGCCTCGTCGTCAAGTTCAATAATATAATCAAAAGCTGCAGATATAGCTTTAGGCTTTATCTCCCCTCCTAGTCCCAACAACAAATTATCAGGGGCAATCACTGGCTTTGGCAAAGATGCAGGAAAATCCATTTCTA
Organism: uncultured Paraglaciecola sp.; assembly: GCF_913058035.1. Classification (GTDB taxonomy): domain Bacteria; phylum Pseudomonadota; class Gammaproteobacteria; order Enterobacterales; family Alteromonadaceae; genus Paraglaciecola. The sequence goes on along the minus strand of NZ_CAJXPA010000206.1, from coordinate 2,879 downwards.
ACCCATTGGACTTTTTAGTCACCAACAAGTCCCCACTTTTAGTATTAAAGCAAATTTCAGGCTTTTCATATCCTAAATGTGTAAACAGTACATGAGCAGCAGCTAATGTTGCGTGACCACATAAGTCCACTTCATGGGACGGCGTAAACCAGCGTAATTGGAAATTATCCTGATAAGGCACAAAAAAAGCGGTTTCAGACAAATTATTTGCTTGTGCAATATCTTGCAGTAGTTCGTCAGCTATCCACATATCTAAGGGACATACCGCGGCTGGGTTACCCTTAAAGACTTGTTCCGCAAAAGCGTCAACTTGAAATATGTCTATGTCCATGTACCTTTATACTCTGTTATTAATTAACTGCTATTTGTTAACTGCTATTTGTTAACTGCTATTTGTTAACTGCTATTTATTATTTTCGAACAAACCTCATGCCCACTGCCCACCTGTTAGCAAAACCCGGCCAAGGATCTGTTAATTTACCACCAGCTTGTTTAACTTGGGTGCTACTTTCTCTTTTAGGCAAATAATCACATGCAGACACATGTTTTTTTACATAACAGTTTAAAAAAGCCAAAGTCATATGTTGGTTAATACGGTTGAGGGTCTCACTGCTCCAAACTGGCTCATAATAAAGGCCTAAATCCGCCTCATCAGCATAAGCTATTTCTGGCGCTGGATGTGGTGCCACATTGTGCCGAGCATTTTCATACACCAACATAAAGCTGTCTTTTGCTGCTGACTGTTCGAATAACCTTTTTACACCTCGTTCATAACCAGATATATCATCATGATCACCGGTAACGTATAAACTCGGTACTTGAATATCATCCAATGTGTGTAAATTTTGTTCTTGTCCCCAAGGAGCAAAAGCAACCATAGCTTTCCAGCGACTATCAACTTTCTTCCTTCCCGCGTTACAAGTATTAAATACTGGTAACAATGCCTTTGCATTGGATTCAGGGAAACCGAAGCCTTGTAGACCTTGTTGATTAAAATTATAACAACCACCCACTGTGTTTATTGCACCATACCCTCCCATAGAGAACCCAATGACGGAGGCAAGGTTGGTGTCTACTACTTTGGCTAAATCAGAATCAGTTGAAGTGAAATAATCTAATACAAATTGCTGATCACGGGCGCGGTTAATTAAGGTACTGGGAAATCCAGCAAAAGGAGCGTTTTTAAAGTCAACTTCACCTGTAGTAGAATCTGTATGATCGACCCCAACAACTACATAACCATGGCTAGCTAGATGTTCTCCAAGATAAAACATGATGGTGCGATAGCCGGTGTATCCGTGGGATAACACTACTATCGGATAGGTATTTTCTTGATTGGATGCTGCGTCTCGCACACTGCGACCCTGAAGTGAAAATTCTTTGTTAGTTCGTGTAACATTTTCATAAGTCGCTTGTATATCCATGTCTTTAGTTAATGCTGGGTACCATACTTCAAGAGTTAAGGTGCGATCTTCCAAGCTTTTATAATCCTTAGTGCTAAGTTGCTGTGGGTTTGTCGTCTGAATGGTCTTAACACCAACTGAATATTTACCCCGTTTCCCTAATTCTGGGATTACATCGGGTTGAGAGGTATACAGTTGTTGTGCCTCATCAGCCGCAGATACACTGAAGTAACACAATAAAAATGAGACTCTAAGCGTTTGCTGAAACACTTTTTTTACGATGTTCATACTAAATTCCTTAATATTTTTTATAGGAAACGCTATTTTTCATAATAGATTGATTAACGCGCTGAATGTAGTTTTGTCGAATATTGCCATAAAATAGACTAAAGCCGAGCATATGATGACTTTCATAACCTTGCTCTAGATTATTTGAAAAATGTTATCTGCCCGCTGCATAATTTCTAGGCTGTCGTCGTCTTTGCATTGTACCTCCGTTAACTGGCTACTTAATGCAGGTAATGCTTGAAAAATAAGTCAAGGTTTGTTGACCAACAACATATCATACGCTGGGCGCTTAAAATCGACGGGCATGGCACCAAGATGCTAACTTTTTTGTATCTTACTCTTATCACGCTACTAGTTCATTGGGCTGACACAAACGGTGGGTTTAGCACTATTATCTGCTTGTCGAATGAGTTCCCATCCTGTGTCATACCGATGCGGAACATTTACGTCCAGCTTATCGTCTTCCCCGAATATATCTTAACTGACTATACAGCCTAGCTGTGTTGTGTCTTCACAAGGTGTGATCTGATCAAAGCCTCGACTAAATTTATCTATAGGCAACCAGATTAGCTGATGGAATAACACAGTTTCACATACCCTTTGTTCTGATAAACGTAAAGCGTGAGTTGTGCCCTGACAATGATTAACCACAATAAAGGGACGTGCTTGATTATAATGAGTTAGATAATAATCAAATGCCGATTCGATGTCTTGGTAAGCTAAGTCTAGTGCTTGGGTACCCGCATCAAACTTTTCGGGCATAAATGACTGAATTTGAGCTTCGCGATAGAGCGGTGCATATACTATTAAAATAATTGTTAAAAATGCTGGTCATGCTAGACAGCATATATTCGATTGATTAGGCCTCTGAATTTTCGCTTTGCATATTGGAATTCCGACTACTAGGTCCAACAAATCCGACTAAATGAACAAAAAACACATCTACGGTTTTATTTGCACTGACACCACGGGTGTTGACAGTAACAGGCACTGAGTCAGAGATGTCATTTTTATGTGGGTGAGCCAACCTGAAATATTCGTTATCAAGGTCAGGGATCTCAGGTGCATCTGCCAACACAAAATTATCAGAGGGAGATAAATCACTGAATATCCATCGACGTCCAAATAAAACCAGCAGTCTTAAGTTAACTTAATATGCTAAATTAGAACAACTAACAATTTTATGCC
>NZ_CAJXPA010000205.1 GCF_913058035.1 uncultured Paraglaciecola sp. | reverse complement strand
ATGTTTAAAAGGTAGTCAATAGTAATGAAACTAACGTTACTCTTTAAAAGTAATAAAGCGCGTTTTATGATAAATATAAACAAACAAAAATTGCTGCTAGGTTTGTCAGTTATAAGCGTTCTCCTTCTCGTTTCCAGCCGCTCAACCCATTCTCCAGATGAAAATATTGCTAGAATCCAGTATGTTAAAACAGGTTTAGATGAACAGGCCAGCGAAGTAAGTCTACTTAAAACAAATACTGAGCAACGTATGGCGGGTATGATGCTCAAGCTAGCAGATATGCAGACTCAAATTCTACGTCTAGATGTACTAGGGTCAAAGTTAGTTCAGCAAGCAAAGCTTAATCCTTCTGAATTTACATTTAATCAAATACCAAGTATGGGTGGTCCTTTGGACAGCAGTACGATTGACATCCAAGTGCAAGACGTAATTTTGTCGAGGATCTCCGACATGCTTAATAAAATTCAGAATAAAGCGCAGGAACTCTCCGCACTTGAATCTATCATGTTAAGTCACCATATCAACCGTGAAAGTAAGTTAGAGGGTAAACCAGTATTATCTGGCTGGTTGTCATCATATTATGGAATACGCAAGGACCCATTCAACGGTCTACCTTCCATGCACAAAGGCCTCGATTTTGCCGGTAAGGAAGGTGAACCTGTTCTTGCTACCGGCGCAGGCATTATCACTTGGTCAGGAAGTCGTTATGGTTACGGCGAGTTGGTTGAAATCGATCATGGCGGTGACCTTGTTACACGATACGGACACAATAAAAAAGTTAATGTCAAGGTTGGTGACGTAGTGACTAAAGGGCAAAGTATTGCGGTGATGGGAAGTACGGGTCGTTCTACTGGACCTCATGTTCATTATGAGGTGATTCACAAAGGTAAACAGCAAGATCCGTTACCGTATGTATATCGGAAAAGCTCTTAACAGCTGCTGGTTCAAAATTCAATATCGATAATCGGCTCTCATGAGCCGATTATTTTGTTTAGTACAGGGTTGTTCACAAGTTGTTTTTAATTTGTGTGCAAGTAAAATTATTAATTATTTAGATTGGAAGCTGTAAATCGATGTTTTCTAGTATTTTCACAAAAATGTTTGGCAGCCGTAACGACCGGACTATAAAAAAACTGGGCAAATCTGTTGTCCTTATCAATCAGCTAGAGGCTGAATACGAAGACTTATCTGACGATCAGCTTAAAGATAAAACTAGCCAATTCAAGCAACGTTTAGACAAAGAAGAGACCACAGAAGATATTATGGTCGAAGCATTTGCAGTTGTACGTGAGGCCAGTAAACGAGTTTACGGAATGCGTCATTTCGATGTACAAATGCTCGGTGGTCAAGTCTTGCATCAAGGTGAAATAGCTGAAATGCGAACAGGTGAAGGTAAAACGTTAACTTCAACCTTACCCTCATACCTTAACGCTATATCAGGTAAAGGTGTTCACGTTATTACCGTAAACGATTATTTAGCCACCCGTGATGCGGATTGGAGTCGAGCCTTATTTGAATTTCTTGGTTTGACAGTAGGTTGTAATATTCCGGGTATGAACCATGAGCAAAAAAGAGAAGCTTATGCTGCAGACATAACGTACGGCACAAATAACGAGTTTGGTTTTGATTATCTTCGAGACAATATGGCATTTAGTCCTGGAGAACGTGTCCAGAAATCACTACATTTTGCCGTAATTGATGAAGTTGATTCAATACTTATCGATGAAGCACGTACACCACTTATTATTTCTGGTCAGGCTGAAGACAGCTCTGAGTTGTATCGCAAAATTAATGTGATTATTCCTGAGCTTGCTAAGCAAGAAAAAGAAGACGAAGAAGGTGAAGCAGGTGACGGCCACTACACCATTGATGAGAAAGGCAAACAAGTCCACTTAACTGAAAACGGTCAAATATTCGTGGAGCAAGTTTTACAGCGCGAAGGTATTTTACCAGAAGATGAGTCTTTATTTGCTGCGGCCAATATTTCATTGTTGCACCATGTAAATGCTGCGTTACGTGCACACAAGCTTTTTTCAAAAGATGTAGATTACATTGTTAAAGGTGACGATATTGTAATTGTTGATGAACACACTGGACGCACCATGGAGGGTCGTCGATGGTCTGAAGGTTTGCACCAAGCAGTAGAGGCTAAAGAAGGCGTTCACATTCAAAATGAAAACCAAACTTTAGCATCTATTACTTTCCAGAATTATTTTCGTCTGTACGACAAGCTTTCCGGCATGACGGGTACTGCGGATACAGAGGCTTTTGAATTTCAAAGCATTTACGGTCTAGACACAGTTGTAATCCCTACTAACCAACCTATGGTTCGTGATGATAAAGCTGATCTGATTTTCTTAACCGCTGAAGAAAAGTACGAAGCAATAGTCGAAGATATCAAAGATTGTGTAAAACGCGGTCAACCTGCTCTAGTGGGCACCGTGTCAATAGAAAATTCAGAGTTGATTTCGGGAATTTTGAAAAAAGCTAAAATACCTCATAAAGTGTTAAATGCTAAATTCCATGAACAAGAAGCAGATATTGTATCGCAGGCTGGCAAACCAGGTGCTATTACTATTGCTACAAACATGGCAGGCCGTGGAACGGATATTGTTTTAGGTGGTAACTGGCAAGCCGAGATAGACAAAATTCATGATCCTAAATCAAGCAAAGTTGATAAGATTAAGGAAGATTGGAAAGTGGCTCACGATGCCGTTTTGGCCTCTGGTGGTTTACACATTATTGGTACTGAGCGCCACGAATCACGTCGAATAGATAATCAGTTACGTGGACGTTCTGGACGTCAAGGTGATGCAGGATCATCTCGCTTTTATTTATCTTTAGATGATGCATTAATGCGCATATTTGCTTCAGAAAAAATGGGCAATATGATGAAACGCTTAGGCATGGAGCGTGGTGAAGCAATTGAGCATCCTTGGGTAACACGTGCTATTGAAAACGCTCAGCGTAAAGTTGAAGGCCGTAACTTTGATATGCGTAAACAATTACTTGAATATGATGATGTTGCTAATGATCAACGAAAAGTTATTTACGAGCAGCGTAATGAATTATTAGACGAAGGCGAAATCAGTGGCACTATTGAAGTCATTCGTAAAGATGTCGTTAATGGTATTCTTGACCAATATATACCACCACAATCGTTAGAAGAAATGTGGGATATTGCTGGTTTAGAAGAACGTTTTAAAGCTGAGTTTTTGACTGATATGCCAGTACAAATGTGGCTAGATGAAGATGATAAATTATATGAAGAGAAACTTCGTGAGCGAGTTCTAGAAAAAGTTGATGCTGCATATAAAAGCAAAGAAGAAATTGTTGGTCCAGAAGTGATTAGGCAGTTTGAAAAAGCAGTAATGTTGCAAAATCTTGATAGCCATTGGAAGGAACATTTGGCTGCTATGGATCATTTACGACAAGGTATCCATTTAAGAGGTTATGCACAAAAAAATCCTAAACAAGAATATAAACGTGAATCTTTTGAACTTTTCACTGAAATGTTAGAAGCTCTAAAAGTAGAAGTGGTCACTATATTAAGTAAAGTTCAAGTCAAGGCCCAAGAAGATGTTGAAGCGGTAGAAGAGAAAAGACGACAAGCAGATGATTTGCCGAAGAAATTCGAACACGAATCAGCAAGCGAACCAGAACAGACTAATACAGCCTTACGTCAAGGTCCCAAGGTAGGACGTAATGATGCCTGCCCTTGTGGTTCAGGTAAAAAGTATAAACAATGTCACGGTAAGTTAAGTTGATATAGCTTCAAAGCAATTCTATAAAAGTCGGGCTCATGTCCGACTTTTTTATTTTCATAAATGGTCAGGTTAATAAAGGAAAGTAAGATGAAGATTGTCGAAGTGGCTGTGGGTGTTATTAAACGTAATAACAAAATCTATATCAGTAAACGCGCGGATGACTTACATCAAGGTGGGAAATGGGAGTTTCCAGGGGGTAAACGCGAAGTCAATGAGACCATAGAACAAACGTTGACCAGAGAGCTTTCAGAAGAAATTGGCATACAAGTAACTCAACAAAGCCCATTTATGTTGATTGAACATGATTATGGCGATAAAAAGGTTCGCTTAGATGTGCGTTTGGTAGAAAATTTTGAAGGCGTTCCAAGCCACCTAGAAGGTCAAAAAAGTCAATGGGTGGATATTAATGACCTGAGCCAATTTACCTTCCCTGATGCCAATAAAGTGATCATCGATAAGTTAATGCACTTATAAAAAAGCCATAAAATACGAAAAACATGCTTTCATAGAAAATAAAGAAAGCTAGTAACCCATACCGATAAAAAGTTCTTTGTCTATTACGTTACCCATAATAGTTTTGCGGCCATGCAATACACACTTATTATTAACAATTTCTAAGTCTCCGTCTTGCCAACGTACATCTTGGTATATTTTTTCTGAAAGCTTAGAGGTGGTTTTCATTAAGTGCTCACCTACTGGCTCATCATTGGGGACGTATAACTTGGTTCTTCATAATTAAACGAAGGATCAAGCACAGCGTTTGCAAAAGCAATTTGCTCTATTTAATTCTTTCCTTCAGCGGTAAGGTTTTTAATTGGTAAGCAAGGCTGAATATCTAATTCGTAATCCAAACTATTAACAGCGTTCAATTTTCCTCTTTGATGTTTATTAATCACTATGAAGTCAGATAAATGTTTTTCTGTTACTTTTTTGCACAATTTACATCAGTATGTTGATCTACCGCATACGGTCGCCAAAGATGTGAAGATAGACGTCGTGAAACTGTGACTTTTTGCTGTTATGCCTTTTGTAATTCTTTGGACATATTTGCAAAAAGCACAACGCCATCACAAATGGTTGTTTGAGCTCCCTCTTTTGCACTTTTTGTACTATGAAGAGCAACAATATTAAGCGGAAAAGGAGCATTCCCGGGTAGCATCTTATGCTGGCTCACTGCAAAAATTCCTTAATAGTTGACTAAACTTGGATAAGCTTGGATTGACACTACGTAGTAATACCCAACCACTTTCGTTTGACTGCTATTTAACTTGGCTAATAATCTCAATTCATTTAGTGGGGTGCTGTTAGTAGAAAGAAATAATATTTTTCATACGTATTACCTTGTAGTAAATCTGTTTATTAACACAATTGCCTATGACAAAACTTAAAGGAGTATTAAGAAGAATTTTATAGTGGAAAAATAATAGTGTGATTTGAATTTTTTTTTATAATACAAGCGAGGCGATACGATCGTTCGATATAGTCCGATAGCAATTCTTGGCCATAAAAGTGACTCATCAGGAATCACTTTCATCCGCAAAAATTGATTTACGGATGATGTGTTTCAATCGTACTCGTTTACAACTTAACGATTAACTTACCTTTATTACCACCAGTCAATAGTAAGTTTAAACCATCGATAGCTGTTTCTAATCCATTTAACACATGGGAGCGGTGTTTTATTTTACCTTGCATCACATAGGGTGTGAGTTTACCAATTAGTTCTGGTAATTGACTTAAGTGATCGGGCATCGTAAAGCCTTGGATAGTGATACGTTTTTTGATAATAGGGATCCAATTTGGACCTGCACTTGGCGTTTCTGCGGTGTAATCAGAAATCATGCCGCACACTATTACTCTGCCATGGGCATTGATATGATCGACAACGTGATGTTGAATTGGGCCACCAGTATTTTCAAAGTAAATATCCACACCTTTAGGTGCCAACTCTGTCAACTTCGTATCTATATCATCTGTTTTGTAATTAATCGCGCCATCAAAGCCTAGTTCATTAACTATCCAACTACACTTTTCGTCAGAACCTGCTACACCAATCACGTTTAATCCTTCTGCTTTGGCTAGTTGGCCTACTATGGAACCTACTGAACCTGCCGCACCGCTGACGACTATGGTTTCGCCTGCTTTTGGATTTCCAAAGCCAAATAAACCTTGAGTAGCGGTTAAGCCAGGTAAAGCGAACACAGATAAAACCATTTCAGCATCTAAGCCTGGTTGTACTTTCCTGAGACCTTCCCCCGTGCTCAATGATAACTCAGTCCATCCCATCATGCCCATTACACGCTCACCTACAACATAATCAGGGTGATGACTTTCGACAACCTCACCTATACCTGAGGAGCGCATTACGTCACCTAAGCCAACAGGAGGTATATAACTTTCTGTATCGGGGCTCATCCACCCAACCATGGCTGGGTCTAGTGACATATGGGTTTGTTTAACTAATATTTGACCGGGACCTACGTTAGGAAGAGGTTTTTGTACTACTTCAAAAATATCTGCACCTATAGGGCCAGAAGTCGGGCGGGCAACAAGGTTAATCGCTGTAAATGTATTCATATTTGGATCTCCAGTATGTGATTGATGCAATGTGGTTGTTCAAGTGAACTTAGTAT
>NZ_CAJXPA010000204.1 GCF_913058035.1 uncultured Paraglaciecola sp. | reverse complement strand
GTTGTATTTTATTTTTAGGATTATTAACAGTTTGGTATTTCTAACGCATTAATAAAATTTCATATCTCATTAATTAACAGTGACTTATAACTTTTTATGTTTCTAGTCATTATTTAAAGTAAAGGTTACTCCACTTAAACCGATAAAAAGAAAGTGTATAAAGTGGGGTAGAACAGTTGAAAAATTTAAAACAGGCTATCGATAAACGGGATTGTTTGATGGCAAGTTTCCGATTAGCTAATGTGTTTGAGCCTGATAGTTGCCACCCTGAAGACTATCAACGCAAATTCGAGTTGCTAGTATTACAGGCAAAAACATTTATTAGTTCAACGGATATCACATTAGAGAACTTTAAACGTTTTGTTCAATTTTTTTATGTGGAATTAGCTTTTAGTGGTGATCAAAAAAACTATTTTTTATGTCAATATAGTCTGCTGCATCATGTAATTGATTACCGTACTGGTATCCCTGTCAGTCTTGCCATTGTGTTTCAATCTATGGCTAAAGTGCTTGGTTTTGACGTGTGTGGTGTGAACTTTCCCGGACATTTTTTAATTAAGTGTCGTTTGAGTCATCAACCCGAGATTTATTTAGACCCCTTAAATGGGAACCAACTTAGTCGTCAAGATTTAGAGCGTTTATATTTTTCAATTTTAGATGAAATAGAAGATGAAAAAATGCCTGAGGAAGCACTTCAAGAAGCTAGTTGTGATGAGACTATTGTAAGATTACTTCACAATTTAAAAGCGTCATACATCAACGAAAAACGTTACTCTGACGCGTTAACCGCAGTTGAACTTCTGGTTAATCTTTGTCCCAACGACCCTTATGAAAGAAGAGACCGAGGCTTTTTATTACATCAATTGGATTGTACTCAGGTGGCCATTGCAGACTACCAATATTTTATTCGCAAGTGTCCTAAAGATCCTGTAACACAGTTACTGCAAGCACAACTTCAGCATCTGTGTGAGCAGGTTCCAGTTGTTTTTCACTAAAGATACTTGATACGAAATTCTAGTGATAAAATTTATTTGAGCGCGTCATATATAGCTTGTGTCAGTTGACTCAGTTGTTTCGGGTTAATAATGTAGGGCGGCATAATATATACAAGTTTTCCGAAAGGTCTTATCCAAACGCCTTGTTGCACAAAAGCTTTTTGTAACTCAGCTACGTTCAAAGCGGATTTACACTCTACAACGCCAATAGCTCCAATCACTCTAACATCGGCGACTACCTCTAGATGAATACAACGTTCTAGCTCAGCTCGCAGTTGTCTTTCAATCTGAAACACTTGGGTCTGCCAATCATTCTGTTGAATGATTTTTAAGCTAGCATTTGCTACCGAGCATGCTAAGGCATTGCCCATAAATGTTGGACCGTGCATAAATACGCCTGGTTCACCCTGACACACCCCTTGAGCCACATCTTCAGAACAAAGTGTCGCGGCTAATGTCATATAACCACCCGTTAATGCTTTTCCTAGACATAAAATATCTGGGCTAACATCAGCATGTTCACAGGCAAACAACTTCCCTGTACGGCCAAAGCCAGTGGCAATCTCGTCGCAAATTAATAATATATCGTAATCATTGCAAAGCTGTCGACAGCGTTTTAAATACTCAGGATGATAAATTCGCATACCACCGGCATTTTGCACTATGGGTTCGATTATCAACGCTGCCAGTTCATTATGATGCGCCTGAATAAGCTGCTCTAGGGGCTTAATGTCATCTTCATTCCATTGTTTATCGAATCGAGTTTGTGGTGCAGGTGAAAAAATTTGTTGAGTTAGAACATCAGAGAATAGACTATGCATGCCATTAATCGGATCACAGACTGACATCGCAGCAAATGTATCGCCATGATAACCATTTCGGGGCGAAATAAATCGGTGTTTACGGCTGTTACCTTGACACGCCCAGTATTGCAACGCCATTTTCATTGCCACTTCCACTGATACCGAGCCTGAGTCAGCCAAAAAAACTCTGTCCAAGCCTTGAGGTGTGATGTCTACTAAAGTTCGGCATAAATCAATAGCAGGCTTATGCGTTAACCCACCAAACATTACATGAGAAAATTCATCAACTTGACTTTTAACTGCTTGATTAAGCTTAGGGTGGTTATAACCATGAATAGCCGTCCACCAAGATGATACACCATCTACTAATTTTTCACCTGTTGCTAAATGAATGTAAACACCTTCAGCACCCGTGACTTCGTAACAGGGAAGGGGATTGATTGCCGAGGTATAAGGATGCCAAATATGTTGTTGATCGAAGGTTAAATCTTTTTTGGTCAAAATATGTTCACTTGTAAAGTTTTTGTTTGGTATTAAGTTGACAATGATATTCTGAGCCATAGACTAAGCGCCTTAAATCATTTAGTAAAGTCTAAAACCAAGGTAGTCCTATGTCTTTAAACAATGTGTCTTTAAATACTCCATCACCACCCAATCAAACTAAAATTCGACATGACTGGGTAATTGAAGAGGTAAACGCACTTTTTAAAATGCCACTCAACGACTTAATGTTTCAAGCGCAAACTATTCATAGACAAAATTTTGACCCTAATCAAGTACAAGTAAGCACGTTGTTATCGATTAAAACCGGTGCTTGTCCAGAAGATTGTAAATATTGCCCACAAAGCGCACGTTATGATACAGGATTAGAAAAGGAGCGTTTAATGGAAGTGGATAAAGTCATTTTGCGCGCACAAGAAGCTAAACAAGCTGGCTCTACACGTTTTTGTATGGGCGCTGCATGGCGAAACCCGCGTGACAGAGATATGCCTTATGTGACTGAAATGGTCAAAGAAGTCAAAAAGCTTGGGTTAGAAACTTGTATGACTTTGGGTATGTTAACGGGCGACCAAGCTTTGTCTCTCAAACGAGCTGGGCTTGACTATTACAATCACAATTTAGACACATCTCCAGAGTTTTACGGCGATATTATAACTACTCGTACTTATCAAGACAGATTAGATACATTAGCAAATGTTAGGAGCTCAGGCATGAATGTCTGTTCTGGTGGCATAGTGGGCATGGGAGAAACCACTTCCGACCGTTCTAGTTTGTTGGTACAACTAGCTAACCTTGAGCATCAACCAGAAAGTGTGCCGATCAACATGTTGGTAAAAGTGAAGGGTACACCTATGGAAAATGTTGAGGACTTAGATTATTTTGAATTCATTCGTACTATTGCTATTGCTAGAATTATGATGCCAAAGGCCTACGTGCGTCTATCGGCTGGTCGCGAGGCGATGAATGAACAAATGCAAGCCATGTGTTTTTTAGCAGGTGCTAATTCGATCTTTTATGGTTGTAAGTTGTTAACCACTTCAAACCCTGAAACCCATGAAGATGTAACGTTATTTAGAAAGTTGGGGATCAACTCTGCGCAAACCCGTGACTACTCAGATGAAGCCCACGTAGCCTTAATTTTAGATGATATCGAAGACAAAGCTAGCGAACATTTATTTTATGACGCGTCGTCTCAACAAGCTAAAACAGCTGACATCTGATGGCATTCGATTTTATTGCTACGGCTTTAGATAAGCGCCGAAGTGAAGGGCTTTTACGATCACACAACACGGTAAATTCAGCTGCAGGACAAATGATTGAAATCGACGGACAGCACTATATCAATTTTTCCAGCAATGACTATTTAGCTATGCGCCGTTCAAGCTTAGTGTCGCAAGCTTGGATTGATGGCATAAGTGAATACGGTGCTGGTAGCGGTGCATCACCTTTAGTGACCGGTTATACCAATGCGCATCAAGCTCTGGAAGAATATCTAGCATCTGAACTTAAACGCGACAAAGTGTTGTTGTTTAATTCTGGTTTTGCAGCTAACCAAGCTATTTGCCAAGCTCTTTTTAGCAAAGGTGTCTTTAGTCAAAGCCATGCGCATAATGAAGATGTGATTATTGCCGATAAATTAATGCACGCCTCTTTTATTGAAGGCGCACAGGTCTCAAATGCTAAATTAATGCGTTTTAAGCACAACAATACCGAACATCTCCATATGTTATTGGATGCTAATGGTACGCAAAAAAAAACAAATACCTTAGTTGCCACTGAAGGTGTTTTTAGTATGGACGGTGACCAAGCACCTCTGTATACGATGGTTACCATGAGTAAACAAGCAGATGCTTGGTTAATGATAGATGATGCCCACGGTTTTGGCGCGTTAGGAAAAAACGGTAGGGGAGTGATAGAAACCCACAATTTGTCGCAACAACAAGTCCCTATTCTGATGGCTACATTTGGTAAGGCGATAGGGACAGCTGGCGCATTTGTTGCTGGAAGTCATGACTTTATTGATTATTTAATTAACTTTGCCAGACATTACATTTACAGCACCGCTATGCCTGCAGCGCAAGCCTATGCAACTTTAATTAGTTTACAAGCCAAACAATGCTCCGAACGCCGTTCTATTCTTGCCCAGCGAATTGAACAATTTAAATGGTTAGCTCAAAAAGCTGGGCTGATTTTAATGCCTTCGAACACGGCGATCCAACCTTTGGTAATAGGCGATGCTAAAAAAGCCTTAGCTGCTAGCGAAAAATTAAAATTATTAGGTTTATGGGTCACTGCTATTCGCTACCCAACTGTACCTAAATATACCGACAGACTGCGGATTACGTTAACCGCAGGACATGAAATTCGAGATATAGAAGCATTAGTTGATGGTTTGCAGATTGTATTGCACGCTAGTAAGGATATTAAGTGATATCTGAAATAACCAGTTACAATAAGATACGTATTGCTCAACAATTTAGTCGTGCTGCAAACACATATAATTCTGCCGCTGATGTACAACTTGATATAGCTTTTGACGCTATGAAGTATGTGTCTTATCACTATAAAAAAGGTTTAGATATAGGCTGTGGAACAGGTCGTATTAGTCGACATCTTGCTACTAGGTGTGACACATTAGTCGCAATGGATTTAGCTTTTGGCATGCTAACCTACGCCAAACAAATTAATTTATCTGACGATCTATCCATTTGCTGGTTACAAGGTGATGCAGACTTTTTACCTATGGCAGATAACTCGGTTGATATGGTATTCTCATCTATGATGTTGCAATGGTCTGACAATCAAGATGCGGTTATGTCAGAAATAACTCGGGTAATGGCTTGTGGTGCAAACGCTGTATTAGCAATTATGTGTGACGGTTCATTTAATCAACTGAACGATAGTTGGCAAACGATCGATAATCAGCGTCATGTTAATCATTTTTCCAATGCTCAAACTTGGCTTGATGCAGCAAAATCACAAGGACTGAAAGTGACTATGCAAGAAAAGCAATACGTGACTTGGCATCAAAATATTAGACAATTGTTGTCCTCAATTAAATCAATTGGTGCCAATGTGTTACTCACAAGTCAAGATTCAGTAGGACAATCAAAGTGTGACAGTAAAAATGTTTTAAACCGACATACTTTGCAACATCTTGAAACTTTTTATCAACAGAAATATGCGGAAAATATGCAACTTCCGCTGACATATCAGGTCTGTTTCTTATATTGCAGTAAATAGGATTATCATGGGAAGTTTATCAGTTAAATGCCGTGCATTTTTTGTAACAGGCACAGACACAGAAGTGGGCAAAACATTTATTACTGAAGCGCTACTTATTTTACTCAATAAAAAGGGTTTACTGACTGCCGGTTATAAACCTATTGCAGCGGGTTGCGAGCTGACAGCTCATGGGTTACGTAATGAAGATGCTATGACCTTGCAAAAGTGTTCAAGTATTGATTTAAGTTATGACGAAGTTAATCCAATTCCATTCGAAGCGGCTATTGCACCACATTTAGCCGCTCAAAATCTAAGTGAAGATAAGACTGCCCAGCCAATATCAATAGACACAGTCCGCGAGGGGTTTATATGTTTATTACAAAAAAAACCAGATGTATTGATTGTTGAAGGCGCTGGAGGATGGCGTTTACCGTTAGGTATAGACTTTGAAGGTCAACCACGGTACTTATCAGAATTTGTAGTGGAGAGAAACTTATCCGTTATTTTAGTTGTAGGTATGCGTTTAGGTTGTTTGAATCACGCAGTATTAACTGCTGAAAGTGTTCGTAACGATGGCTTAAAAATCGCAGGATGGGTAGCAAATCTTGTTGACCCAGATATGCCATTTTTAGAAAGTAACATTGACAGTTTAAAATCCCTTTTAGACGCACCATTTATTGGTACCGTCCCTAGGGTAAATTCAGCAACGGATGCGGGTGCTTTTCTAGATCTTTCTATATTAGATTTATAGTGTAAGTATCTTTGGGTTCAAATGACTCGCAGCCAATGTTCCGCTTAGCACAACATTTGATATATGATTTATGATAACCATAAAGATAGTTATTCCAAAGTTGTTGTCGTGTAAACGCCATAATTAATGTTCTCTAAATTAGTTAATTTGAGAATAGTCAAAGTGATAAATAAC
>NZ_CAJXPA010000203.1 GCF_913058035.1 uncultured Paraglaciecola sp. | reverse complement strand
GCTATTATTGGAGGCCATACATACTTCATGCAGAACCCAACAAAGAACATAAATGCAATTAATTGACCTATTAGAGTGGCGTTAACATTCACGACCGAACCTCCTAATTAAATGTTTGCTAAAAATGAAGGCTGACAACTAAGCACCAACAGCAAACAATAGGTACATAGAAAGACCAACACCAATCATTGGGATTGCATCAACAAGACCTGCAACAATAAACATTTTAGTTTGCAATGAGCCTGCTAGTTCTGGTTGACGAGCAACAGATTCTAAGAATTTTCCACCTAGTAGGGCGAAACCAATGGACGTACCTATGGCAGCCAAACCAACAATTATAGCAACTGCGATATATAACATGTAAATCTCCGAGTTTTAGTAAAGTTTAAAGTAAAAGTAAAAAAGTGTTTTGCAAACCTCTAGTGTTTTTCACTAGCTAAGCTTAAATATACTATGGTTAACATCATAAAAATAAAGGCTTGTAAAGGTAGTACCAACAAGTGAAACACTGCCCAAGCAAAGTGCAAGGGTAATTGCATTAAACCGACAGTAGCTATCAAGATAAATATCAATTCACTGGCATATAAATTTCCGAATAAACGTAATGCCAATGAAAAGGGTCGTGCTAATAATGTAACTGATTCAATCATAAAATTAACGGGAATGAATGCCCAATGATTGAATGGTGTCATTGTCATTTCTTTTGTGAAACCACGAAAACCTTTCATTTTGATTGAATAATACAAAATAAGAAAGAACACACCAAGAGCAAGCGCTGCCGTCACGTTTAAATCAGTGGTAGGAACTACCTTCATATAAACATCTTTAGGATCCATACCGAATCCATACTCTCCAACCATACCGGCTATACTCGGTAAAATGTCAACAGGTACCAAGTCCATCATATTCATTAATATTACCCAACAAAAAATTGTTAGTGCAAGTGGACCTATTAAAGCGCTTTTCCCATGAAATGTGCTGGTCACGTTTTCGTTTACAAAACCGACCACTATTTCTACAAATGCTTGTGTTTTATTTGGAACACCAGAGCTAGCTTTTTTCGCAACCGAGCGGAAAAACCATAAAAATAAAATACCCAATCCTATAGACCATGCAAGTGTGTCCACGTGCCAAGTCCAAAAACCAGCGTCTGCACATGCTTTATTAAATGCAATTCCATTTTCGGTATTGCACATAGAAGCGTTGGTTAAGTGATGTTTAATATATTCTGACGTTGTAATCTCAGATGCCATTGATTAACCCAATTGTAGTAATTTAAAATTCTTTAAAGGACATTTACTGCCGAAATAAATTAATTCGTATTCAATCAACTTATTATTTTATGTGTTACATCATTTTTTTGTGTATAACATTGCTGCCCATTGACAGACGTTACTCACCATAAAACCTATAAAAAGTGGAGCAGGCTCAAGACCCAACACTGAAAAAGCCACAACAGACATCAACAACGTTATATATAACTTTAACTTTGTTCCTCGGCTGAAACTCTTTACCACCAATTTATTTTGTCTGGCTCCAGAAAACCTAAAAGCAAAAAATCCAAATACGCCGCTTGTTATTATGTTAACTAAACCGCCATAAAAATATGAAAATGCAGTAAATTTTCCAAAAAAAATCAAAACTGTAATAGTTATAAAAATTACGACGATGCTTTGATAAAAGAACACTTTAAAGGCTAGCTCTTTACCTTCTATAGCAAGCTTATTTACCAAATTCACCTCGTTGTCTTCGAAACCAAACAAAAAGCGCCGGAATTATACTTTTTTATAGCCATTTTACAACACTAATGTCTAATTTGGTGCACAAATTGCTAAGATGAACTTACCCACGTAGCCTTTGTTTTTGTAGGGATTAATAATTTCCAGTGTTTTATATATCGCTTTGTTGTGATTAATCTCAACATACTTTATTAATTGTTTAAAATAGGAAGTTGTTATGCTCGACATTTAGCTTTGTTATAATAGATTAATCTACTTAATATGGCCTAGAATTCCATCCAGTTGATCAAGGCTAGAAAAGTTAATCACTACCTTACCTTTTCCTTTAGCATTGTGAGCAATATTTACCGGTGCTCCAAGATTTTCAGATAACTCTGTTTGCAATCGCTGTACATCAGGATCCTTTTTTGTCGGCTCTTTTTCGATTGTAGGTTCTAGTAGACGTCGTACTAGATTTTCTGTGTCTCGTACCGTCATTCCTTTGCCTGAAACAATTTGTGCAGCCTGATTTTGGGCATCACCTTGCAAAGCTAATAAGGCCCTGGCATGCCCCATTTCAATATCGCCATGTTCTAGCAATAATTTAACGTCATCATTTAAATTATTTAAACGTAATAAGTTAGTCACTGTTGTTCTTGGTTTACCAACTGCAGTCGCTACTTCTTGATGAGTGAGTTCAAACTCAACCATCAAGCGATCGAGTGCTTGTGCTTCTTCCATTGCATTGAGGTCTTCACGTTGAATATTTTCAATCAAAGCAATAGCTACTGCTGATTCATCTGGTACATCTTTTATTAGACAAGGAATAACATCTAACTGTGCTATTTGAGCTGCGCGCCAACGTCTTTCACCTGCAATTATTTCATATTTATTTTCAGAAATTTGACGCACAACAATAGGTTGAATAATCCCTTGAGAACGGATAGAGGATGCTAAATCTTCGAGAGCATCTGATGACATGTCTTTGCGCGGTTGATATTTACCCGGTTGTAAAAATTCCAAAGGAATTCTTTGTAATTCTCCTTGGTTCTCAGGTAACTCTGAATCGCTGCTCTTACCAGCTTGGCTGGTTGCTAATAATGCGTCCAAACCTCTCCCTAAACCCCTTTTTTTAGCCGACATGTCGTCCTCTATATTGTTCATTTTATTATTAACACTAATTTTATTTAGTTATTTTATTGGCTTTTTCGCGTCTTAATATTTCACCTGCTAAGGCTAGGTAGGCTTTCGCACCTGTAGACGATTTATCATAATACATAGCTGGTGAGCCAAAACTAGGTGCTTCTGCTAATCGCACATTCCTAGGAATAACAGTCCTGTATACTTGATCACCAAAATGTCGTTTTAGTTGAGCCGATACATCATTAGCAAGCCTATTTCTAGGATCGTACATTGTCCGTAAAACACCTTCGATTTTTAAACGTGGATTGACCACGGAAGCAAGTTTTTTAATGGTGTCCATTAAGGCAGTTAGTCCTTCGAGTGCATAATATTCACATTGCATAGGCACCAAAACAGAATCTGCTGCAGCCATGGCATTTACTGTGAGCTGATTTAGCGAAGGTGGGCAATCAATAAAAATATAATCGTAATAATTTTTAACGGGTGCTAATGCATTACGTAATCGCAATTCACGAGCAAACACTTCCATTAGTTTAATTTCTGCCGCAGTAATGTCACTATTTCCTGCAATGAGATGATATTTACCTGATGTTTCCTTAATTAACACTTCTTCGATAGGTTTTTCTTCAATCAGTAATTCGTAACAAGTATTTTCAACGTTATATTTATCTACACCGCTGCCCATAGTTGCATTACCTTGAGGGTCCAGATCAATTAATAAAACTTTACGTTTTGTGGCCGCCATTGATGCCGCTACGTTAACAGCAGTTGTGGTTTTACCTACCCCACCTTTTTGATTAGCAATTGCAATGATTTTGCCCAAAATATTTGTCCACTTTGTATTTAGAAAGCTTGGATAGAAAAGACACTTATTTTATAAATGTCGAAGGAATAGCTTCTATTTAACTGATTGTCTTTTAATTTTGACAATATGACGTTCACCATCAAGGCCCGACACGTTTAGTTTAGTTGTTTCTTGTAGCACAAATCCCACAGGTAACTCCTTAAGTTCATTGGTGGGAAGTCGACCTTTCAACGCAAGAAAAACACCATGAGAATCTACCAGATGTTGGCACCAGTGCAACATATCTTTTAATGAAGCAAAGGCCCTACTTAATACTCCATCAATTTTTACATCTGGGACAAAATCTTCAACTCTTGATTGTACTGGCTGGATATTATCTATTTTTAGTTCATAGGCAACTTGTTTCATAAACCGAACACGTTTGCCTAAACTATCGAGTAAAACAAAATGTTTATCTGGACACATAATTGCAAGGGGTATACCCGGCAATCCAGGGCCTGTACCGACATCAATGTAGCAGCCTTTATCTAGGAAGGGTGCGACAACAATTGAGTCTACAATGTGTTTGATAACCATTTGTCGCGGGTCTCGCACAGATGTTAAATTATAAATTTTGTTCCATTTATGCATTAACAGCACATAATTAATTAGTTGTTTTTGTTGTCCCTGAGTAACAACCAAATCACTATTTTTCAGACTATTTGCGAGTACACCTAATAGTTCGTTTTCTAGAATGTGTTCGTTACTCATCAGGCTGAAATTTTAGTTTGATGAGTGCTAGTACCAATTAATAAGCCATGTTTTTTCAAGTACACCAATAAAAGTGATACTGCTGCTGGAGTTATGCCTGATATTCTACCCGCTTTTCCAATCGTTTCTGGGCGGGAATCTGATAACTTAGCCACCACTTCATTACTTAAACCTGAAATTTGACTAAAATCAAAGTTCATAGGAATCAACGTATTTTCGTTTCGTAACGTTTTGGCTATTTCATCTTTTTGACGTTCTATGTAACCCGCGTACTTAATTTGGATTTCAACCTGTTCAGCAGCTTGCTTGTTATCAATCTCCGGTCCAAAGTCTTCTATTTGCATTAATATTTTATAAGTCATCTCTGGTCGTCTTATTAAATCTTCTAATGTATTTTCTTTGGTAACTGGATTTTTTAACAATTCATTTAACGCTTCAGTTGATCCATGCGATGGATATACCCAAGTTGATCTAAGCCTCTGTCTTTCCAATTCAATAGCTTCTAATTTTTGATTAAATGCCTTCCACCTATTTTCATCCACTAAGCCAATAGCATAACCCTTGGCCGTCAATCGAATATCAGCGTTGTCTTCACGCAACAATAGGCGGTATTCAGCACGACTGGTAAACATACGGTAAGGTTCCTTAGTACCCATAGTAGACAAGTCATCAATAAGTACTCCCATGTAGGCTTCATCACGACGCAATATAAATTCTTCTTTCTGTTGAACTTGTAGAGCTGCATTTACGCCAGCTATCAAACCTTGCGCACCTGCTTCTTCATAACCTGTGGTGCCATTAATTTGACCAGCAAAAAATAAACCATTGATAAATTTGGTTTCTAAAGTTTGTTTAAGATCACGTGGATCGAAGAAATCATACTCAATTGCATAGCCTGGACGAACAATGTGTGCATTTTCAAAACCGATGATAGAGCGAACAAATTCCATTTGAACGTCGAATGGTAAACTTGTAGAAATCCCATTCGGGTAAACTTCTATACTGTTTAATCCTTCTGGTTCAACAAATATCTGATGTGACTTTTTATCTGCAAAACGATGAATCTTATCTTCAATTGAAGGACAATATCTTGGTCCAATACCTTCTATTACACCAGTATACATAGGGGATCTATCTAATCCACCACGGATAATATCATGAGTATTTTCATTCGTATGTGTGATGTAGCAAGGTATTTGTTGAGGATGATCGCTAGCTTTTCCCATATATGAAAAAACTGGAACTGGTGTATCACCATGCTGTTTTTGCATTACATCAAAATTTAAAGTCCGTGCGTCTAATCTTGCCGGTGTTCCTGTTTTTAAACGATCAACTCGAAAAGGTAATGCACGAAGCCTTTGTGCCAGCGCAATCGACGGAGGATCCCCAGCACGGCCTCCTTTATGGTTTTCCATACCAATATGTATGGTTCCACCTAAAAATGTGCCTACAGTGATCACAACTGTTTTGGCATGAAATTTAAGGCCCATTTGTGTCACAACACCAACCACACGATCTTGTTCTACGATCAGATCATCACAAGATTGTTGAAACAAAGTAAGGTTTTCCTGATTTTCAACGATTTTACGAATTTCAATTCGGTATAGTGTTCTATCTGCTTGAGCTCGTGTGGCCCTTACAGCTGGACCTTTACTTGAATTCAGAGTTCTAAATTGGATTCCAGCTTTATCAGTTGCTATGGCCATAGCACCGCCTAACGCGTCTATTTCTTTGACTAGATGGCCTTTTCCAATTCCGCCTATTGCTGGATTACAAGACATTTGTCCAAGCGTTTCAATGTTGTGTGTTAGCAAAAGAGTACTTGAACCCATGCGTGCAGATGCTAACGCAGCTTCTGTTCCGGCGTGGCCACCACCGACGACGATGACGTCGAAATGTTGTTGATAAAACATGATTTTCCTCTAAAGCTAAATGATCAATATGATCATTGTCATGCACATAAAATGGGAGGCACATTCTATATAGATTTTAGCGTAAGTAAAATGCTTAAAAACTACTCAATTAGTGTTTGTGGATCCCTTAGTATTTATAAGATCTTTTAGATCTTTGTTTATTATTACTATTATTAAGCAGCCACTTTTCTGTTGGTAAGTCATTATTTTTATTATAGTTCAATAAGTTACAAGCAAGTAAAGTATGTGTGTAATCCTTGATCAAATATGTATAAGTTGGGTGTAAGTATGTCTTTTATCCACAGGGTGTTTTTGAGGTAATTTTATTCAATGG
>NZ_CAJXPA010000202.1 GCF_913058035.1 uncultured Paraglaciecola sp. | reverse complement strand
CATCTAGACTTTATATTGTAATCTGATGTTATCATTTGAAATATAAAAAAGCCTTGTTAGCTGTTATAAAGATTGTTCCCAACGAGGAATGAAGCCATATATTGATACCTAATATTTGTCTTAGACCTTAATCGAAGTGCTTCTGCAACTTCTACCCGCATTAACCCTAGTAGCAAACAGGTCGTTTTGTTAAGTAACAAGCTTCTATACCTTCACCACATTAAAGTACGCCCTCATTGGATGTATTTTTTCTATATCGAAATACGCCTTGTCCTGAAGCAATCAGATTATCAAAAGAATCGAATACTTCGGCTGAAGCATAATAGATATTTCTACCCGAAGCCGTCACCTTTCCAACAGCATAAAGCGTGTTGGATTGTGCTTGTCCTAAAAAACTAATGTTTAAGGATAGGGTCAGCGCTTTTCTATACTCAATCGGGTCATCACTGTATGCCCCAGACAATGCTGTGGTTGCATCTAATAAGGCCGAAATAAAACCACCATGGGGTATATCTGAGCGGTTCAGATGTTCAGGTTTAAGTTCAGCACTCATTTTAATATGTTTTTCTCGCCATTCTTCAACCACAAAACCTAAATGGTTATTAAAAGGCGGCATTATTTTATTTGCCCAAGATGTCATTATATTTTTAACACTCTTATTTTGTTTTTCTGGCGGCTTGTGATTCTTCGCTTTGTAGTAACTCAGAAAAAATCACTAACTCATCTTCAATAATTTGACCAAGCAGTGTCTGCTGCGGTGCTTTTAGCAATCTTTTAGTGGTTCGCAAAGCGTTTTGAGGTTTGAGTGCCAATGCTTTTGCTTTAGATAAGGCAAACTCAAGGACTTCAGATTTGTCTACTTGCTGGTTAACAATACCCATATTAATAGCTGATTGCGTATTAAAAGCATCACCCAGCATTAATACTTCTGCGGCTTTACGATGACCTGCTAACAAAGGAATAAGCAGACTTGAGCCGCCTTCAGGGCAAGCACCTAAATCGACGAAAGGCATTTTAAAAGACGTGTCTGATGCATAAACCAAATCAAAATGCAGCAGCATAGTGACGCCTATGCCAATAGCTACACCAGATACTGCGCCGACGATTGGCTTAGGATAGTGATGTAGTTCACGTAATAGAATTGATGCCGGTGAAGGTTGATCAAAATCACGAGTATTAAAATCATTTAAATCATTACCTGCTGAAAACGCATCTCGAGTGCCGTGGATCAACACAACTTTAACACTGTCATCAGACACACTGTCTTTTAGTGCTTTAGCCATAGCAAGATACATTGAGCGGGTTAAAGCATTTTTTTTCTTGGGACGATGAATACCAATGTGTAAAACACCACTGTCAGTGTGAATGAGTACGTTTTCTTCAGATTCCATATTTATTGCGCCTATTTATTGTACTAGCTAATTACACTAGCTGACTGCACTTACTGATTATTCAGACCATTTAAACGGGAGAATGCCAGGTCGTATTCTGTTTTGAAGCGGGCAACAATCGAAGCCACATCGGCGACATCAGCAATACTGCCTAGTCCTTGGCCTGCACCCCAAATATCTTTCCAAGCCTTAGTTTTACTGCCGCCCTCAGAGCCAAATTTCATTTTATTTTTATCGCCCTGCTCTAAATCATCTGGGTCTAAGCCAGCATTAGTAATACTGGGTTTAAGGTAATTTCCATGCACGCCGGTAAATAAAGAGCTGTACACAATGTCTTTGGCACTACTTTCAACCAACATGGTTTTATATGCCTGTTCGGCATTGGCTTCTTTGCTGGCAATAAAACGCGTGCCTATGTAAGCAAAGTCAGCCCCTAACGCTTGTGCTGACAATATAGAGGCACCGTTGGCAATCGAGCCTGACAATGCAATAGGGCCATCAAAAAATTGTTTAATTTCACTCACTAAAGCAAAAGGACTTAACGTTCCCGCATGACCACCAGCACCAGCACACACCAACACTAATCCATCAACACCCACTTCTATGGCTTTTTGGGCATGACGCACATTAATAACATCATGAAAAATAATGCCACCGTAAGCATGAATACGTTCAACCAAATTAGGATCTAAGGCACGCAAGCTGGTAATAATAATCGGCACCTTGAATTCAATGCAGGTGTTTACATCATCTTCTAAACGGTCGTTGCTCTTATGCACAATTAAATTAACCGCAAAGGGCGAAACGATAGCGTTCGGATTGGCTGCCTGATAGGCATCTAATTCAGTGATGATAGTGGTTAGCCACTCACCCAGTAACGATTGTGGGCGGGCATTAAGAGCCGGGAAAGACCCAACAATACCAGCTTTACATTGCGCAATGACTAATTCGGGTCCAGAGATGATAAACATAGGAGCACTGATGACGGGCAAAGTTAATTTATTTTGTAATGTCTTTGGAATTGACATATTGGTCCTCTATAAGATATTCGATGTGATCAACAAACAATGCGTTACGCCAGAAAACCCACATAACGCATTGTAAACTTATTTAGCTATTAGCCCACTGAGTTAAGGTTTTTCCTTCTTCGACAAGTTGTTTTAATAACGCTGCAGGTTGCCAAAACTCTTCACCGTAAGTGTCAGCAAATTCACAAACAGTGTGATAAATTTTCTCTAAACCGATGGTATCTGCATAAAACATTGGGCCTCCTCGGTATGCAGGGAAACCATAACCGAATGCGTAAACCACATCAATATCACTAGGTCGTTGTGCGATACCTTCCTCGAGTATTTTAAAACCTTCGTTGATCAAAGCAAAAGTCAAACGCTCCAAGATAGTCTTGTCACTGATGACCTTGCGTTCAACTCCCATTTTTTTAGCTTGTGCTTCAATCACCTCCAGTACTACTGGGTCGACACTTCGCTGCCTAGTGTCGGGATCATATTGGTAATATCCTGCACCCGTTTTCTGACCTAAACGACCCATTTCATATAAAGCATCGGCTATACAGTAGGTTCTGACATCACCTTTTTGTTCATCAGTTAAGCCTTCACGGGCTTTATAACCAATGTCTATTCCCGCTAAGTCGCCTACCGCTAAAGGCCCCATTGCCATGCCAAAGTTTTGCATCACTGCGTCTATATCTTGCGGCGTTGAGCCCTCAAGCAAACATAATTGCGCTTCACGGGCATAATGTCGCAACATACGATTACCTATAAAGCCATAACAAACACGAGACAATGCAGGGACTTTTTTAATGCTTTTAGCAATAGCCATCGATGTCGCTACTACTTCATTTGACGTTTCATCACCACGCACAATTTCAAGTAATTTCATGACATTAGCAGGGCTGAAAAAATGTAGGCCAATCACATCTTGTGGCCTGGACGTTGACTGAGCAATTAAATTAACGTCTTGATAAGAAGTGTTACTGGCTAAAATAGCACCTTGCTTACACACATTATCAAGCTTGGCGAATACTTGTTTCTTGATGTCTAAATTTTCAAACACCGCCTCAATAACCAAATCCATATCCGCTAAATCATGGTAATCAGTGGTACCCGTTATCATGTCTTGGCGCTGAGTGGCCAGCTCAACAGTCAACTTACCTTTACTGACTGTCATAGCGTAATTTTTAGCGATAAGAT
This sequence comes from uncultured Paraglaciecola sp., assembly GCF_913058035.1. Classification (GTDB taxonomy): domain Bacteria; phylum Pseudomonadota; class Gammaproteobacteria; order Enterobacterales; family Alteromonadaceae; genus Paraglaciecola. The sequence continues at coordinate 3,107 of NZ_CAJXPA010000202.1, read as the reverse complement.
CTTTACCCCGCTGTAAGGCTTCTTGGCTTATTTCCAGCAAGGTAACCGAGATACCCACATTTACAAAATTCATTGCAATGCCTCCTCCCATTAATCCACCACCAATAATACCCACGCGCTTGATATCTTTTAATTGGGTGTCTTTGGGTAAACCTTTCACTTTAGAAGACATTCTTTGTGCAAAAAACATATGCTGTAATGCCCAAGACTGGGGTGATTGCATACACTCTACAAAGAGTCGTCTTTCAACTTTTAAACCCTCATCAAAAGGAGTATTTAACGCCGCTTCAATACATTCCACAATGCGATGTGGCGCTTCTTGACCCCGAAAACGTTTACTTAATGTTTTCCTATAATCAGTAAATAGCTCTGCGAAGTATTCAGCTGATGTAGCGGTTTTATCAACCTCTAAATCCCTGACTCGTTTCAGCTCGGCACCTTGTTCAATCACTTCATTCGCAAAATCTAGTGCTGCGCTAAGTAAATCACCTTCAACCACTTTATCAATTAAACCAATATTGAGTGCTTGTGCTGCAGCAATAGGTGCACCGGTTGTCATTAAATCAAGTGCGGCTTTCACGCCAGTTAACCTTGGTACGCGTTGTGTGCCACCAGCACCAGGTAACAAACCTAATTTAACTTCAGGTAAACCAACTTGAGCTGAAGGTAGTGCACAACGATAATGACAAGCCAACGCAGTCTCTAAGCCACCGCCTAGTGCGGTACCGTGTATGGCAGCAATGATAGGTTTTTTGGATGCTTCAAGCACAATAAGCAGCTCAGGTAATGAAGGCAACATCGGTGGTTTACCGAACTCTGAGATATCTGCACCAGCAATGAACGTGCGCCCTTCACACATCAATACCAAAGCTAAAGAGGCATCATCTTGTGCCTGTGTTACCGCATCTTGAATGCCGCTTCGTAATGCATGAGAAAGTGCGTTGACTGGCGGGTTATTTAATCGAATAACACCGATATCACCCTCTAACTGATAACTAACAACTGACATAAATCCATTCCTTACTTTTAGAACACTCTTTATTGGAGACTTATTAAAGACTCATTGGAGATGCGTTGGAAATTCATTGGTGATTTACTGGAGATCTAAACACGTTCGATCACGACAGCGATACCTTGACCGATGCCAATACACATTGTCGCAAGTGCATAGCGACCACCGGTTTTTTCTAGTTGCCGCAGTGCTGTCAACATAATCCGTGTACCACTGGCACCCAAAGGATGACCAATCGCAATCGCACCGCCATTTTGATTAACACGCGGGTCATCAAAAGCAATGCCTAGTTGTTTCATGCACCCTAACGCTTGTACTGCAAATGCTTCATTAAATTCTAAAACGTCCATATCGGCTAGGGTTAAGCCTGCTCTTGCTAATACTTTTTGGGTAGCAGGCACAGGGCCTAAGCCCATCAATCGTGGTGGTACACCCGCTATGGCACCGGCAATAATTCTACCACGAGGTTTAATACCCGCCTTTTCACCTACCTCTTTATTGCCAATGATCATGGCAGAGGCGCCGTCGTTGATGCCTGAAGCATTACCTGCAGTGACGACGCCATCAAATAAGGGTCGTAAATTACTGAGTGCTTCTAATGTAGATGCAGGACGTGGATGTTCATCTGTTATCACTGACAGTGCTGACTTCTTGCGACCTTGCGACACCTCAATAGGAATGATTTCATCTGTAAAATATCCAGCTACTTTTGCCGTTTCGTATTTTGCTTGAGAGGCCGCTGCAAATACATCGCATTCTTGTCTACTAATATGTAAATCGCTGGCAATGTTGTCTGCGGTTTCAGGCATTGAATGACCACCAAACTGCTTAACAATTTCTGGGTTAGTAAAACGCGCGCCCATAGTGGTATCAAACATTTCTTGTTGCCTAGCAAAGGCAGAAGTAGCTTTGGCTAAAACAAAAGGTGCACGACTCATAGACTCAACACCACAAGCTACGAATAAATCACCTTCATTCGTTTTTACACAACGGGCTGCATCTAGGGCCGCGGCTAAACTTGATCCACATAAACGGTTAACAGTTAAACCACCGGTTTCAATTGGCAAGCCAGCCAGTAACCCTGAAGTACGTGCTACGTTTCGGCTATCTTCACCCGCCTGATTAGTATTACCAGCAATCACATCTTCATACAGACTTAAATCAAAGTTATTGCGTTGTACTAACGTTTTAATAAGGTGCGCCAACATATCATCGGGTCGGACCGAAGATAAAACGCCACCATGGCGTCCAAATGCGGTTCGTGCGGCATCGTAGATATATGCATCTTGCATGATTTTTCCTTATAGATTGATGTATTTAACCGTTTATGTATTTAACTAAAACTGGAAAAGCGATAAGTAATGTAGCGGCTTTGTCTTGGTCTTGACTATTTGATAGTTGAATATGTACCACCTGCCCTTTTTCAGGATCGAATTCTGACTTAACGTGCGCGCTGATATCATGTTTGTTAAATAAATCATTAACACTAAATTCGGTGGCTTTATTACGTAACAACGGTTTGAAGACTTTACCAACAGCTGTTACCGGTATGCTCTCAAGAATTTCGATACGCTTGGGGATAGCCGCCCTTTCGCTGATATGCTCTTGGCAAAAGGCCAATAATTCAGATGCTGTAGTTTGTCGTTTATCTTTCACCACCACATAGGCAACGGGTATTTCTCCTGAATGCACATCAGGTTGGCCAATCGCCACCGATTGGATCACACCAGCATGGCCCATGAGTACATCTTCAATGATTTGGGGATCAATATTATGACCACCACGGATAATCAAATCTTTTGCTCGACCAGTCAACTGAATATGCCCTAGCGCATTAATCACCCCTAAATCACCGGTGTTAAACCACTCATCTTCAACCCAAGCCCCCTCATTATCATTTGCATTCAAATAGCCCTGAAAGATATTAGGGCCTTTAACTAAAATAATGCCGGGTTCATTAAAATCACAAACACGGCTGATTTTATCATCATTTAGTTGAGCAGCAATCACTCGGCTGTAAGGTATGCCATTGCCCACTGCCACCCCTTTAATATCAGAGCCAGGTAATACTCTAGCGATTAAACAAGATGATTCT